>CANRSN010000027.1 GCA_947642455.1 uncultured Clostridiaceae bacterium
CTGGTACATTTACTATTATTCCACTTTCTAAGTCTTGTACTGTTTTTGTACTTAAGTCTATTTGGCTTCCATTTAGTTCATAGCCAGATTGTCCATTTACTTTGATTGAACCTTCTACAAATGTTGTTCCTTCTGGGATTGTATCTTTGACTACTACATCTTTTGTTACTCCTCCAGTATTGGTAACTGTTATTGTATATGTTACTTTTTCTCCTTCTACTACATAGTTTTTACTATTTTCTGTAGTTACTGTTTTGTTTGAAGATATTATTGGTCCATTGTATGTGTTTGTTATGTTTAATCCTTCTATTCTTGTATTGTAGTACACTAGGTCTCCTTCTGTTACTTCTTTTTCTCCTGCTGTATATTCTATTTCATTTCCGTTTTCATCATATTTTGGTAGTCCTGTGAATGTATAGCTCCATGTTTCTTGGTCTGTTTCTTGTGTTGTTTTTTGTGTTGTTTTCTTTGCTGTTTCTTGTACTATTTTTTGTGATATTTCTTGTGTTGTTTCTTCATTTGCTACTGTTATTTCTTGCTCTGCTACTACTGTGTTTCCATTTTTTACTTGTACTATTACTTTTGTAGGTCTTTCGTAGATGTTATTTGTATGGTTCCATGTTTTTGTTATTTTTATATTTTTAATAAACTCAGTCTGTGTTTCTTTTTCTGCTGGCTGGGTTGGTTGCTCTTGTTTAGTTTCTTCTAGTTTTATGTTTCCTTCTACTGTATTTGTAAATGTTTGTACTTTTGTGTCTAGGTTTGTAAATACTACTGTTATGTTTTTTGTTATTTCTATTTCTTTATTACCATTTGCTATTGTGTCTATGTTTTCTATTCTTTCATTCCATGTTATTGTTTGATTTTCTTCGTTGTAAGTTCCTCCATTTAGGTTTGATTTTGTTTGGTCTATTTTGTATGGTAATGTGTCTGTTATTGTTACCTCTGCATTTCCTTGGTAATTTTGAATTGTTGCTGTGTAGTTTATGTTGTAGTTTACTTCTTCGTCTTTTGATGTTATTTTGTCTGTTCCTGTTTTTGCTACACTGCTTGTTATTTCTGCGTCTTTTATTGCATAATAGTATGTTACTTCTTTTGTTTCTTTGGTCATTGTTCCACTTGCATTTTCTGGTATTTTGTATACTTCGTAGTTTGCTTGTAGATTTGTTTTTTCACTTGTTATGTATGTTTGTTCTACTACTCCTGTTATTATTTCATCTTGTGCTTCTAGTGTCGCTGCCAGTGGCACCCTTATTGTTGTATATTCTCCTGTTTCTCTGTTGTATATATAATGATGTACTATTACTTGTGCTGGTGTTTTTTCATTTGTTATGTTTATTTCTATTTTTTCTGGTGTTTGCCTATTTATTTCTATTTCTTGTATTACTCCTTCTTGTTTTTCATAATTTTCTGGTGCTTCTTCTTCATATATTTCATATGTTCCTACTGGTAATGTTACATTTATTTTTCCTTGCTCATCTGTTATATATGATTTTCCATCATTGTTTATTTTAAATTTTACCCCTTGTAATGGTGTTGTTCTATCTTCTGCATATTTGTTTATTGTTAGATTTCTTTCTATTTGTTTATAGTAATATGTTACTTCTACTTCTGGATATTCATACGTTCCTGTACCATTTTCTGGAGTTTCTACTAATTCATATTTTTCATCTAATTCTTGTGGTGTTAAGGCTTGTGTTGTGTAGTTTTCTCCTTCATTTCCTTGATTTGTTATATCTTTTGCTGTTGTTCCATCTGCTAAGGTTACTGGCGTTACAGTTCCTTCTATGTAATGGTGTACTGTTAATGGTATTGGTCTTTTTGCATAGTAATATGTTACTTCTTCTACTTCTTTTGTATATGTTCCTTTTGCATTTTCTGGTATTACTGGTTCTCCATTTTCGTCTTTTATTAGTTCATATTTATCTAAATCAAGTCTTGGTTTCGTTGTGTATTCTCCTCCTGTTGTTCCTTTGTATTCTTCATCTTCTGCTAGTTTTACTGCTTCTACTCCGTCTTTTCCTGTTCCTTCTAGGTAATGATGTACTATTAATTTTGGTATTTTTGTGTTTGTTATTGTTACCTCATTTGCTTCATTTTCTTTCATTTCATATATTGTTGAGGCATTTAGTATTTCATACCCCTCTGGTGCTTCTATTTCTGTTATTGTATATCTTGCTATTGGTAAATTTGCAAATGCTTGACCTTCTTTGTCTGTTACTACTTCTGTGTTATATAGGTCACTTCCATTTAGTTTTACTTCTACATTATTTATTGTAAATGTGTCTGTTCCTGTGTCTATGTCTGCATTTTTGTAGTAGCCTAAGTGCAAGTAGTATATTTTTCCTCCTTCTAATACTGTGGTGTAATCTTTTGCTACTTGTGTTCCAGATATGTATATAAATCTTCCTGTTGATGTGCTATATGTTGGTCTAGTTGTGTTTTGCGTTATTGTTGCATATCCATAATCATTACTGCTTTGACTTGAGATTTCTGCATTTACTATTATGTTGTATTTTCCAGTTTTGCTACTTAAGTCTATTGGTATATATGAATTTGCTACTGTACTTGCTTTTCCTTGGTTGCTTGATATATATTTTCCATCTACTGTATTAAAGTTGTATGTTACTTGTTTTGTTTCATATGTTTTTATACTATTTACTGTAAATGTGTCTGTTCCTGTGTTTGTACTTGCATTTTTGTAATAGCCTAAGTGTAAATAGTACATTCTTCCACCATCTAATATTGTTGTATAGTCTTTTGCACTTTGTGTTCCTGATATGTATATAAATCTTCCTGTAGTTGTGTTATATGCTGGTCTATCTGTGCTTTGGGTTACTGCCACATATCCATAATCATAACTACTTTGACTTGATATTTCTGCATTTACTACTACTGCTACTTTACCTTCTTTATCTCTTAAGTCTATTGGAATGTATGAGTTTGCTGTTGTGCTATGTTTTCCTTGATTGTTTGATACATATTTTCCATCTATTGTGTCAAAATTGTATGTGTCATAACTTGCTTCATATAGCTTAATACTGTTTATTACTATTCTGTCTTCTCCTGTGTCTGTACTTGCATTTTTTCTATACCCTAAATGCAGATAATATGTATTTCCTCCTTCTAATACTATTGAATTGTAGTCTTTTGCTGTAGTAGTTGTAGTTGATGTCCCTGAAATGTATATAAATCTTCCTGTAATTGAATTATATGTTGGCGCTGTTGGTGTTTTTGTAATTGTTGCATATCCATAGTCATAACTGCTTTGGCTTGATGCTCTGGCATTTACTACTATTACATAATTTCCTGTTAGTTCTGTTAAATCTATTGCTATATATGAATTTGCTGTTGTATTTCCTTTTCCTGCAGTTCCTCCATTTGCTTGTTGATATGTTTTTCCATTTGTTGGCTCTAATGTTCCATCTTCATTTTGTGCAAAATAGTATGTTCCATTATTGGTTAGTTCTCCTAGTTTGTCTGTTACTTCTTTTGTTTTGTCTGGAACTATATTATATTTAGCTCCATTTGCTTCAATTGTACCTAACATTCCTGTTATCTCTTTTTCTTCATCTGTTTCTATATATTCTTGTCCATTATTTTGTATTTCGCCTATTACTCCTGTTGGTTCTTCTCTTTCTTCTATTTGCTCTATTTTGAATTTAGCCCCTTCTAATGGAGTTATTCCATTTGCATCTTTTTTGTTTATTGCAAACTTTCTATTTGCTTCTACATATGTTACTACCACATGTTTGTCTTCTGTCATATTTGTAAATTGTGGTAATGTATATGTTCCATCTTCTTGTTTTTCAAATTCTACTCTTTCTCCATTTATTGTTATTTTTACTATTTCATAGCCTTCATCTGGTATCATTTTTATTTCTTTCGTACTATTTTCACCATATTTTACTTCTTCATATTTGCTTCTTCCTTCTCCTGAAATAGTTCCTCCCTTTACTCCATCTATTTCTTCTACCCCTGTAGTTATTTTGAAGGTTTTTATTTTATTTTTTACTACTACATTTTGTTGTTCTGGTACTCCTACTTCAATAGCTATTTTCCTAGTATTATATCCTCCTAACAAATACTGCCCTTCTCTTGTTACTGCTAATGAACTTACACCTTCTCCTACTAATAAACTTACACCTTCTCCTACTGAAGTTGCCCATTCAACTTTATTTTCTGCATTATATTTTATTACCATTCCCTTAGAACTAGAGGTTGCATTTGCTAAAATATAACTTCCTACTTGGATATTAGTAGTACTACCTAAACTTCCTCCTACTATATATCCACCATCACTAGTTGATAAAACTGTTTTTATTGTGTCATATTGTGTTCCTCCTATGGATTTCGCCCATTTTACTTCTCCTTTTTTATTATATCTTACTATAATTCCATCATCTTTGCCTTCATTGGCATTAATTAGAGTATAGTCTCCTATTTTTATTTCTTTTGAATCAAAATATCCTCCTACTATATAATCCCCATCTATTGTTTCAGTTACTGAGTTTATATAATTATATCTATCTCCTTCTATTGATTTTGCCCATTCAACTTTATTTTCTGAATTATACTTTATTACTATTCCATTTGAAGAACCTTGCCCAGTTAGGGCATAAGCTCCTACTTGGATATTACTACTAAAAGATCCACCTACTATATAACCTCCATCTTTCGTTTCTGCTACTGAGGTAATATAATCATAACCTGTTCCTCCTACTGAAGTTGCAAATTCTACTTTTCCTTCTTCATTATATTTTATTACTATTCCATCCCAATTACCTTTACTTGTTTTGGAATAATCTCCTATTTGAATTCTACCAGAAAACCTGCCACCTATTATGAAACCTCCATCTTTTGTTGAACATACAGAATCTATTCTATCATCTCCACTTCCTCCTATTAAAGTTGCCCATTGTACTTTTCCTTGACTACTATATTTTATTATCATTCCATCATAGCTTCCTGCACTTTTTAGAGTATAGCTCCCTACTTGAATACTCCCTGATTCAGAACTTCCTACTACTATATAACCTTCATCTTCTGTTTGAATAATTGAATTTATTTTATCTACTTTATTGTTTCCTATTGAGTTTGCCCATTCTATTTTTCCTTGGTTACTATATTTTATCATCATTCCATCATAGCTTCCTGCACTTTTTAGAGTATAACTTCCTACTTGAATACTACCATTAAAGTCTCCTCCTAATATATATCCCCCATCACTAGTTGCGACTACTGAACCCACATTTCCTCCTATTAGTGTTTCAAGTTTAGTTACAATATTAAGTAATTCTTTATTCTTATACTTTATTAACATTATTCCATCAAAATCACTATAGGTATACAATTTATGTTCTCCTATAATCATCATTCCGTTACTAGTAGTAAACTCTCCTGCTATTATTAATTCTTCATTTTTTGTATATGTTAATGACTTTATATGTTCAAATGTTCCACTTTCTGCGATTCCAATTTGCCAATTTACCTTTCCATCATTACTATAATTAATTAATTGACCTTTATAATTTTTCTCTCCACCTGCTATATAACTTCCATCATTTATCTGAATTATTGAATTTATTGTATCATCTTTTGTTCCATCAATAGATTTAGCCCATTGTACCTTTCCATCACTATCATATTTTATTATCATACCATCAGTATAAAAATCGCTCGCATTTGTTAAAGTAACATCTCCTGCTTTTATTATGTACTTAAATTTACCACCTACTATAAAACCTCCATCATCTGTCGAAACTACTGTGTTTATTTCATTTTGACTTTCTTCTATTGTTGTGGTCCATTCAACTTCTCCATTTGAACTATATTTTATTAACATTGAAAGCTCCCAACCTTTGTCATTTGTTAATGTATACTTATCTACTTCAATGTTTTTAGAAGTAAACGTCCCTCCTACTATAAAACCTCCATCTATTGTTGATGCTACAGCTTTTATTTTTTCACTTTTATTTCCTCCTATTGATGTTGCCCATTTTACTTGCCCTTCTCTATCATATTTTACTATGATACCATCATAGTCTCCAGCATTTGTACATACATTATTTCCTAATTCTATACTACTTGATTTAAAGTTTCCTCCAATAATATAGTCTCCATCACTACTTTGTGTTACTGCTGTTATTCTATCTTCTTTATTTTCACTTCCTGTTCCTCCTATTGTCTTCGCCCATTGTGCTCTTCCTTCACTATCATATTTTATTAACATTCCTTCCATTGCATCTTTTACAGGTTTACCTGCTAAATTACTAGTTCCATTTGTTAATGTTACATTATTTCCTAAATCTATTTTGGATGTTGAAAAATATCCTCCAACTATACATCCTCCATCATCAGTTTGTGCTACTGATGTTATTTCTTCGTCTATATTTCCAGATACCGAATTTATCCATTCTATTTCTCCTGTACTACTATATTTTATTAAGATTCCATCAGAACCACCATCATCTCTTTTATTTTTTATATTATATTCTCCTACTTGAATGGCATCTGATTTAAAATATCCGCCTGCAATATACCCTCCATCTATAGTGGCACATACTGAATTTATATACTCTTCACCCAATCCTCCTATTGACATTGCCCATTCTGTTGCTAGTATTTCTGGAGCCTCTCTTGAAGCCCCAATTCCAAAATAAGTTGCATCTGCTAAAATGTATTTATCATGTGAAGCTTGTACTTCTACAGCTTTGTATAAGCCTTGTGGTAAGTCTGCTGTAATTTCTCCATTTTCATCTGTTATAACAATGTTGTATTCTTTTCCATCTATTATTTCTTTTGTTCCTATTAGTTCTCCTTTGCTATTTTTTGCTGGTACTTCTGCTTCGTCTATATTATAGATTACAAATTTTGTGTTTGGTAATAAAGCCCCTGTTTCGCTATCTGTTTTGGTTAGCTTAAATGATGGGCTGTCTGCTAATGTTATTGTTATGTTATTTCCTTCTATTTGTGTGTTTGCTATTGTTCCTTGTGTGTTGCTTAGGCTGTATGTTCCATCTTCATTTTTTGTTACTTTGAATTCTATGTCTTGTAGTTTTGCAAAGCCTTCTGGTGCTAATGTTTCTTGTAATATGTATGTTTGTTCTAGTTGTCTACTTTCCTCAAATGCATATAAGTCTGGTATTGTTACTATTCCTGCTTGTCCTATTTCATCTGTTGTACCAATTTTTCCTGTTTCATATCTTCCTAGTTCTTTTCCATCTTTTATTAGTTTGAATTTTGCTCCTGATAATAGGTTTTCTTCGTTTCCTTTTTCTACTTTTTTTATTGTTAGGTTATATGTTGGTATTAGTTCGTTTTCTATACTTAGGTTTATTGTTGGTATTTCGTTCTCTGTGGTTGTTGTGTTTGTTTTTACTGTTCCTTGTGTTATGTTTGCTACATAGTTTCCTTCATTATTTGTTATTGTGAATTTTATTGGTCTTGCTAAATAGTACCCTTCAGCTTTTACTTCTTCTAAAGTGTATTCTTCCCCTATTTTTAGTCCTTTTATGTTTATTTTTCCCTCTCTATTGGTTGTTACATTTCTTCCTTTTTCTGGCAAGCCTGCTCCTGTTAGCTTGAAACGTATTCCTTGAAGAGGCGTTGATCCTTGGCTTTCTTCTGTATTGCTTGAATTTTCTGATAATTTTGTTATAGTATTTTCTTCTGCATTTGCTGTACTATCGCTTGAATTTGCTGTTGTTCCCTCAACTGAACTTCCACTCTGATTACTACTTGTACTTTCATTTGAGTTGCCTTCTTCATCTGTTTCCTTTGGCAAAGCCAATTTTAGTATAGTTAAATTTGCTTTTACCTCATCTTCTACATCTAATGCTACTTTGTAATCTTTTCCTTCTTCTTTTATTACTTCTATTCTTCTTGTATTTCCTTCTATTATTTGTGCTGTTAAATTTCCATTTTCTTCCCTTGTTGTGAATTTTACTATTTCTGCATTTAATTCATATTCTACTGGACTTTTTATTTCTTGCATACAATATGTTCTTTCTACATATAAACCTTGTAATATAAAGTTTCCTTCTATGCTTGTTGTTTTTGTTTTTCCTTCTTCTTCCCCTTCTTCCCAAATGTAATATGTTGCTTCTTGTACTTTTTTTTGTGTTTCTTTTTGATATTTAGTTACCTGTAAGTCATATTGTTTTGCTATTCTAAACCCTATTTTGTTTGGTTCTGTTTGAGTTCTGTATTTTCCATTTTCTGTGTCTAAACTAAAAAATATTGCATGATGTGCATATGAAATTTGATTATATTCCACTCCTTCTGGAATTGCTATTTCATATGTTATGTGCTTTTCTTCTCCTCTTGCAAATGAATATTTGCCCATATCTATTAAGAATGCTTTTACTTTGCTCCAGTCTTCTGGCTCTGTAGTCCATTTATTGCTTGAATCTGTTAAGTCTCTACTTGGATTTTCATTTTCAGAATAATATATTGTTGCTTTTTCTTTTAGTGTTTCTGGTAGTTTTAGGCTCTCTGCTATTAACTGTGTTGAGAATGTTGACTCTAAGTCTTCTCCATTTATTATGTATTTATTTCCTGTGCTTGGTATTATTCCTAATACCTTTACTTCACTTATTGTGCCTGCATAATTGTTTAAAATACTTATATCTAATTTTGCTTGTCTTTGTGCTTTTGTTACATTTGCCACTTGTGGGGCTATTGCTATACTTGCCTTTTCATCATAATTGCTTGCTGTTTGGCTTGTTAATAATGATTGTGGTGAAATTAACTGTAAACTTTGGCTTGCTTTTCCTATTATATCTGTTGTTACTAAGTTATTATTTACATCATAAATGTCCTGAGTCTCATTATTATATTTAGTACCTCTTTCATTAAATGCGTATAATTCAACTTGCTTATTTGTTGTCGCTATTCTTGGGTCTGGTGTTATATCGCAATTTACCTTTATTTTATATGTTTGTTCTACTTCATTTTCTGTAATTATTTTTATAAAGATATTTCCATTTTCCTCATATTGTTCATAGCTTACAATTTGTACCATTGGGTTGTCTATAGTTATATTTTTTATATCTACATTTATTATCTCTTTTGGCAACTTTAATAAAAATGTACCATTTGTCCATTTTATCTCATTACTATTTTCATAATATTTTGCTTGTATTGTGAATATTTCATTTTTTTGTGTTTCCTGTGTTGACATTTGTGTATGACTTGCAACTAATCCGATTTCTGTTATTGGTGCTTCATAAAGTGCCTGATTTATGTCTGTTCCTAAATATTGTTCCCCTAAATATCCTGCTAATGTTGATTTTATATACTGAAATTCATTAAATTGCTCTTTTGTATAGTTCTGTGTTACATATTCGTCATCTATTTCTTTTAATAAGTATATACTTATTGATGATTGTGGTATTACTTTACTTGTTACTACTTTTATATGTTTTACTCCAACTTTAAATTTGTATGGAGATAAATTGTTGTATTTGCTCCAATTGTCTTTTGTAAATGTCTCTAATAATATGTCTGTTTCTGCATCATATACTTTTATTTCTCCATCTTCTCCTAACATATTTCTTGGATCTGTAAAGTATATTCCTACTGTTTTACTTACATTTTCCATACTTTCTTCATTTTGATTTGTTTTTATGAATTTATCACTTGTTATGTTTTGTCCATCTTTAAATGTCATCCCTACTTCTGCTGGATATGTTCCTGTGTATCCATACCACCTAACTATATATGTATCTTCTATTTCCTTTTCTGATAATTCATTATATATTTTTAATGGCTTTTCTTTAGATATTATGTATCTTGATTTTGGATGTGCTATATATTTCCCCACTTGTATATCTATTCTTGCTGGTCTTACTACTGGTTTTGATGGCTCTGATGGCTGTGTTGGAGCTGGGTCTCTATAGTTTACTACAATTGTAGTTCTGTCTATATTAGATGGATATGGATTTTTGAATTCATTATTTGGGTTATTATAACCGAAATATTGTGCTTGTACTGGTATTTTTATTTGTACTGTATCTACTCCTAGACTCTCATATGCTTCGATTGGATATGTTACTATTACATTATAACTATTTGATGGATATGATGATATTGTACCATCTTCTGTTACAGTTCCTTCACTTGTTGCTGTTAATATTCTTGTTTCTCCATCATATTCATATGTTACTTTTGTGTTTGTTACTTCTACTCTTATTGGTGCATATTCATTTAATTCTGGAATTTCTGCTTTTATTTGTGATGTTTTTGTTTTTAATTGCTCTTTGGTCTCTTTTATATTTATGTTAAACCCTAAGCTTATCTCTCCTTTTGCTTCATTTATTGTATTTGATAGTCTACTTGTTTGACTTGTGTTTGTTATTGTACATCCTACTGTTCCATACCAATCTATATTAAAGTTTACTGTCTTTTGTATTGGTGTTTCTACTGTTGTTCCATCTTCTTTTTCTTCTACATGTGTTCCTGTTAAAGTTATACTATTTATTTTACTATAATTATTTATGTTACTTCCTATTGCTTCTGCTTTATTATATGCGTAATTTCCACTCTTTACTATTCCTGTTAATAACTTTTGAGTTCCATTTTTTATATCATTTAATTCTATTACATCTATGTTTGTACCTATGTAATTTTGCTTTATCTCTTTATCTTTTACAATGGCAGTTTCAAAATAGAAGTTTCTATCTCTATTTATTGTTATTTTTCCATTTTTTAGATATCCTTTTGTAAGTACATTAAGTTCCATATAAAGAGTGTCTTGTTTCCCTATCTCTTTACATGTTCCTCTTATACTTTCTGCATATCCATCTCCATTTAAATCTCTTAAAAAGAAGGCATCAAATTGTACATAGTCGAAATCTTTTAGCTCTCCTGCTTCGTTTTCTACTTGTACTTTTTCCTCTCCTTCTTGCACCCTATCATATGTCATTGCTCTTGTATTTTCTGCATTGTTTAATATATTTGTAATTTTGGGCTTACTATATGTGGTTATTAGTATTGCTATTACTGATATTATCGTCAGTAATGCTACCCCCCCCCGCAAACATTTTTTTGCTTGTTTTACTCTTTTTCTCCATGTTTCTACCTTTCCTTCCTTCTCATCAAAACGAACAATAGGAACTATCTTTTTGTCCTTTTGTGTTTGCTTTTAAACTATATGGTATGCCCTTCTTGTATTCCTATGTTTGTTTTTAAACAAAAAGGTCAGTTATCTTGTTCTCTCGTGAAAGACAAGCCTTTTTGTTCTCTTAAGTTCATTTTGGATGACTGAAATTCTTATATAATTCGTTATTTGTATTTTTACATATTTATTTTTACTTGTAAATGGTAGCTTTTTTCTATTTTTCTCTTACCTCCTCTACTTAGTTACGGAAGTACGTTCTTGTGCATTTTTTACAACTTTTTGTCTTTTTCATGACATTTTTGTAATAATTTGTTTGTCTAGCAAAAAAGTTTGTTACTATTACGCTAAACTGTATTAGGGCCAGCTATTAACTGACTCTAATACATATACAATTGCCTGTCGTGCAACTAGAATACTATAATATTATTACATTGGTCTGTCCCTTTTAGGACATTTTTGTCCCAATTTGCTCCGTCCCAAATTCTCAAATTCTCTCTATTTTATCCTGCAGATAATTGTACATTTACTTTAGCTTCCTTATTGTTTCTATATATTGTTAATGTTACTGTATCTCCTGGAGATTTTGTATAAATATAACTTCTTAAGTCACTCATTTTGCTTAATTCCAATTCATCTATTTTTGTAATTATATCACCTACTTTTAGTCCTGTTTTAGATGCTGCTGAGTCTAATGATATTTGAGCTATATATATACCTTTATTTTGCTCTGCCTTTGAATCTATATATGGTATCATTTCTTTGTCATATGCAAATATTCCAAGTTTTGCTTCTTCAAATTTACCCTCTTTTTGATATCTTTCTATTATTGGCTTTACTATGTTTATTGGTACTGCAAAGCCTATTCCCTCTGCAGATGTTATTTTTACTGTTGTTATTCCTATTATATTTCCATCTGCATTTATTAGTGGACCACCACTGTTTCCTGGATTTATTGTTGCATCTGTTTGAATTAAATCTTCCATATATGTTGTTTTAGTTTCGGAATTTTTACTACTAGCTGGTATTGTATCTCCTTCTTGTACTGAGTTTCCTCCAGATATTACATTCTGTGCTGATGTCACATTACCATTTGTGTTTTCATTTGTTCCAACTTTTGTATTTCCTGTTCCTACTGGTATTGTTTCTTCTATTTTTATTGTTCTATTTATTGCACTTATTATTCCTGATGTTACTGTTCTTTGGAATTCATAACCTATTGGGTTACCTATAGCATATACTGTCTCCCCTGTTCGTATATTCTCAGAATCTCCTAATTTTGCATATGGTAGGTTTTTTATATTTACTTTTGATATTGATAAATCTATGTTTGAATCTGACCATACTACATTTGCTGTATATGTTCTTCCATTTTCTAAAGTTACATAACAATTACTATATTTTGCACCTGTTACATGCTCATTTGATAATATATATCCATTTTCTGTTACTATTACCCCTGTACCTAAGCCTAGCTTAGTTGTTCCATCTGCTAATAATACTGTATTTCCTGCATCTTTTATTTTTGATATTCCTACTACACATGATGTTACTTCTTCTACTACATCTGCTATTTGTTTACTTTGTTCTTTTACTTCATCTACTGTTTTTATTGTTCTTATTGCTTGTATATTCGAATTTTGCATGTTCCCATATGTATCAATTTCTATTCCTTCATATATTCTATATAATGATATACTTAATATTGATGTTAGTATCATTATACCAAATATTATCATTATTCTTCTTAGTCTTATTTTTTCTGATTTTTTGTATCTATACATAATTACCTCCTACTTCTTTTGCTATAATTCTATTTTTCCCATATTATTACTTTTTAATCAATGTTTATATATATTTAAGTTTTGGTATTTTTTTGAAATTTTAAGTATTAGACTATCTTTATTAGAAATGCACACAGAATATTAATATTTATTTTTGAAAAGTTCTGCGCAGGGAAGCTCCCAGTGTGGACATGACCCAGAGCGATTGGCGAAGCCAGTAAAGAACTTTGAAAAAATAAATATTAATATTCGTGTAGTGATAATTTAAATATGATACTTAAAATTTCAAAAAAATACCAAAACTTAGACTTGTATTTATTTTAATTTATTATATAATATATGAAAAATAAAATATAATAAAGGATGTTGTTAATATATGGAAAATAAAATCGAAAATAGCATGAAAAATAATATGAAAAGCCCTATTGAAAATAATATTAAGATCGATATGGAAAACAATTGCAAAACTTCTGAGATAGTTTATGACCTAACTAACCCTCAAAAATCAATTTGGGTAACTGAACAATACTTTAGTGGTTCTAGTATAAATAATATATGTGGAACTGTATTGATTGATGAGGTTGTAAATTTTGAGATTTTAGAAAAAGCTATTAATATTATGGTTAAACAAAGTGATAATTTTAGAATAAGGTTGTTTTTAAATGATGATGGCGAAATTAAGCAAAGGTTTTTGAGTCCTTTGGAAATAGAATACTTTAATATTCCTATTTTAGATTTAAATGATTTAAAAGGATTGGAAGATTTAGAAAAAAGGATTGCTTCAACTCATTTAGATATTTTTAATAAACCTTTATTTAATTTTATTATGTTTCGTTTACCTAATGGTACTGGTGGATATATTCTTTGTGCTAGTCATTTTATTGTTGATGCATGCTCTTCAAATTTGATTGGTAGTATTTCTATGAATATTTATTCTCACTTACTTAAAGGTGAAACTTGTGAGGAACTACAAACCTCTTACATTGATTATATTCATTCTGAAAAGGAATATTTAACAAGTTCTAAGTTTGAAAAGGCTAAGGCTTTCTGGGAGAGTTATTTTTCTACTGTTCCAGAACTTGGTGTTATTCCTTCTTCTAAAAATATAGCTAAAGAGTCTTGCAGTGCAGCTAGAAAGCAATTTGTTTTACCTCAATCTCAAGTTGAGTTAATTACTAAGTTTTGCTCTGATAATAAGGTTTCTGTTTTTAATTTTTTTATGGCTGTTTATGCTATTTATATAGGAAAAGTCTCTAATTTGAATGATTTTGTTTTAGGTACTCCTATTCTTAATCGTTCTAATTTTGCTGAAAAGAATACTCCTGGAATGTTTATTAGTACTATGCCTATTCGTTTTTTATTAGATAATGACTTACCTGTTTTGGACTTTATGAAAAAAATTGCTACTGATTCCCTTAGTTTATTTAGATATCAAAAGTATCCTTATCAAAATATTTTGGAGTTTATTAGAAAAACTAATCCTTCTCAACCTAACTTATATGATATTTTAATTTCTTACCAAAATACTAAGGCTAATAAGGAGACTTCTATTGTTCCTTTTGAACTTAGATGGACTTGTAATGATAATGTTGCAGATTCTATACAAATTCATTTGTTTGATATGAATGATTTTGGTAGTTTGAATATTGCTTATGATTATAGACTAAATAAATATGATGAATCTGATATTTTAAATATTCATAATAGAATTTGCTATATTATTGAGCAAATCTTGTCTACCTCTAAAGTCTCTACTATTAATACTATGAAACTTAATTCTGAGTTAGAAGAAGCTAATATTAGTAATATAAAACTTTCTTCCGAATCTGAAGAATTAAACAAACCTATTACTATTGGTAATATTGAAATTGTTACACCTAAGGAAAAGCAAGTAATTTTATATGATTTTAATAATTCATATTTAAAATATGATGAAAACAAAAATATTATTGCTTTTTTTGAAGAACAAGTTTCAAAAACTCCTGATAATATCGCTATTGTTTTTAAAAATAATTCTCTTACTTATAAACAACTTAATGAAAAAGTTAATAGTTTAGCTTATTTTTTAAGAACTAATGGTGTTTCTAATAATTCAATTGTTGGTGTTATGCAAAGTCGATCTTTTGAAATGATGGTCTCTATTTTGGCTGTTCTTAAAGCTGGTGGAGCATATATTCCAATTGACCCTGAATATCCAGAAGAAAGAATTTCTTACATGCTTACTAATAGTAAAAGCCCTATACTTATTACTTCTAAGCATTTGGAAGCAAAAATTAAAAATATCTGCTTTGATGGTGACACTATTTTCGCAGATTTAGACAATAAAAATATTTACGATTTACCTTGTGATAATATTAACAATATTTCATCTCCTGATGATTTATCTTATATTATTTTTACATCTGGCTCTACTGGACTACCAAAAGGGGTTATGCTTACTCATAGAAATTTGTCGAATTTTGTAAGTTCTATGATTGATAAAATAGCTTATTTGAATGATGGAATTTATCATTCTATAGTTTCAATTACTACCGTTTCTTTCGATATTTTCGCTTTTGAAACTTTAGTTTCTTTATGTAAAGGACTTAAACTTTTTATTACCGATGAGTCTGAACAAAAGATTACTTTGAAACTAGAACGTTTAATTATGGATAATAATATTGAAATTATTCAGTCTACTCCTTCAATTATGAATTTTCATATTGAATCTTTAAGTATGAATGGATTTAGTAAACTTAAATATATTATGCTTGCAGGTGAGCAACTTCCAAAGTCTTTAGTAGACAAGTTAAAAAATATTAGCCCTGACTGTACTGTTTATAATGGTTATGGTCCTTCTGAAACTACTATTTTTTCTACTATTAAAGATGTTACTAATCTTGAAAGTATTAATATTGGAGAACCTATTTCTAATACTCAAGTTTATATTGTTAATAATGGTCTTTCTTTACTTCCTATTAATACTGTTGGAGAAATTTATATTGCTGGAGATGGTGTTGGAGCAGGCTACTTATATAGAGATGATTTAACTTGCCAAAGGTATATTAAAAATCCTTTTAAAGAAAATTCTATTATGTATAAAACCGGCGATTTAGGCTTATGGCTTCCTAATGGTTCTATTGAATGTCATGGAAGGGCAGATAATCAAGTTAAACTTAGGGGGCTTCGCATTGAACTTGGTGAAATTGAAGAATGTATTTGCAATTTTGATAAAAGCTCTGACATTAAATGTGCTGTTATTATTAAAGATAGTGGCTCTAAGTCTAGTTTAAATGCGTTTATTAGTTCTAGTAAAGAGTTTTCCGTTTCTGAACTGGAAAATTATTTACTTAACTATTTACCTACCTATATGATACCTTCTTCATTTACTATATTAGACAAACTACCATTTACTCCTAATGGCAAAATTGATAGAAAGGCTTTAAATAATTACACTATTAATTCTTTTAAGTCTTCTAAAGTTGAAATGCCTCAAACTTCTACCCAAAAATATATTTGGGAGCTTGTTTCTAGGCTTGTTAATAATACCTGTTTTGGAATTAAAGACTCATTTTTTAATATTGGGTTAGATTCTTTGTGTATTATTAATCTTGCTACATCTATTTGTGCCAAATTTGACACAGATGTTACTGTAAGAGATATTTATGATGCTAAAAATATTGAGACTTTAGCCCTACTTGTTGATGAACTTATTTCTAATAGTAGCTCTACTTATAATACTTCTAATATTGCTACTTCTAGAAATATTTCAGATAATAATGCTTATGATGCCTGTCTTAAAGATAATACTATGTCTTATACTGAAGACTACAATACTTCTTGCAGTAATACTAACAGAAAAAAAGATTTATATCCAACTTCTTCTGCACAAAAGAGAATTTATTATTCTTCTAAAATGGCAGGTGAAGGCTCTACCTTATACAATATGCCTGGTGCTATTGTTTTTAAGCAAAAACCAGATATCAAAAAATTAAATGAATGTCTACAATTATTAATACAAAGACATTCTAGTTTACGTACATATTTTGTTATTCAAGATGGTGAGGTTTTCCAAAAAATAAGTGACTCTGTTTGCTTTGGTTTTGAGGAAAAATATGAATCTGGAGGTATTGAAGAGGCTTTAAAAAATTTTGTTAGACCTTTTGACTTTTCATGTGCTCCACTATTTAGGTGCCGTTTTGTTACCTTTAATAATAATTGTGCTGAATGTGACTTACTTAAGAACTCTTGTAACCTAGAAGCTGAATATGATTTACTTAAAAACTCTTGTAACCTAGAAGCTGAATGTGATTTACTTAAAAACTCTTGTAATCTAGAAAGTGAATGTAACTTAGAAAACACTTCAAAAAATAGTTATGCACTTTTATTTGACCTTCACCATATTATTTGTGATGGGCTATCTCTTGAAATTTTGGCAAGCGAACTTTGCAAATTGTATAATGATGAGGTTTTATGTAATTTACCTTTTGAATATATAGATTATTCTGAAGAAGAATCATATCATCTTTCTCATGGTTTATTAGATGAAGCTAAAGATTTTTGGATTAATTCTTTAGAAAACCTTCCTGCTTTAAATATTCCACTTGATTACCCTAGACCTGCTACTAAGAGCTTTGAAGGTGAAAAGATTTGCCTTGAAATAGAGGCTAATAAAATAAATGAACTTGCTAAAAAACTAAATGTCTCTACTTATATGCTTTTACTTTCTGCTTTTTATGTTTTGCTTAATAGATATTCTTCTCAGGAAGATATTGTTATTGGTTCTCCTATAGTTGGTAGAGATTCAAATAAATTCCTTAATATTATTGGTATGTTTGTTAATACATTACCTCTTAAAAATCATGTTAATTCTAATATGAATTTTACTGATTTTTTAAGTACTGTAAAGGATAATTGCATTAAATCTATAAACTTTTCTACATATCCTTTTGATGTTTTAGTAAATGACCTTGGAATTTTTCATGATAGTAGTAGAAATCCTATTTTTGATGTGATGTTTACATACCAAAATAATGGATTGCCTACTTTAGATTTTCAAGGTATGGATGCTAAGTTTGTTATTCCAGATACAAAAATTTCTAAGTTTGATTTGTCTTTAGAGGTTGTACCTTCTGGAGATAACTTCAAATTAAACTTTGAATATTGTACTAAACTATTTAATAAAGTCACAATAGAAAGGTTAGCTAATCATTTTATCCACATTTTAGAAAGAATTGTGGATAACTCTGACGTAAAAATTGGTGATATAGACATTTTCTCTACTGCCGAGAAAAATATGATTTTGAAAGATTTTAATAATACTAAGTTGGATTATAGAAATTATGAGAATTATATTACTTTGTTTTATGAACAAGTATATCGTACTCCTAATAAAACTGCTGTTATTTTTGGTAATGATAAATTAACATATAAAGAACTTAATGAGAAGTCAAACCAGATTGCCCATTATTTAATCGAAAATGGGGTTAAGATCAATGATTTTATTGGGGTATTAGTAACACGTTCTTTAGAGTTAATTTGTGCAATGCTGGGCATTTTAAAAGCAGGTGCTGCTTATTTGCCTATTGACCCATCTTACCCTAACTCTAGAATTTCATATATGATTGATGATAGTAATGTTAATATTATATTATCTCAAAAAACTTTGATTGAAAAACTAAAACTTTCTAATAGTGTGGCTCTTGATGACTCTATTTTCAACAAGTTTGATACAACTGATGTTCATATACCTATTGCATCTAATAATTTTGCTTATTTAATTTATACTTCTGGCTCCACTGGAAAACCTAAAGGGGTTATTATTAATCATCAGAATATTAATAATTTTATTGCTGGAATATGTGAAAAAATTGACTTTTCTAGTGACAAAAATATTGTTTCTATTACTACTATGTGTTTTGATATTTTTGTTTTAGAAACTTTGTTACCTTTGCAAAAAGGTATGACTATTGTCCTTGCAAATGAGGATGAACAAACTATTCCTAAAAAACTTAATCTTTTGTGCCAAAAGCATAATGTAGATATTATTCAGACTACTCCTTCTAAACTAGGGTTACTAATGGTAGACTCTAATGAGTTAGATTTTATAAGAAATATGAATTGTATTCTTCTTGGAGGTGAACCTTTCCCTCAAAAACTTCTTGCTGACCTTAAAGGGCTTACTTCTTCTAAGATTTACAATGTTTATGGTCCTACTGAAACTACTGTATGGTCTTCTGTTAAAGATTTAACTTTTACAAATGATATTACTATTGGAAAGCCTATTGCTAATACTCAAATGTATGTACTTGATAGTAAGTATAATCTTGTACCTGTTGGAGTGCCTGGGGAATTATTTATTGGCGGTGATGGAATTTCTACTGGTTATTTTAACAAAGATACCTTGACAAATGAAAGATTTGTTTCTAATCCATTTAAAGAAGGAACTTTTATTTATAAAACTGGCGATTTAGTTAAATGGCTTCCTTCTGGTGAAATTGAATATATTGGTAGAACTGATTTTCAAGTAAAACTTCATGGTCTACGTATTGAACTTGGTGAAATTGAAACTGCTTTGCTTAAGTTCCCTGCTATTACTAATTGCGTAGTTTGCATGAAAACAGATTCTTTAGATAGACAAGTTTTATGTGCTTATATTATATCTTCTGAAAGAGTGTCTATTTCTAATTTAAAGAACTACTTGTCTAGTATTTTACCTGCTTACATGGTTCCTACATATATTATGCAATTAGATAAATTTAAGTTTACACCTAATGGAAAAATTGATAGAAATGCGCTTCCTAGCCCTACTACTTCTTTAGAGAAAAAAGATATTGTTCTTCCTGAAACTAAAACTGAACAATTACTTCTTTCTTTGTGGGAAAACTTACTTGGAATTTCTCCTATTAGTATTGATGATAAATTTTTCACTATTGGTGGCGATTCTATTCTTGCTCTAAGGCTTCAAATAGAATTACTTAATAAAAATATTACTGTTTCTTATGCGGATATTTTTAAATACGATACTATTAAATCTTTGGCTTTGAGAATTGACTCTATGTCAACTACTAAAACTTGCTATTTAGCAGAAACAGACAATAATATTCAAGAAATTTTAGCGAAAAATACTACTAGTTCTTTAGAAAATTTGCATTTTTCTGATATTGGAAATGTTTTACTTATTGGTGTTACTGGTTTTTTAGGTGCTAACATTTTAGATAATTTGCTAGTTAATACAAATTCTAATGTTTACTGTTTAGTACGTAAAGATCCTAGTACTAATATTAAAGAAAAAGTTTTAAATAGGCTACATTTCTATTTTGGTAATAAATTTGATCATTTTATTGATAATAGAATTTTTATAATTGAGTCTGATATTACTACTTCTAATTTAGGTTTAGATGTAGAAATGCAAAATGACCTTGCTTCTAAGGTTGACTGTATTATTAATTCTGCTGCAATTGTAAAACATTATGGATATTATTCTGAATTTGAAAAAGTTAATGTTACTGGAGTACAGAATCTTGTCGATTTTTGTCTAAAATATGATAAAAAATTTGTGCAAATTTCTACTACTAGTGTCTCTGGCAATACTTTAACTGACCTTGGACTTGATAATAATACTTTCGAAAGTGAAGTACCTTTTACTGAAACCGACTTATATATTAATCAATCTCTTGATAATGTATATGTCAGAAGTAAATTTGAAGCAGAAAAATTTATCTTGTCTAAAATTTATACAGATTCTTTAAATGCGTTAATTTTGAGGGTTGGAAATATTACTTCTAGGTTCTCAGATGGTATTTTCCAACATAATGCTTCTGAAAATGCGTTTATGAATAGATTGAAAGCATTTCTTACTTTAGGTGCAATTCCTGACTACTTGTTATCTTCTTATATGGAATTTACACCTGCCGATTGTCTTTCTGATGCTATTATTAAAAGTATTCAATATTGGAATGGCGAGTTTTCAGTTCTTCATTTGTATAACAACAACCATGTATTTATTGGAGATTTTATTAATATGCTTCCTAGTAATTTGATTAAAGTTACTACTGAAGAGGATTTCAGACTTATGATTACTAATTATTTTGCATCTCATAAACATACTGATACTGTAGCTTTTCTGTCTAATGATATGGATGTGAATAAAAAACTTATTTATTCCTCTAATATTAAAATTAAGAATGAGTTTTCTAATTTATTCTTAAACAAAATTGGCTTTTCTTGGCCAACCATTGATTTAAATTATATTAATTTTTTATTAAAAACTTTAGGAATGTAGTTATTAACTAATAATTATTATTCATTTGTGTTTATCTTTAGAATTTTTTTACTGGCTATGTAAGTAGAGCTGAGTCATTTCCACTTTGGAGCTTCCTGCACAAATCTTCTAAAGATAAATACAAATAACATACCTGAATAGTTATAACTACATTTCTAGGTATTTTAGGAGGTTATTTATGGAAGAAAATACTATTTTTGGAATAGTTCTTACTATTTGTACTATTTTAATTACTTTTGTTGCTGTTTATATTGAAAAGTCTTCAAAGAAGTCTCAACTTTCTGGTACTTTTTTAAGCAACTTTATTTGTGTAATTATTTGGAATATAAGCATGATTGCTCAAATATTTTTATCTAAACTATTAGGAATCCCTGAAATTTATTTTGATTATATTGCTTATATTGGAATTTGTTTTTTGCCTGTAAGTATGTTATTTACTGGTATACTTTTTGTTAATACTAAAATTAAATTTAGGAAACAACATCTATTATTGTTTATAATTCCTATACTGTCACTTCTTATATTATGGACAAATGACTTTCATCATTTGTTTTATGAGCATTATTCTACTATTATTAGTGAAGGTAAATTTGGTCCATATTTTATGGTACATAGCATATATTCTTATGCCTGTGTTGCTATTGCATTGCTATTTTTACTTACATATTCAATACGAAACTCAGGCTTCTTTTCTAAGCAATCTTTACTAATTATTGCAGGCACGCTATTTCCTACTTTAATTAATGCTTTAGCAACTTTTGGTATTTTAAATTTAAGCATTTATGTTACTCCTATTGCTTATATTGTTACTTTGTTGTTTTACTCTACTGCATTATTTAAGCTAAAGTTTTTAAAAGCTACTCCTATTGCACTTCAGCGTATTGTTGATCGTATTTCAGATAGTTATATTGTTTTAGATGATAATTTTGTTATTACTGATTTCAACAGAACTTTTTTGACAACTTTTAATTTAAAAGCTACTGATGTTAGAAATATAAATCTTTTTGATGTTTTCTCCTCTTCTTCTAAGAAGATTATTGATGAAACTGTTTTAAAAAATGCACTTGAAAAGGTTAAAAATTCTACTAATACTATGTATTTTGAAAAGGAATTCCCTGACTTTGATAAGTATTTTCATATTGAAATTAATACTATCACTTCTAAAGGTAATTTTTTAGGCATTCTTATTCTTTTAAAAGATACTACTCAACATGTTCAAGATATGAAAATGATACAAGATAATCAGGAAATGCTTATGGAGAAAGAACGTTTAGCTTCTCTTGGTCAACTTATTGGCGGTATTGCTCACAATTTAAAAACTCCTATTATGTCTATTGCTGGTGCTGCTGAAGGCTTAACTGATTTAGTTCATGAATATGACTCTTCTATTGGTGACCCTGATGTAAATGAGCAAGATCATCATGATATTGCTAATGATATGAGTGGCTGGATAGAAAAAATTAAAAATTATACTGAATATATGTCTGATGTAATTACTGCCGTTAAAGGACAAGCTGTTACTCTTTCTAATGATGCTGATGTTTCCTTTTCTGTTGATGAAGTTGTTAAACGTGTTGATATTTTGATGAGACATGAACTTAAAAATGCTTTGGTTGGTCTTAGAGTCTCTACTTCTGATGAATTAGAAAATTTGGTTCTTAATGGTAATGTTAATAGCTTGGTTCAGGTTATCAATAATATGATTTCTAATTCTATTCAAGCTTATAATGGTAAATCTAATCAATTTATAGATTTTATCATCTCTAAAAAGGTTTTGGCTGATTCTAGTGTTAATATAGTATTTACTATTAAGGATTATGCTGGTGGCCTTCCTAAAGAGGTTTCTGATAAATTGTTTAAAGAAATGGTTACTACTAAGGGTAAAAATGGTACTGGGCTTGGCTTATTTATGTCTTATTCTAATATTAAAGCCTATTTTAATGGTAATATTTCTTTTAATTCTGAACCAGGAGTTGGTACTGAATTTAATATTTCTTTGCCTTTATAGATATTAAGCTATTGTTACAATTCATGGTTTATGAATATTATATTACCTAAATAGAAATTGGGCATGGTATTTTTGAAATAGCAAGTTTTAGGCTTAAAATATATACTACACAGAATATTAATATTTATTTTTGCAAAGTTCTTTACTGGCTTCGCCAATCGCTCTGGGTCATGTCCACTGTGGGAGCTTCCCTGCGCAGAACTTTTTAAAAATAAATTTTAATATTCTGTGTATATTTCTAATAAATATAGCCTAAAACTTGCTATTTCAAAAAATACCGAAACTTAAAAATAGTTAGTATTGATTTTTTTATATCTTTATGTATATAATATTATATATTTATGAGGCAATTAGTTTGAAAGAGAAAAACTTTCATATTTATGTGTGCTTTTGGGCAAAGCAAGAAAGGAATGGAATTTATTATGAGAAAAAACATGCAAGAAAACCAAACCTCTAATGGATATAAAATTATTGCTGTTGATGATGAAATGGGAATTGTTGATTCTTTATCTATATTTCTGAAACGTTCTGGATATGATTTTATAGGCGTTTGTGACCCTATGGAAGCTATTGAACGTGTTAAAAATGAACATTTTGATTTAATGATTCTTGATTTTATTATGACGCCTATTCATGGTGATGAGGTCGTTGAAGAAATTAGAAAATTTAATAAAGATTTATATATTTTATTACTAACTGGTCATAAAGATTTAGCTCCACCACTTGAAACTATAAGAAGGCTTGATATTCAAGGTTATTGCGAAAAGAGTGATAAATTTGACCAATTACTTTTACTTATTGAGTCTGGTATTAAATCAATTGCACAAATGAATGAAATTAAAAGAATTAATGCTGAACTTTCTGATGCAAACGAAAAACTTGAAAAGGCTTATCTAGATAGTATTGAAACTTTAAGGTTTACTGTTGAAGCAAAAGATCCTTATACTCGTGGTCATTCTGATAGAGTATCTGAATATTCTGTTTTGATAGGTGAATTTTTAGGCTTAAATGAAGATGATTTAAAAACTCTTCGTATTGGTGGATTATTTCACGATATAGGTAAAATCGGAGTTCCTGATAGTATTTTACTCAAAGAGTCTAAACTTACAGATGATGAGTATTCTGAGATTAAAAATCATCCTTCTATTGGTGCTCATATTTTACATAATGCTACCGCATTCCAAAATATCATTCCTATTGTTAAACATCACCATGAAAGGTTTGATGGTAATGGCTACCCTAGTAGATTAAAAGGTTCTGATATTCCTTATTTTGCTAGAATTGCTGCTGTTGCTGACACTTTTGACGCTATGACTTCAAAAAGAACTTATAGGAATGCTCTTCCTTTAGAAGTTGTTAAAGAAGAAATTATGAGATGCTCTGGCTCTCAATTTGACCCTGATATCGCTAAGGTATTTTTAGATATTTTAAATAATTCTTATGACAGAATTGTTGATATTCAAAATAAATATGTATAAATTAAACTATCTTTTTTATATACTATAAATAAATTTGAGGGTGTCCTATAATAAATTTTTACTAAATTAAGATACCACTTTTGATTAGA
>CANRSN010000028.1 GCA_947642455.1 uncultured Clostridiaceae bacterium
AGGTTGCTTATAATACTTAAAACTATCTCTCCTTTCTTTACTCAATATGAGTTTTTAATTTACATAATAAAAGTTATATGTTAATTATAGCACACAAGGCATTATTTGTAAACTTTATAAAACAGATATTAAAAAAGCAATTATTAAAGTAAATTGTAAAACTAAAATATATTAATATGAGTTAAAAGCTTATTTTACTTTTACAATTTACTGCAACTAAAAATCATATAAATTAATTGAATTTTATTATTTTTTATCATTTTTTAAAGTATAATGTTCTCATCCTTTCTAAAAGGAAATCTTTAAGGAAGGAGGTGCTATTTACATGACATCATTTGAATTAATCTGGCGTCTTATAGTATTGCTATTAAGTACATACGAAGACAAACAACCAGATGACAAAAAAGACTAGAAATAGTCAAAGAAGTGAAGAACTACCACTCTTAACTTCTATTTTTTTGCAAAAAAAAGAACTAAATGCTACCACACATCTAGCTCGTGCTATTCATGACATCACTTGAATAACTTAAGTTAAATATAGTATACTACTTTTTTAAGTATATGTCAAACGATTTTTGAATATTCATAAAAGACAAATTCAATTTTGCAATTTTATGTAAAATGATGTATAATTAAAGTATTCATGAAGTGCATGAAAAAATCCATACTATATCACAAGGAGGAATTTATATGGGTATTACAATTCGGGAATTTCAGGTAGCAATGGAAACATATGGGGCAGAACGGTTATCCAACTGTTCGGGCTCTAGGTACAACGTTTCTGTACCATGTTTCAATGTTGCAGGTACTAAGTTTTTTCATTCAGGGTCATATTATATCGTCCATAGAGAAAAAGATGTGCCTGAGGAAATCATGAGTCGTGCTATGGCTGAGTTCGGAGAAAAGCATCCAGGTGGAGACAACTTTTGGTGGGGTGAAGTACACTCTATTAAAGGAATGTTAACGTTGGTGGCAATGCTTGATGGGAAGTACAACAAAGAACTGGTTGATGAACTGACAAATGAAACTTACAAAAAGTTGCTTGACTGTGCATCTATCCAAAGCAATGTTGAGTTTCCTTTTCACAGCATGCATTCACCGAAAATGGAGAAACTTTACAAACTGCTTGCTGAATATAGCAACATTGTAAATCCTTTCGGTAACAGTGAACACCAAATCAAAGATCCGATTCAGTATTTGGATGCTGTAGAGGTCACTCTGGCAATGCAGGAAGGCAGAAAACCTTATACAAGGTTGAATCTGTCTATGGGTTCATGTCAAGCAAAATTTGAGGACGATGAAAACAGTTGGTTCTATGACACTTTTGTGTTAATTCAAAGAAATCGTAACAATGGATATATTAATATGGGACATTATTACTTGAAAGGAAATGATGGACGTTCCGTTGATGAAGTTGTTCGGCTTGATTACAATGCAATTGAAGGTAGTTATGATGAACACCCTGATGACATTGACTTGAGAATTAGCTTGAAAACTGGACTGGCTTGGCAGACTTACAAAGAGGAGCAGGCAGAACTTGCAACTGATGAGCAAATTGAAGTTATGATTACTCATTTAAAAATTAGCATCAAGAAAATAAAGAATAAGATTGTTCGCAAGATGGTTAGCATATAAGCATAAATCTGCTTTATTTTCTGAAGTTATGTATGAATTTTACCCTACAGTTTTCTATTGAAAACTGTAGGGTATTACTCTTTTATATAGTGTCTAATGTTATCTATTTCTAGCTTTTTTCTTTTTATCTTCTTTTATAAGTTCTTGAGCCTTTTCCTTAGCTTGTTCGTGTTCAATATATTCTTTTCTTAATTTTTTAAATCTAATAACACACCTACCACAAATATTAGTATAATTATTGATAGTTGCTATCTTTTCAGATAGTAAATTAATTTGTACTTTAATTTCTACTTTTTGTGTTTTATTAGTAGTTTTATTATATTTTCGCCATAAGTTTTCTCTTTGACTTTTGAGTTCTGGAAGTTTATTGTCACATGCAATTTGGTACTTTTCTATTTCTTGTATAGTTTTAAAATTAGCAATAGGCAATTTTTCTTTATTCTTATAGTAAATTCTTTCTTTAATATTGCTTAAAGAATAATTTTCTCCAAATGCTCTTTTTAATCTTATATTTCTTGAAAAGTAGGGGGGTTTTATAGTAAAGTATTTTCCTTTATCATATATTTCATAACCTTTAGCATTCAGTACAAATTTAAAGTCAGAATACCTTTTTACGCATTTTATTGCCTCATCAATATCATTTCTTATCTTCTGCATTTTTTCATTACTACGATTAAAATTATCAATTCTTTTGTTTCTAAAAACTTTTTCTTGTTTAGCTTTTTCTGTTTCTACAATAGACAATCCATATTTTAAACATAATCTATCTGAAGTATCTCTCATTAATGCAATTTCTTCATTACTATTATGATATTTTTTGCCATCTACAAATGGAACGGAATTTAATATCATGTGATTATGCACATTTTCCTTATTTATATGAGTACAAATAGCTACTTGAAATTTATCTCCCCATAATTCTTGTGCTAGTTCTTTTCCAATTTCATTTGCCTTTTCTGGAGTTACTTCATCTTCTTTAAAAGATTGAATTATATGATAGCCTAATGTCTTATTTTCTTTATGGGAGAACTTTTTAGTAAGAGACATTTCCTCGTAAGCAGTTTGCACAGAACAATTTATACTTGATACTAAAATTCCATTATCAGTTTTATCTCCATTTTTACCATAATTGTTTTTTGATTGTTCTTCTTCTCATAATATCGTTTCTCCTTCCATAATTTATAAAATTTTTATAAGGGGTTTGGGGGAGAAATTCCCCATTTAAAATTTCAAATGTGAAATTTTAGATTTGTATTTATACGGGAGTATAAATGTGTCGCTTGCTTTTAATATTCTAACAAGTAAATTTTGCGTGTTTTTAATCTTATTCTCTTAAAAAATAAATAAAAAAAGAAGAAATCTCTTGAAAAAATTTCTTCTTTTTTTTAAGGTAATTTTTAATCTCTTATTATTTCAATATTTTTATTATATAAATCTGCATTTTTACAACCTAATAAAAATAATTCTTTTTCTTCAAAACCTAATATATTAATATAAATTGATACTAACTTTTGTAGCATTTTACATTCTTTTTTGCTTAGTTCTAGTTCTAGTTCAAGTTGCTCTTCAAAAATTAATTGCAAGTTTGGAAAATCTTTTAAAATTTTATAATATTCATCTGTCAGTTTTTTATATTCTAAATCTTTGCTTTTTAATTCAATTCTCATATTATCTATTAAGTCGCTAAACTCCGATAAATCTATATTATATATTTTATTTTTTTTCATATACTTTTACCTCTTTTCTAAACATAAATTAATTCTCTAAATATAATTTCTTCTACACGATTTTTAATATTGTTCATGGCTCTAACCCATTCTAATTGATTATTTGCTTTTAATTCTTCGTTTATATTTTCTTTCTCAGCGAGCTGTTTCATTAACAAATTAAATCTTTCATTTGCCGTTTTATCTATATCTAATAAATGACTTCTTAATTTATTTTCAGTCCACAGAATTGTATAATCTATTTTTTTATGCTCTAGCAAATACTTTAATCTTAACTTTCCATATTTACAAAGTTTATTAGCTTTTATACTAGCTGAATCAATTAAATTAGGGTAGTAATAATCGCCTTTTCTTATATATTCAATTCCAGTTTTCTCATCAATAAATCTTTCTTTTAATTCTATATTTTCCATATTCTAAAATCTCTTTATTAAATTTTTAACATTTATTTGCATATAAAAAATCTAAATTTTCATAGTGCCTTTGTTCATAGTTTTGAAATGAATTTTTACTATTTCTTATATTATTATTTATATATTTATTATTATAGTTATTATGGAATGTTGGTTTTGAACATTTAGGACAGCCTGTTTCATTCACTCCTGAATGTTGTTTTTGTGCATCCATAAAATTTATTACTTTTTCATTTTCAATTGTTCCAATTGTTTTACCAATATAAATAATATTAGGCAAATTTTTTCCTTGTTTTTTCTCTTGAATTAAGTTATACTCTTTAAGTAAATTAATAGCATTGTCAAGAGCTGAACGTTTGAGATGAAGTTTTTCCTCAATTTCATCTCTTTTAAAAATCACATACATATTTCCTTTATCATCATAGAATTGTACTTTTGAATTTTTACCAATCTGCTTAAAAGATAACTCTAGCCTATCGGCTAAAATAGAAAACAATAATATTGCATTTGGTGTAAGTTGTTTATATTCTTCTCTTTCTAGTAATTCTCTGGGTATTTGAATAAAACTATTAGACTTTAAAATATCTGATTTTTTAAATGGTGTGAACTCATACATCTTTGACCTCCCTCTATTAAATTTTTTTTAATTTGTTCTAGAATTTTTCTAGAAAATAATCTCTAAATGCTTGATATGACAAGGTTTTGTTCTTCGTAAAATTTTCTATAACAATTTACTTTGAACTTTTTTCTGTCTAGAACATTTTTCTAGAACAAAATTTAAGGATTAAGAGGGAATTTAGAAGACTGAAAAAAGTAAAAACACATTATTCCAATCTCTTGAAATAATGTGTTTTTAGCACTCTTGATATAATTTTCGTCCTTCTGTAGTTTTCTACAGAAATTCGATTTTTTGGTCGAGGTGAAATGGCTCGCTAATCTCAAAAGTATTGATTTATATGCACTTTTGTAGGTTATGATTTTTATTTTAATGCAATTATAATGCAAGTGAGAAATAGACACAGATAGTGTCAGATAGAAATTTTCAAAATCACATTTGACAAATCAATAAAAAGATGTTATTATATATTTACATTAAGCAATGTACCTTAGTTCAGGTTGTGTATATTGTTTGCTAGTAGTGTAACCGTAATGCACTACTTTTTTTATTATAAAAAGTGAGAAAGCCCGTAAAACTCTCCCACCCGACTATGTATGACACATTTAGTCTTTACCTTTTTTGTATTCTTCTAATTGTGATTGAAGTTTGATGTTTTTTTCTTTTTCAGCTATTAACTGTTCAATCAGTTTTAGAATAAGTTCAGGTTGTGTCATTGTAATTGCCCCCTTTCCGTCCTTATGTAAGAACTACCTTTGACAGCGAAAGGTTGTTATTATATTACAACATAACTCTTTATAATACAAGCAAACACTATAAAAATTTCACAATTTATAATGTATAAAATAAGGTGCATTTTTATCATTTTATAATTGTTATTCTATAAATAATAATATAAAATAATAATGAAACTTGTGTTGCTCCTATACTAGAAGGAGGAATAATGAAAAGAAACAATAATGAAGGAAGTATATTTTATAATAAAGCTAGACATAAATGGAATGCACAATATAAAATTAAAGAAAATGGAAAAATAAAATTAAAAACAAAGAGCTTTAAAAACAAAAAAGACGCAGAAGATTTTTTAGATACTATTATGTATGAAAGAGATGCAAAAAAATATCTTAAAAATCATGGAATAAATCTTATTGCTTTTATGAAATCAAGAGCTTTAACAAAAATTAGTTCAAATAATATAAGCAAAGCACAATATACTAGAATTTGTAATACTATTAAAAATATTGAAAGTAGTGAAATTTCTAAAATAGCAGTTAATAAAATTAAAGATATTGAAATTCAGAGATATCTAAATACACTTATTGAAATTTATAGTAACTCTAGTATTAGTAAAATATATGGAGAATTAAGACAGACTTTTGAATATTTATATAATTTAGGCTTTATAAAAGTTAATCCTATGCTTGGAGTAATAAAACCCAAAAGTATGAAAAAATGCGAAAAAAGACGAGCGATGACTTTAGATGAAGAAAAGAAATTTTTAAAGTATCTAAAATCAGTCACTATTACTGAATGCAAATACAAAAATGTATTTCTTATTCAATTATTTATGGGACTAAGAATTGGTGAAGTCTTAGCACTAAATATAGATGATATAGATTTCGAAAGTAATATTGTTAGAGTAAATAAAACTTTAACAGTAAATGAGAATGGAAAAATTATATGTGGAAATAAGCCTAAAACAGAGGCAGGATTTAGAAATATTTCAATTAATTCAAAAATAATTAAGGATTTAAAGTTACAAATTCAATTTGTAAAAGGTAATAAGTTAAATTTATTATTTCCAAATAAGAATAATAAATTTACTGATGCTAGAAAAGTAAATAAAAAATTAGTAGAAACTTTAAAAGAATTAGGAATAACTGGAATATCTACACATTCATTAAGACATACTTTTGCTACTAGATGTGCAGAAAGTGGAATGCAAGATGTAGTTTTAATGGAAATAATGGGACACTATAATATAGATGTGACCAAAAAAATATATATTGATGTTCAAGAAAATTTTCAGCAAAAAGAATTTAAAAAAATCGAACGATATCTCAAAAAAGTAGTATTGTAAATGATGTGTTTAGTAATTTAACTAAACAAAGTTAAAATTTTAAAAAGTTGTTTAGTTAATACAAACTAAACAAGATAAAAAGTTTATCCCTCAAAAATTTGACATTTTCTATTCATATTTAATTACTAAACAGAAATAGAAAATATAGAAATTTTAAAAGATATAAAAATAAAGGAATTGTTCAAAGTGAGCAATTCCTTTTAGACTGGTCGAGGCGAGGTACCTCCTAAAATAACTATTTTTCCTAATATTTAAACTATTTCAAAGCTTATAAATACTTTGTAGAACATTTTTACAGAACATTTTAGAAAAATATTTCTGTAAAATTCCATTAAATGTTCTACACTTTTCTTTTGTATTTTTAGGTATTTTCTAAATCAAAATTTATTCCAAAAATATTTTTATCTTTTAAGTATTTTTCCATATTGTTATTTTCTGATTTTTCAAACTCATTATCTACATCAACATAGTATTGCATTGTAACAGTAATATCAGAATGACCTAATATCTTCTTTAAAACTGCAGGTGCAATTTTTGCTTCAGCACATCTTGTTGCAAAAGTACCTCTTAATATATGAGTGTGAACATCAGTCTTTTTAACTATTTTCCCTTTTGAATTTTTTTCTTCATATATTCCAATTTCTATTTTTAAAGCAATTCTTTTTAAACAGCTATTAATAGTATTTTCTACATACATGGTTCTGTCATCTGAACAGAATAACAGATTATCTTTATTCTTAATTTTGTGCTTTAGTGATTCTCTAATAATTTGCTCACTAATGTTGTTCATATTTAAAGTTCTTTGACCATTTTCTGTTTTAGCTGTTTCTCCAATTATAGCTTTTCCATTCAAATCCTTTGTTTGAGTTCTTCTAATATAGATTTTCTTATTTTTTAAATCTATATCTTTTTCATAGTCTAAAACTAGAGCTTCTCCAACTCTCATACCTGTGCTTAATAACAACAGTAACAAATATTTGTGTTTACATTTATTATAGCTAATATTATTTAAATAATCTATCAATTTTTGTTGTTCTGCAATTGTTAATGACTTTCGATGATGACTTTTGTATTCGCTTTTAGGTTTTTCAACTCTTTTCCAACCAGTCATAAAATTATCTGTAATTATATTTTCATAAGTTGCTTGTCCAAATGACATACATAATAATTCGTAGATCTGTTTTATTGTGCTTTGAGAATATGGCTTTAAACTTTCTAAATATTTTACAACATCATCTCTTTTTACCTTTGTTATAGGTATATTTGTAAACTTTTCTTTTCCCAATTTCTTTAAAGTATCCATTTTTCTTTTACGAGTTGCTTTTTTAATTTTTCCTAGTTTATAATCTTCATCTAATACATTTGTAACTAAATCTATAATTGATTTATTACTTTTAGTTATAACTTTATAACTATTTGTTTTTTCTATTTCCAACTTTCTAGATAATGCTTGATTTAATGCTTCTTCTTCATTTCCTCCAGTAAAATGTTCTCTTAATGTTTTGCCTGTTGTTGTATCTCTACCAACTGTTAGCATAGCTTTTGAAGTTATGGAAAAGTAAAACTTTTCACACTCTACATTATTTGGAAATATTTTTCCATTTTCAAATTTACTTATATCTTTATATTTGCAAGTTAGCTTATTTTTACAACTATTGCATATCTCTGAATTTTTTATCTTTAGTTTTGTGTTATTCTTATTACTTTTAGGTCGTTTAGTTAAATAGGTACCTACAGTAATTCCTTTCAATTTATTCATTTTTAGCTTTCCTTTCCTGTAAAATTTTAAGGAAAACTCTTGATATAACTTATATTTTCGTGTATAATTATTTTAATACTATAGCAAGAGTTTTCTTGTAGTTACATATATTTGAGATAGTATTTTGAAGGTTTAAATGTCGCTTATTTAAATCTTCTTTTTTATTTAGTTAAATACTCTTCTAGTACTTATATACTGTTTAAATGCTTCTTTTGAAATCTTGAAAGCTTTTCCTGCTTTTACACAAGGAAAGTCTTCTCTATGAAATAGATCTAAACATGTTTTATTACCTATTCCAAGCATTCTTCTTATATCAGCTGTTGTATAAAATTCAACATCACTATTACTCATAAACATATCCTCCTTTAGTTTTATTAATGATGATATTTTTCTAAGTCCCTCATCATTTGGGAATTAATTAGATGGTAATATTTCTATTACTCCACTGGATTTTCACCACTCCGTATCCTACCGAGTTACACCCATTGCTTGCGACGGTTTTATCACGCTCGAGCTGTGGCTATGTAAGTGTATCATTATAACGTATCTAATAATTGATATTCAATTTTCAATGTACAAATTTCCAAAAAATTCTTGACGAATGTTAGAAACAATTATATAATGTTAATAAGTTATCAACACATTTTCTTTATTTGTGTTAATACTTATTTAGATTAACTATTAACATTATACAACCGTAGAAAAATATTGTCAATAGTTTTCATAAATTTTTTTAAGAGGTGTACTATGATAAAGGGAAATAGCCAAAATTTTGAAGCATTCTGGGTTAAGTATGATAATTATAAAATATTCGAATATAATAATGAATTTTATATAAAGCCATCAGATAAATCTGAAGATAATGTATATAACTTATTTGATGTATCAAGTGAGTTATTAGTAGATTTCTTCCTTATAGGAAAAGAAGTTGCTGAAAACTGGGATCATCGAGATATACATTGTGAATTAAAAAGTAAAGAAAAAAAATATCAGGATTTAGTATTAGAATTTGTAAAGAAATACGGATTGCTCGGTGAAGTTACATATATGCCTATAAATGATAATTTTATTTCTGATAATAAAGTATTATTACCAGGTATGAATGGTAAAACAGAATCTAGTTTAAATGAATATTTAAAAATCTTTTTTGAATATGATAAAAAAATTGATTTCAATAAGGAACTTTCAAAAGATGATATAATATATCTATTTGGAAAAAATGGAGATGGAACAGCTACATACCTTAATAGATTAAATGAATATGCTTTAACATTTTCTGAAAGATATAGTGAAAAAATATCTAGAATATTAGTATATGCTAAATTAATGTATGATACATTTGCTGATATGGAAAAATATTTTTGGGAAGAAAATGAAAATCAAAAAGAAATATATGCCCATTTCTTAAAAGATTTTAAACCTTGTAATTTAGCTTTTGAAATTAACTATTCTGAAAAGGCTATACTTAGGTGGAATTTTACTTCGTTAAAACAAGCTATCGAAACAATGCTAGGCTTAAATGTTACTAATGATAGAAAAGATGTAAAAATTTGCAAGAGATGTTACAAACCATTTATAGCAAAGAATTTAAACTCTGATTATTGTAGTACAACTTGTAGAAATGTTGCAAATGTTTACAAAAGCAGAGCTAGAAGTAAAGAGAAATAATATATACATAAAGGAATTGATATAATGAAAGAAATAACATATAGAATTTATGCTGATGAATCTGTGAGTGATGGAAAATACTTTAGTAATTTCTATGGTCGGAGCATTAATAAATTTATCAGATATTAATTTAATTGAAAATGCATTAAATAGTAAAAAACAAGAATTGAACTTAAATGGCGAAATAAAATGGACTAAAGTTACAGATAATTATTTAGAAAAGTACATAGATATGATAAATTTGTTTTTTGAATTTATAAAAAGTGGCAAAATAAAAGTAAGAATTATGTTTGCACAAAATGCCTTTGTTTCTGATGGCTTAACTAAAAAACAAACAGATAATGAATATAGCATATTGTATTATTTTTTCTTAAAAGATGCATTTGGACTGAAATACAGTAACAATACACCATTTAAGAGTAAAGTTAATTTTTCCTACTATTTGGATGATTTACCTTGTTCTGAGGAACAGAAAAATGCTCTAAAAAATAGTATGTTTAGATATAATTTTGAATTAAGACAAAACAACACTGAAATAACAGAAATTGTTGAAATAGATTCTAAAAAACATGTTATACAGCAATGTATGGATATTATATTAGGCTCTATGAACTTTAAATTAAATGATTTTGATAAGATAAAAGATGAACAAACTGGCAAGAGGTCTAAAAGGACAATAGCAAAAGAAAAGCTATATAAAGTTATAAATAAAAATATTAGAGAAATTAGAAAAGGCTTTAATGTAGGTGTTTCAACAAGTAATGATAATGATGTAACTAATATTTGGAAACACGAATATAGACATTGGAATTTTATTTCTAAATACTCACACTTTGATAAAACACTTACTAAAAAAGGAAATAAAAAAGATAATAGTAAATAAAAGTAAAGCTCCGTTAATCCTAGACCGCGAATAAATCGTAGCCGTTAAAACGGATTAACAGAGCTTTTATATAAAATATCATAAGATATTTATTAACAATATTTTATTCAATATGTTTATATATTATACATCTTTTTATTGCCTTTGTCAAATGTATTGTACATTTAAAATTTAAAAATGTCAATAAAAAAATAATAAAAATATATTTAAATCTCTTAAGTTATTACAAAAGTTGACATTTGTATACATTTGTAGTACAATATAAATATATAAAAATGTCGAATGAAGGTGATCAAGTATGTCTGAAAAAAAACTGAAAATATCCGCCAAAAAATATAATGGTGATACTGCTGTAATATCGGCAAGGATCCCAAACGACTTGATAAAGAAAATTGATGAAATTTGCGAAAAGACAGGAAGAAATAGAAATGAAGTTATGCAGTTATGCCTAGAGTTCGCGGTTGAAAATATAGAAATTGAAAGGTAGGGATTGTATTATGAAAATTTTTGACGTGATAAAGTATGAGGGCGATAATACTACTTTTATATGGAAACATCCTTGTGAGGACTTTAATTGTTTATCGCAACTTATTGTTCATGAAAATCAAGAAGCTGTATTTTTTATGAATGGTCAAGCACTAGATATGTTTGGACCAGGAAGATACACATTAAAAACACAAAATATTCCAATTATAGGGAAATTATTAAATTTAGCGACAGGAGGATTGAATCCATTTCATTGTGAAATATATTTTATTAACAAGAGTGAACAAATGGCTATAAAATGGGGAACAGATTCAAGAATACAATTTATTGAGCCTACATATAAATTTCCTTTATCAATAGGTGCATCTGGCGAAATGAGTTTACAAGTAAATGATAGTAAAAAATTATTAGTAAAACTTGTAGGAACAGAAAGTAACTTATCTCAACAAGGATTAGTAACATATTTTAGAGCATTTTTAATGACTAGAGCAAAAACATATATTGCTCAAATTATTAAGTCAGAGAGCATAAATATTTTTGAGATTGATGAAAAATTGAATCAATTTTCACAAGAAATAAAGAAACTATTAATTCCAGACTTTGATGATTATGGAATTACATTAAAAACATTTCTTGTTAATAGAGTTATGAAACCAGATGGAGATGCACAATATGAAAAATTTAAGGAACTGCATTTCCGTCAATATGCAGATATTGCAGAGGCAAAAATAAAACAACAAACAGAAATAATAAATGCAGAAACTGAAGCTCAAAAAACTGTTATTGATTCTAAAGCTAAAGCAACAAAGCGTTCACAAGAAGGATATACATATCAACAAGAAAGAGGCTTTGATGTTGCTGAAAAGGTTGCCGAAAATGAGGCTGTTGGAGAGTTTAATAACATAGGAATAGGATTAGGAACAATGGCAGGAGTTGGTGGTGCTGTTGGAGGTATGGTTGGAGGTATAATGAATGATGCAGTAAATTCTGCTACAAAATCACAACCAATAAACAATGAAAATGTAAGCTATTGTGAAAAATGTGGTGCAAAACTTCTTGAAAATGTAGATTTCTGTGAAGAATGTGGAGAAAAAGTAATAAGAGAAAAAGGAGTTTGTGCTAAATGTGGTTATAAATTCGAACGAGATAGCAAATTTTGTCCGAAATGTGGAAAGAAAAGAGAGTGATAGAAATGACAAGAACTTTTAAAATCTATTTAATAATTTGGGCTATTTGTTTTGCAATGTTTAATGTAGTAATTTTTGTTAGTCCATTAAGAATAAATATAATAAGTGGAAATTTTTGGACTGGTTATCTTTTCATAGTAACTGCTTTTATTGGGCAACTTGCTTGTTCATATATAGCATTCAAAGAAGAAAATATAAGAAAAATGTTTTATAATATTTCATTAGTAGTAATAAGTTATATATGTTTTATAGTACTTTTAATAACTGCAAGTTTATGTTTAATAAATCCTATTATGCCTATGTCAATAGGAACAGTTATATGTACGCTTGTATCAGGAATATTTGCAGTTTTAGTTATTGTAACATGTTTTGTAATTAAGGTTGTTTCTGAAATGGATGATGAAATAAATACAAAAATATTTGTAATGAAATCACTTACATCAAATGCAGAACATTTAATAAATAAAGCTAATTCTGAAGAAATAAAACAAATATGTGAAAAGGTATATGAGAGCTTTAGATATAGTAATATAAAGAGTGATAATTCAGTAAAAGACATTAATGAGCAAATACAAAGAGAATTTGTTTCATTTGAAAATGCAGTTAATGAAAACGATCAAGAAATGGCTGAAAATATATCAAAAGAGTTAATAACTCTTATAAATAAAAGAAACTTACAATGTAAGTTAGTTAAATAATAATTTCGATTTTGAGAGAGAATATATATATTCTTTTGAAAAATAAATATTTTTTATTGAATAGGGGGAGTTGAATATGGAAACGACTAAAAATAAGTCCGTTATATGTTCAAATTGTGGTGGACAAGTAGATATAAATACACTTGAAGAAAGTGTTGAATGTCCATTTTGTGGCACAAAGTATGCTGTGTCAGATTTACTAAATGAGAGTGATGCTGTAAGAATTGAAAAGATTAAAACAAATGCTCAACAAAAAATGGAGAAAGAAAAACTAGAGCATGAAAAAGAAATGAATAAAACTCAAGAAGAAAAAAATGAAACTGAAAAATTTAAAAAAGGAAAATTTAGCAAAGTAATGATTATTTGTGCAATTCTTGATATATTGTTTTGTGCAACATCCTTCAATAGTGGAAAAATACTTGCAGGAATACTTGCAGCTGTAATGGCAGGATTACTTATATGGGCATATTTAATGAAAGCACATATTGTTAAAGAAACTAAAAAAGGAATGAGTACAATTATTGCAATAGTAGCACTTGTATTATTTATTCCATTTATGGGATTAAGAAATGCAGATACATCATATAAAGTTCAAGAGGAAAAAGCAAGTCAACTTGATATTTCGAGTGCTGAATTAATAGCAGAATTTCCTATGCCAGACAAACTTTATGGTGTATTAAAATATGATAGAAAAGATTTATTAGAAATTGAAATTGTTGATGTACAGAAACAAGATTTTAAAAATTATGTTAAAAAATGTATAGAAAAAGGATATACACTTGATGTAGATGAATCAGATAATGTTTATGATGCTTTTAATGAAAAAGGATATAATATTAGAGTTCATTTTGAAGATTATAGTTATAAAGATAAAAAGACACTAGATATTACATTAAGAGCACCAGAAGAAATGAACGAATTTGAATGGCCTACAAACGGATTAGGAACTAAAGTACCACAAGCCAAATCAAATTATGGAAGAATAGCATGGAATAATAGCGAATCATTTATAGTTCATGTAGGCAAAACGCCAAAATCTGAATATAATGAATATGTTAAAGAATGCGAAAAAAATGGATATACTCTTAATTATAGTAAGGGAAACAAAACATATAATGCAAATAATGCAGAAGGATATAAATTAAGTTTGATGTATTTAGGTGGAGATAGAATGGAAATTTCAGTTAAACCACCAGAAGAAATATCTAATAAAACAGAGGCAACAAAACCTGTTGAACAACCTAAAACCGAAACACCAACGCAGACAGAACAACCTAAAACCGAAACAACAAAACCTGCTGAAAACAAGTCTTCAAATAAGACAGGATTAGGAAAAGAATTTAAAGAGGCTATGGATAGTTATGAAGCATTTGTTGATGAATACATAGCATTCATGAAAAAATATTCAAAATCTAATGGAACGGATGTGACTTTAATAGCAGATTATGCTAAATACATAAGCAAATTAGAAGAGGCAACTAAAAAGTTTGATAAATGGGAAGAAGAAGATATGAATACAGAAGAAACTGCATATTACATCGAAGTTCAAACAAGGGTAAATAAGAAATTACTTGAAGCAGCAAATTAAATAAAAAATATAGACTTATTTAAGTAAGCCCAAATTGTTAGATAAAAGTTTTAACAATTCGGGCTTTTTATTTAAGAGCTAAGGAATAATTATCTGCTTTTTACTTTTTTCTTTTTATCTTTTTTAATTAACTCTTTTGCCTTTTCTTTAGTTTGTTCTTGTTCAATATATTCTTTTCTTAATTTTTCAAATCTAATAATACATCTACCACAAATATTAGTATAATTATTGATAGTTGTTATCTTTTCAGATAGTAAATTAATTTGTACCTTAATTTCTACTTTTTTGTTTTCATCAGTAGTTTTGTTGTATTTTCTCCATAAATTTTCTCTTTGGCTTTTGAGTTCTGGAAGTTTGTTTTCGCAGAAAATTTGATAATCTTGAATATCATGTGTAGATTTAAAGTTATTCCTAGCTAGAAAATTTAATTCTTTAAATATCCTTTCATTTTCTTTCTTTTGCTTAAAATATGCAGGTGTTAATTCTTTATACTCGTTTTTAGCAGGTAGTTTTCTAAATTTATATAAATAATGAACATATAATCTATAAAAAGAACTAGTTTTTAGCAAAAAGCTATTCAATTTTGGACCAGTATAAACTCTTTTATAGTATTTCTTTCTAAAATTTGCAATAGGTAATTTTTCTTTAATTTTATAATAGATTCTTTCTTTAATACTATCTAAAGAATAGCCTTCTCCAAATGCTCTTTTTAATCTTATATTTCTTGAATAGTATGGAGATTTTACAGTAAAGTATTTTCCTTTATCATATATTTCATAACCTTTAGCACTTAGTACAAATTTAAAGTCAGAATACTTTTTAACAGATTTTATTGCCTCATCAATATCATTTCTTATCTTTTGCATTTTTTCATTGCTACGATTAAAATTATCAATTCTTTTATCTCTAAAAACTTTTTCTTGTTTAGCTTTTTCTGTTTCTACAATAGACAAGCCATATTTTAGACATAATCTATCTGAAGTATCTCGCATTAATGCAATTTCTTCATTACTATTATGATATTTTTTCCCATCTACAAATGAAACTGAATTTAATATCATGTGATTATGCACGTTTTCTTTATTTATATGCGTACAAATGATTACTTGATATTTATCTCCCCATAGTTCTCGTGCTAGTTCTTGACCAATTTTATTTGCTTTTTCAGGAGTTACTTCATTTCCTTTAAATGATTGAATTATATGATAACCCAATGTTTTATTTTCTTTATGGAAGAACTTTTTAGTAAGAGACATTTCCTCGTAAGCAGTTTGCACAGAACAATTTATACTTGATACTAAAATTCCATTATCAGTTTTATCTCCATTTTTACCATAATTTATAACTGCTTGTAAATTAGTTTTGATTGTTTTTATTTTCATAACTGCCATATATCAAACCTCCATTTGTTATTCTCTTGAATATACTTTCTTCTGAAATTCTAAAATGAAACTATGAATAGTTTTATTTATATATTCTAAATCATCATTCCTAATATATCTTGCACCATTTACTGCTCTTGCAATTTGATTTATATTATTTGCTATACCAGATATATCTCTTGTAAATTCTCTAATTTCTTTGGTAGGTTGTTCTTTTATTTTGTAACCTTTAATACAACTTCTTAAAAATTCGGATTCATTCATACCTGCTTTTTTAGATTTTTGTTTTAATAAGTTTTTCTCTTGTGCATTTAAATAAATTTGTTGTTTTATTGTTCTTTCTCTCATAATTTTATTTGATCCTTTCGAAAATCTTATAAGGGGATTGGGGAAGAAATTCCCCATAAAAAATTCCAAATGTGAAATTTGGATATTGTATTTATACGGGAGTATAAATGCGTCGCTTGCTTTTAATATTTTAGCAAGTAAAATTTGCTTATTTTTAGATACTTTTGCTTGAAAACATATACAAAAAAAGAAGCAATTTCTTTTAAAACTTCTTCTAAATTTGTTATATATTATTAATATTGTTACACATGTTTTTAATATAGTTTGAAAAAAGTAGGGCTATATATAAATTAATTCTTTAAATATAATTTCTTCTACACTATGCTTAATATTATTCATTTTACTGACCCATTCCATTTGATTATTTGATTTTAATTCTTCTGTTATATTTTCCCTTTCTGCACATTGTTTCATTAATAATTCAAATCTTTCATTTGCAATTTTATCTATTTCCATTAGGTGTTTTTGTAACTCACAATTTATCAATAAGATTGTATATTCACCTTTTTTATGTTCTTTTAAATAGTTGAGCCTTAATCTTCCATATTTTCCAATTTCAAAATTTTTTATATTTTTAGGAGCTACTATATTAGGTAAATAGTAGTCTCCATATTTTGTATATTCAATATTCATTTAAAAACACTCCATTTCTTTAATTATCATACAAATTATCCCAATTATTATTTGCGTACAAAAAATCTAAATTATCATATTTTCTTTGTTCATAATTGTAATAATTATTTTTGGTATTTTTCATATTATTTCTTTTATTATTTATATATTTATAATTTGGTCGTAAATTTTCCGTATCCTGACTCGTAGAATTTACGATTCTGGAGTCGGAATTTTTACGAGTCACTATTTTTGATTGTGATATATGATTTATTTTTCCAATATATATTAAATTAGGTTTATTCTTTCCTTGTCTTTTCTCATATATTAATTTTACATCTGCTAGTTGCTTAAAAGCTTTTGTAACTGTTTTATCTGATAAATTCAGCTTTTCCTGTAGTTCTTTTCTAGGAAATATTAGATATATATTTCTATCTTCATCAATCCAATTATTCATTGCAGATAGTTGATGTCTATATCTTAAAAAAGCATATAGTAGTTTACTATCAGAGCTTAAATTTTTATATAATGGATTTATAAATAATTCTACGGGTACTTGATAATATACATCATCAAGTATTTCATTTGCTTTATATGGTATAAATTCTACTTCCATAAAAATAAAGTTCTCCTTTCATTAAATTTGGGAAAACTTTGAAATAGTTTGAATTTTAATGAAAAATGTTTTGTAGAAATTTTCAGAACATTTTCAAAAATTTTGTAGAACATTTTTGTAGAACAAAATATTAATATTTTATAGAATTTTTCCGAACTCAAAAAAATTATGCTATTCTTCATTTCTATTGAAAAATAGCATAATTCATAATTTTTGAATTTTTATAAATTCTCTTAAATTCCCTTGAAAAAGGGCAAAAAGTGGTCGAGGCGACAGGGATCGAACCTGCGACCTCATGGTCCCAAACCACGCGCGCTACCAACTGCGCTACGCCTCGACATATACAAATTACTTATATATAATAGCACAAATTTAAAAGTAGTTCAATAGTTTTTTTTAATTTTATAAAAAAAATTTGTATTTTTCTTGAAAATAAAAAAGAAACAGTATATAATAGCATATATGGTTTAGTAATCATAATAAATTATATATATCAAGAGATTAAGTAGATAAGATGACAATTTTATAGTTAAGTAAAAGCATAGTATAAGAAATATATTAGTATTTTGGTATTAATATCATATACAAATATATAATAAAAAAATTATATAAACATATTGAAAAATTAATAAAATTATCTTATAATTAATTATTATAAATATATCCATAGTTTAGTTAAATAGAATGATAGGCTACAAACCGTACACCCTTAGTTTTACAAATATTGATATTTAGGGATTTCAAGAGATAGTGTAAAAAGTTTTCCCCTGAAATTCCCCTTAATATAAATTTCATATCGAAAATGTTGTAAATGTACTTTATTACGTCAGTAACAAGGTTCTGGGGTACCCACTCGCAATTTTAATTGCGTAAGTGGGTCAGGTTCTTATAATATTTTCATTATATGCGACTGTAGCTTAGCTGGATAGAGCACTCGGCTACGAACCGAGAGGTCGGGGATTCGAATTCCTCCAGTCGCACCATACTCTCAAGCAAGTTTGAGAGTTTTTATTTTTCTCTTTGCCGTAAAGATTTTCCCCTTATTTTGACTACTTTTCCCCTGAAATTGTTCAAAATTTACTCTTTCAAATTCTTTTTTCTTTCGTTCTTCTGATACATGAATATAGTAAAAATCTGTAGTTTCAAATTCAGCATGTCCCATTAATTCTCTTAAGACTTCCTTATCCATACCTTTTTCACTCATTAAGGTTGCAAAAGAATGTCTAAATCCATAAATTGTCATGTACTCCAATTTGTGTTTTTTAATAAATTCTATAATCTTTTTTGTTAATCTTTCTAGAACATCGTAATATCAAAAATTTTACTCTCTACTAGGTATATGTCCGCGTATCAAAAAGTGGAAATTTTTTAAATTGATTCATTTTAAAAACAGTTTTGTAATAATTTTCTATACTTTTATATAACTTTTTGATATAATCTATGTTAGACAAATAGTAAGTTGTCGCTGAGATTACAAATTGTTATATAAGATTATAGTGATAAATTTGTAGAATTTGCAAAAAGTAAGATATTATGTTAAAATAGATAATAGGAAGCATTTTGCTTTACTACTTTTTAAATAGCAGGAGGAAAAAATTATGCTTAATGTGTTCGTGAGGAAAAGTGCAGAGGAACTGCATGTAGAGCTTTCTGATGGTCGGATGATGCCCTTGGAAGACTTAGTTAGGGATTATGAAAGACTTCTGAACGAAGAATCCTTAAAGAAGGTGACTACATCCGAGCCAAAGGCTGATAGCCAGGCTGTATCGAAACTGAAAGTCGGCGAGTGGTTTCGCATTGACAGAGAGGTTATTGACAAAAGCAAGGAAGAAATCCGCCTGAAGTGCAATGAGGCTGGAGATGAAGGAAAAGCATATTGGAGGAGATTCGAAGCATCGAATAAAATTGCTGATGAGAATCTCAACCAATATCCTCGCTTAATCGAAACATATATCTTCGAACATAGCTGGTATTACAAAACTGAACAGGAAATGCGAGATATGTGTGAAAAAGTAGGTGAGGGGATGTGCGATGAAATTATCTGTGATTTAGAGTTGCAAATGAGAATTTGTAATGGGGAATCTGCGATTGACTTATTCAAAAAAGCCGATAAACTTCCGCATGTAAGAGTTATAAAACTCAGAAATGGAGGAACTGGCTGTTTTGGTGGCGGTGCTAGTAACGGGGACAATTATCCACCCGCAGACCTTGGCAGGGACAGTTTCTTTCCTCTTGGCAAGGGCTACAAGTACACGCCGTATGCGTTCCGTCGAGTGCTTTCGTAGCACTGAACACTGTTTCGCGTTACTTAAACCGAAGCAAAACTAAACTTAAGGGGGAGTAATTTCCCCTTTAAGTTATTTAAAAATAGGAAGTAAAAATTTGTGAATAATTTAATTTTAATACCAAAAATAGAAAAATATATAGAATATATGCTTATAATATTATTAAAATTACCACGAACTGAAAAATATAGTATAGGTACAGAAATAAAGACAAGTATGTATAATATGCTAAAAAATATATTATTAGCAAACAAATCGGATAAGATTAAAAGATTACCAATATATAATATAGTAGATACAGAGATATATTTTCAAAGAATTTGCATACGAATAATGTATAATAATAAATGGATTGATGATAAAAAATATAAACATAGTAATGAACTATTAAGTGAAATAGGAAAAATATTAGGAGGACTAATAAAAAGCTTAGGAGTAAAATAAAATGCCAAAAACACTTAGAAATATATATGAAAATGCAGTATCATTTGAAAATTTATTATTAGCACATAAAAAAGCAAGATGTGGTAAGAGAGAAAAAAAGAAGGTAATATTAGTAGAACTAATATTAGAGCAAGAGTTATTAAGACTAGAAAAAGAATTAAAAAATTGTACATACAAACACAGTAGTTATACAACATTTAAAGTGTATCAACCTAAAGAACGTATAATAATGGCATCAGAATATATAGATAGGATAGTATACCAATGGTATGTACAACATTTTATAAAACCATATTTTGTTCCACAATTTATTAATACAACATATGCTTGTATTGAAGGTAGAGGTATGCATAAAGCTTCAAAAGATGTGCAAACTGCTATGAAATCTGCAAAAAGTAAATGGACTAGTTATTATATTCTAAAAATGGATGTAACTAAATATTTTCACAACATTGATAAAAGAATATTATGGGATATTTTAAAAAGAAAAATCAAAGATAAAAAATTACTTTGGCTAACACGAGAAATATTATTATCTACTGAGGGAATGTTAGGACTACCACTAGGAAATTATACATCTCAAATGTTTGCAAATATATATTTAAACGAATTAGACCAATATGTGAAACATAAATTAAAATGTAAATGTTATTTTAGATACATGGATGATATGGTAATACTATTACCTGATAAAGAAATAGCAAATAATGTATTAAATGACATAACTATATTTTTAAAAGAGAAACTAGGATTAACATTAAATTCTAAGACAAAAATATTTAAGGATAAACAAGGTGTTAATTTTTGTCGGTTACAAAACAAATGAATATAGATTAAAAATTAGACATTCTAGTAAAGTGCGAATGAAAAGAAAACTAAAACATTATACAAAATTATTAAAAGAAGGAAAAATTGAATTATCTGATGTACAAAGAAGTATAGCAGGCTGGCTAGGCTATGTTAAACATGCAAATTCTTATAATTTAAGAAAAAGCATGTTTTATATAGAGGGATAGGTTTAAAATTGGCTATTTTGGTGGCGATGCTAATAACAATAACAATAATCCACCCGCAGACCTTAACAGGAACAATTTCAATCCTAATAACAAGAACTACAAAAACACGCCGTATGCGTTCCGTCGAGTGCTCTAATATACAAGTCAGATTATATATTTTAAGGAATATATACAGTACAAATATTAGATATTAAAGGAAACCTATTCCTTCTTAAAGGAAAACTTTTAAGTAAATATGAATCAAGAACATCTGTATTAGTAAGCAGTAACGCTGAATATATGGATGTTTTGCTTAGTACTAAGGTGTGTATATAATTTATAAATCTTATAGATAATATTGTAAAAGTATGGAGGAAAATAAAAATTGTCCCCACAATTTTAGATTATGTAAATCAGACAAAATATTGTATAATATAATTATAGTTCTATATATTGCAAGATGTAAAATAATTTAAAAGTATGGGAGGTAATTTATTTGAGAGAGTTATTTGTTGAAAAAGTAATTGATGAATCAGTAAACTTTTTAAGTAACAACCAAAGAATAAAATTAAAGGAGATACTTACAGAAATATGCTTAAATTATCAAATTGAAATGATAGAACAAACTAAAAAGCAAGAAACACAAAAGAATAATACAGATATATTAAATAAATTTATATCATCTAAAGAAATTGAAGGTTGCTCAACTAGAACTTTAAATTACTATAAAGATAATATAACCAAAATGTTAGATACAATAAATCTTCCAATAGATGAAATTACTACTGAAATATTAAGAAACTATTTATCAGATTATAAAAGTAATTCAAGTGCTGGTATGGAAACAATAGACAATATAAGAAGGACATTATCAAGTTTCTTTGCTTGGTTAGAAAATGAAGATTATATTGTTAAAAGTCCAGTTAGAAGGATTCATAAAGTAAAAGCAACTAAAAAAGTTAAAGAAACATTTACAGATGAGAATTTAGAAAAGTTAAGAGATACTTGCTCAAATGTGAGAGATTTAGCAATATTAGAACTACTAATTTCAACTGGTATGAGAGTAGGAGGATTAACTAGCTAAATATAGTTGATATGAATTTTCAAGAAAGAAGTTGTATCGTTCTAGGCAAAGGTAATAGTGAAAGAGAAGTCTATTTTAGTGCAAAAAGTAAAATGTACATTAAGAAATATTTGGAGACAAGAACTGATAATAATGAAGCACTATTTGTATCACTTATAAAACCTTATAATAGATTAGGAATATCTGGAATTGAAATTGCTATTAGAAATTTAGGAAGACAAGCAAATATAAATAAAGTACATCCACATAAATTTAGAAGAACAATGGCAACTATGGCTATTGATAAAGGTATGCCAGTTGAACAAGTGCAAAAATTATTAGGACATATAAAAATAGATACTACAATGGAATATGCGATGGTTAGCCAAAACAATGTAAAAAATTCACATAGAAAATATGTAACATAAATTTAACTAAAACTATTGACATTTCAATTATTTTATCATAAAATACAAACAATAGTTCTAACATAATGAATAAAGAAAGATAAGTAGAAATAAATGTAATAAGGACTAAAATTTATTGAAAAAGGATGTGTTCTTATGAATGAAAAAAATAATGAGATTATTTTATTTGAAAATCAAGGTGTGAAATTAGAAGTCAATTTAAAAGATGAAACAGTATGGCTAAATACAGAGCAATTAGCACAATTATTTGATAGAGACTATAAAACTATTAGAAAACATATTAATAATGCTTTAAGTGAAGAATTAAAAGATGAAGTGGTTGTCGCAAAATTTGAGAATACCACTGAACATGGTGCAATAGAAGGAAAAACGCAAACACATTTAGTAGATTATTATAATTTAGATATGATTATCAGTATAGGTTATCGTGTAAAAAGTGATAAAGGTATTATTTTTAGAAAATGGGCAAATAAAATATTGAAAGATTATATGTTGAAAGGCTATGCAGTAAATCAAAGAAGATTAGAATATTTAGAAAAAACAATAAAACTAATTGATATAGCAAATAGAATAGATGAAAGATTAGAAGGTAATGATGCAAAAGAAATACTAAAAGTAATTGGCGATTACTCAAAAGCACTTGATTTACTTGATGATTATGATCATAGAACACTAAAGAAAATAGACGGAAATATTGATGAAAGAAAGATTGAATACAAAGAATGTATAGAAGTAATAAATAAGTTAAGATTTAATGAAGAAAGTTCGTTATTTGCAGTAGAAAGAGATAAAGGATTAGAATCAATAATTGGCAATATATATCAGAGTTTTGCAGGACAAGATATTTATAAAAGTATTGAAGAAAAAGGAGCAAACTTCTTATATTTAATAGTAAAAAATCATGTATTTGCAGATGGAAACAAAAGAATTGCTGCTACACTATTTATATACTTTTTAAACTTTTATGGTATCTTATATAAAGATGGGAAACAAACAATAGATAATAATACTTTAACAGCACTAACTTTATTGATAGCAGAATCAAATCCAAAAGAAAAAGATGTAATAATAGATTTAGTAATGAACTTTTTGAACAATGATTGAGATTAAATC
>CANRSN010000029.1 GCA_947642455.1 uncultured Clostridiaceae bacterium
ATAACTATTGCTACCAATAATATAACTAATATTATTGATATTATAATGCCTATTGCCTTTTTGTCTTTTACTTTTTCTTTCACATTTGCTCCTCCTTTGTTCTATTATTTCTGTCTATGTACTACTTATTTTATTATGAGCATCTTTTTACCTTTTATACATGATTTACACTACTTTTTGTTTTTGCCTCTAGTAAAATTCTGTTTATTAAATTTCCAATGTGCTTATTATGCTTTTTTGTTTTGCCCATTTTTTAGAACCTTTTAAAACAAAATGCTTTACTTTTATATTAAAACATTTTGTTTTAGATTTTGCAAGTTTTTTTTCTTAAAAAATATTTTTTTCTGTAATTATGAATTTTTTATCAGCAAAAAAGAGTACAATTTGTTTCATTTCACAGACATAACATTCACTTAAGTACTATAATATTTATTTTAACAAAGTTTTACGCAGGGAAGCTCCCAAAGTGGACATGGCCCAAAGCGATTGGCGAAGCCAGTAAAAAACTTTGTTAAAATAAATATTATATTACTTAGATAATTCTGATTCTAAGCTGTGAAATGAAACAAATTGTACTCTTTTTTGTTGATTTTTTATGTTTTATATTGATTTTTATGGTATCTTCATATAAAATATTAGTATTATAATTAAAAAGTTGGTGAACAAATGAGTAATGATAAAAAAAAGAATATAAAATCTTCAAAAAACAAAATAAAAAAGGTAAATTTTAATAACAGAATACCTTCAAATAAAATTAATAACATTTCACAAAAACAAAATTCAAAAATCAAAAAAGTTTCTATAAAAAAGCGAAATACTCCTTTAATACACTTTTCTAAATCCAGTGCTAGCCAAAAAATTAATAGTGAAACAGCTGAAAAAAATTTAGTAAAACCTAAACATCTTTTTATCTCTCTAGTATGTTGTATAACTATTTTTGTTTGTTTATTCTTCAGAATTGGATTTTTACAGTTTGTACAAGGTGCTGATCTAAAAGAAAGTGCCAACAGACAACAAACTACAAATCGTATTATTAGTCCTAAAAGGGGGAATATCTATGATTCTACTGGAAAAGTACTTGCTAGAAGTGCTTCTGTAGATACTGTTAGTATTAGTCCAACAAAAATCGCTAATGATGACAAAGAAATAGCTGCAAAGGCTCTTTCAGAAATATTTGAACTTGATTATGAAGAAACATTAAGAAAGGTAAAAAGTACTAGTAATATAGAAACTATTGCAAAAAAAGTCGAAAAAGATAAAATTGATAAACTAAAATCTTGGATGAAAGAAACTGAAATTACATCTGGAATCAATATCGATGAAGATGCCAAAAGATATTATCCATACGATAACCTTGCATCTAATTTGATTGGTTTTTGTGGTACCGATAATCAAGGTTTATGGGGATTAGAACTATATTGGGAAAATGAACTATCTGGTACCCCAGGGAAAATAGTAGCAGCAAAAGATGTTTCATCAGGTCTTGTCCCTGACAAAGAAGGTACCTATGTCCCTGCTGAAAATGGTAGTAATTTAACTTTAACTTTAGACTTAAATATTCAAACTATTGTTGAAAAATACTTAAAACAAGCAGTTATTGAAAATGACTGTAAAAATGGTGGCAATGTTATTATAATGAATCCTAAAAATGGTGATATTTTAGCTATGGCATCATACCCAGACTATAATTTAAATACACCTTTTGAACCAAACGAATCTTTAGCTCCTACTTGGGATACTTTATCAGATACAGAAAAAAATAATGCTTTAAATAAAATGTGGAGAAATCGAAATGTTTCAGATGGCTATGAACCTGGTTCAACTTTTAAAGTTATAACTGCTGCTATTGGGCTTGAAGAAGGTGTTGTTGATACAGATACTCAAAACGACTTTGTATGTAGAGGTGTAGAACAAGTTACAAGTTCTTTTAAAATAAAATGTTGGAAAGACCAAACAACTCATGGATATCAAACTTTAAGAAATGCGTTAGAAAATTCTTGTAATCCTGCTTTAATGCAATTAGGAAAGAGAATTGGAGCTGAAACTCTATATAAATATTATTCTGCATTTGGATTTTTTAGTAGTACAGGAATTCCTACTTCTGGCGAAGCAGCAAACCCTAGTAATTTCTGGAATTTAGAAAACGTTGGACCTATAGAACTTGCTACAATGTCTTTTGGTCAAAGGTTTACAATAACTCCAATACAATTAGTTGCTGCTATATCTTCTATTGCTAATGATGGTGTTTTAATGCAACCTAGAATAGTTAAACAAATTGAAAATTCTGACACTCATGCAATTACAACCATTGAACCAGTAGCTGTTAGACAAGTGGTTTCTAAGGAAACTGCTAATAAAGTAGTAAATATGCTAGAATCTGTTGTTAATGATGGTACAGGTGGATATGGAAAAGTTAGTGGATACTCTATTGCAGGAAAAACTGGTACTTCTGAACCAAACCCAGCTCACCCAGAAGATGGATATGTTGCCTCTTATGTTGCAATTGCTCCATCACAAGACCCAGAAGTAGTTATTCTTGTTGCTTTATACAATCCAAAAGGCTCTTCACATCAAGGAGGTCAAATTGCAGGTCCTGTTGTTTCTCAAATTTTAACAGAAGTACTGCCTTATTTGAATATTCCTTCTGACTATGTGGACTCAGGAACAAACTCTAATACAAATTTAAAAACTACATTCCTTCCTGACGTTAGAAACAAAAATATTGCCCAAGCTAAATCTGATTTAGAAAAACTTGGATTTACTTGTAATATTTCAACTTCTGATACTACTAAAATAGTTTCAGATCAAGTTCCAAAACCAGGTGCTGAACTTATTCAAGGAGCTTGTATTAACCTATACTCTAGTGATAGCGATGCTAGAATATCTCAAGAAGTTCCTAATTTAAAGGGAAAATCCGTTTCCCAAGCAAATAATATGCTTAAAGCACGTAACTTAAATATTCACGTTTCTGGCTCTGGTACAATTTTATCACAAGACCCTATGGCAGGAACTCTTGTAGAAGAAGGCACTGTAATAAATGTTACTCTTAAGCAGGAAATTCAAGATGCTCACTAATATATTTAAAATGTATCAAATAGTCTAGACAATTTGAAAAAGAGATTGTCTAGACTATTGGGGAGTACTTTTTTGTCTTTTTTATGACATTTTTGTATTATATTGTTTTTATATTCATTTATTATTGTTTCTTTTTATTTTTATATTTTATGTATTATTGGATAAATCACTTTTTGCTGAGAAAAATTCTCAAGGGAAATAGACCACTAATATTACAGTGGTCTGTCCCTTTTGGGACATTTTTGTCCCTATTTACTCCGTCCCATTTTATCTTAAAAATCTATATAGTTATTTGGATCTACATTTTTAGATGAGTTTCCGCTTATTTTTCTGATTTCGAAGTGTAGGTGATGTCCAGTACTAGTTCCTGGATTAGGATCTGTTTTTGGGTCTCCGCCTTCTAGTGCAATAACTTCTCCTTGTTTTACTTTTGTACCTACTTTTATTTGAGATTCGATTTTTGATAAGTGTGCATAGAATGTGTATATAGTTTCCCCATTAACTACATGTTTTATTTCTATACAGTTACCATAACCGTTTTGTACTCCACTATATGTTACTTCTCCATCTGCTACTGCATATATTTTGGTATGATGTACCCCACTTATATCAATACCTTTATGTGTTTTTGTTTCCCCTGTTACAGGATGTACTCTTGTTCCATATTCAGATGTTATTGTATATTTACAATCCATTGGTTTTATTAATTTATTTACTGTATTTTCATTTAATATTTGTGAATTCACATTACTTGCGTTGTTTGTGTTATTTACATTACTACTTATACTTTCAATATTATTTATGCTATTATTCATATTTTCTGTATTATTTAATATTGATGTTGATGTATTTGTTTCGTTAGTTACAGAGGCATCCCCACTTGCCATCTGTGAACTAACACTTGTATCATTTGTCATACTAGGCATTTGTCTAGTTTGAGTGTCTGTAATACTTTCATCACTTGCTATATTTATAGCATTTGTGTTATTTGCAAATTCTGGGTTTTCCCATAATTCAATAATGTCTTGTTTATCATAGTTCTTTTTAACAATTTCTCTATCTAGTCGATCTACTATTCCGTCTTCGTTTAAGTCAAAACGTTTTTCATTTTGATACAATTCTATTTCTTCTTTAGTTGAGTTATCATTAATTTCTGGTAATGTTCCATAATGGTCTACAATGTTTGCTAAGTCGTCTGCTTCAATAAGACCAGATAATATTACGTCACCAGCGATTAGTTCTTTTGTGTCTTTTATAATTGAAGTATGACCTAATGTTGTTTTAACTCTTCTAATTGTATAGCTTAAGTATCCAGGTTTTGTAATGACTACATCATAAGTTTCTACTTCTGGCACTGGAATATCAAATTTTCCGTTAGGTAAGCTTTCCCCACTAGCTATAACCTCTCTTGGATCATCTTTATCCCCTATTGGTCTTGTGTCTGAAGTTTTGTAAATTGTAATTTGTGCTATATGTTCATTATTTACATTTTCTGGTGTAGCAATTGTACCTGCTATACTCATTATTCTATTGATCTCTAAGGTATAATATTTTGCTGTTCCGTCTTGTGCTATTACCTTAATTTCTTTTGTTGTTGTCACTCCTGTTAGAGTAACTTCTGAAGTAATTGTTCCTTTTGAACTTTCATTGTTAAATTCTATTGTTGCCTCTTCATCTGAAACTTTTATTGTTACTTCTGCTGTGTCTTTATTACCTGTAACACTTGCCACATATTTTGAATTAACATATGGTATTTCTTTTCCTTCAACTGTTACTTTTGTAATGTCTGTGTTATTTCTTCCCCTAATTAAGATTATGTTATATGTTTTTACTGTGTAACCGTCTGGTGCTGTTACAAGTACTGGTATTGTGATAACATCTTCTTTTAAGTCTAGTGGTATGTTTTCTACTGATTCTCCCTCTTTTGTTGATGTATCCCCTATTTTTATTGTTGCATATGGGTTTTCTGTTACAACTTTTACTTTTATTGTATCTGCTAGTTTTGGAATCATTTTTTCGTAGATTAATTTATCTGGATTTGTCATTGTTGCTGCAAAGTCATTTAATTCTACTAATTCAACATTTATGTTATTTGAAGCTTTTATCATTGCTAAACTATATTCTTGCTGTTCCCCATTTTCAGCAATTATTATAAATTTAACTTCTTTTGCAGAGTCTGCTACTGGTATAAATGTTCTTAAACTTCCTTTTGCTTCTTCTTCCCCTAATTTTACTGTAGCATTAACATCTTTTGCCATAATTAATACATAATATCCATCTTTAGTGTTGTCTACCATCTTTCTGTATGCAAATTCGTTTGCATCATATTCTGTGACTTCTTCTTCATCTACTGTTATAATTTCTACTCTCTTTTCATTTGATACTTTTCTAATAGTAAGTTCTGATGTAATAGAGTTTCCCGCTTCTGATGTCATTGTAAAGCTTACTTTTGTTTCTTTTTCTTCTAATTGTACTACTTTACTTGATGTACTTAATTGTCCTTCTTCATCTTCTATTTGTACTGTAGTCTTTTGGTCATTTGCTGTAACTACTACATTTGCATTTTGTACACTGTCTAACACTTCAATATAATAGTTTCCATCATCTTGTTTTTGTGCTGCCACACCATTTACTGTGACATTCTTTAGTGACATATCATTTGATTTTTTCACTAATTTTACTTTATATGTTTTTTTTATTCCTGTTTCAGATGTAACTGTAAATTCCATTTCTGTTTGTGCTTCTGGAACAGGTAATGTAATTGTCATTAAGCCTTTTTCTGTACGATCCATATAACTAATATTTGCATATTCACTTACTGTTTTTATTTCAATTTGTGCTACATTGTCCATTAAGTCAATTATTGTTTCATATGTGTCTCCAGTAGCCTTTAATGGTTTTGTATTAACTTTTAAGTATTCTAAAGCTGTACTATTATTTCTTCTTGCTATATTTAATGTATATAATTTTTCTTCTCCATTTTGTGCTACTACTAAAATTTCAACACTTTGATATTTTTCATTTTTGTCAATTGGTACATTTATTGTATTTTGACCTTCTTTAACTGACTCATTATTGTTTATTTGAATTTGTGCATATTTGTTATATGTTTTTACATATACTGGTATACTTGCAAGTGTGTCTAGTATTTCTGTATTATATTCTCCATTTTCATCTGGCTCTATTGTAACACCATTTGCTTTTAATATTTCTATACCATTGTTTGTTGATTCTTTTTCTATTACTAAAGTATAAACTTTTTCGTCTCCACATTCTGCTTTTACAGTAAATTCCACTGTTGTTTGTACATCTACAAGCTCTATTTCCTCTTCTACTGAGAATTGTTTTTCTTCTCCATCATTCATACGTATAGTTGAAAGTTCGTTTTCAATTATACCCTTAACATTTGCAGAAGTTGCATTGTATTTAACAAATATATGATTATTACGTTGTACTGGGCTTATTACTTTGTCATCTACATTTATACTTGTTAGTTCTGTATCTTTTGATTTTTTCCTTAAGTGTAATGGATAAGTTTTTTCTTCTCCATTTTGTGATTTTACTGTTATTATATAAGTTTTTTCTTCAATATTTCTCATATTAATTGAACTTACATAACTTGCTGTTTTATATGGTCCATTATCTATTTTTATTTGTGCAAATTCATTTGTTGCTTTGATGTTTATGTTGTATATGTCTTTTCTTTCTAAGACTTTATCATAGCCACCATTTACTTGTGGTATTTCCTCTTCATCTATTTTTACGTATTCTATACTATTGTCTTGAGATCTTTTCCTAATATTTAAGTCATATTCTTTAGATGCACTTCCATCTTCTAGTGTTACTATTAATTTTGTGTTTCCTAATGGTGTATAGTTTAAATGCATCATTTGGTCTATTCGACCTGTACCTGTTGCCACATAAACTTCATATGCTTTTATCTGAATTTGTGTTGTACTATCTTTCGTTTTAAAGTCTATTGGGAACATATCATTTGGTCCTATCCACATATCTATTACACTGTCTTCTTCATTTGGTATTACTGTATAGTCATCTGCTTTTAAGTACTCTATGTCAAGAACATGTACTTTAACAAATTTTACTGTATATTCTTTAATGTCTCCATTTTCTGCTTGTACTAATATTTTTCTTGTAGTTTCTGTAGTTGGAAGTGTTACAGTTGTCGTTACTTGTTGTGATGTATATTCATCCATTGTTTCTAATTTTACACTTGCATATTTGCTATTTGTAATAGCTGTTATTTCAATATCTTCATATGTGTATGGAACTGTTACTTCATATGTGTCTTCTCCTGTTTTCTTTATTGCAGATTCTTTTATTCCTGTAGCTGTTAATGATTTTAATATATTGTCTGTTGATATCCTATGAATTATTAATATGTGTTTTTGTACTCTTCCTTCTTCTGAAGTTACATTAATTGTTACTATATTTTCCTCATATTGTATATCAACTTTTTGTGTTATTGTTCCTTGTTTGTCTTCCCAGCCATCTATATTTACTTTAGAAATTCTATCTGCAAGCTCTACTGATACTTCTGATTCTAAGGTGTCTTCTGGTACTGTATAACGATAATAACCATCTTCATCTTTATTTACTATTGTTGCATTTACTGTAAGACTTAAAATATCTGTATTGTCATTCATTTTTGATATTTTTAAAACACTTTTTGCCTTTGTTCCATCTTCTGCTATTATTTCAATTGGTAACATTGTTACTTCATCTGGTAAATTTGCATTCGTTCTAACAACTGCTACTCCTTCTATTAAATCCCCAATTTTAATAGTTGAAAGTTCACTTACAGAATATAATGCAATATTTACATTTGTCACATCATGTCTTACTTTATATTCATAGTTTCCATTTTGATTTGGCTCTAGTATTTTATTGTCTACTACTAATTTTTGAATTTGAGTATTATTATCTTTTGCTATTACCATTATTCTATAATGTTTTGTAACTAACATATTTTGAGATGTTACTGCTACCTCATATGTAGTTCCCATTTGTGTATTATTAACAATTTGAGTTGCTACTCCAACTGTTTCTTCTTGGTCTGCTAATTTTACTTTTGCAAGTTCATCTTCTAGCTGTACTAATAATGTATGTTCTTCACTTTCTCTAGTATTTGCTTTTAGTATATATAAGTCTTGGAATTCATCATATATACTTTCTTCTCCGTCTAATGTAAATGTAGCATTTGCATTGTCTGGTAATGTATATATATTTAAGTAATATGGTAGTACTAATCCTTCTTCAGATTGTACTAATATTCTTATTCTTATAAGTGACTCACTTATTATAATTTTAGTTTCTTGTTCTAATAGTGTATATTCTGCATCACCTATTGCTACTTTTGTATTTGCATCTTGTACTATTGCTTTTACAGTTGCCTCTGTTAAAGGCTCTGTTAAGTGATATTCATATGTTGCAGCTTCTTTATCTGATTTTGTAGCTTCTTCTCCATTTACTAATATTTGACCTATATTTACATTGTCTGATAATTGTATAATTGTTACTGTATAGTCTTTTGTTATTCCATTTTCTGCTTTTACAGTAATTTGTACTTGTGTTTCACGTTCTGTTATTTCTATTTGTCGTTGCATTTCATGTAATTCATATAAATCGTCTGCTTCTTCTTTTAGTTTTACAGATGCAAATTCATTATTTGTAATTGCTCCTAAGTGTAGATTTTCTGTTATTGCTGGTACTTTTATTTCAAAAGAGTCTTCTCCTGTTACTTTTATAAATTGTGGTTCTATTCCTAAAGCATATATTTGCTTTAATAAAGCATCATCTGATATTTTTTGAATAACTAATTTGTAGTTTTGTTGTGTACCATCTTCTGCTGTAATTAGGACTGAAACATTTGTAATTTCTTCTAAAGTTTCTACATCTAGTGTTTGTGTAGATGCTGTTTCATCGTTACTGTTTATTGATACTGCAGATTTTGCGTTTTGAGCTGTAGCAACTACTTTTGCTGTATCTTTTCTTTCCATTTTGTAATAGTAGTCTCCATTTTCATCAGGTGTTAGTACTACACCATCTACTGTAAGTGTTCTTAATCCTACTTCTCCATCTAATCTTGTAATTGTTAATGTTACTGTTTTAGTTGTTCCATCTTCTGCTGTTACCTTTATAGGTACATTTGTTGTAACTCCTGTAATTGGTACATAACCTGTAGCTTGTAATAGTTCTTCTATAATTCCTGCAATATCTACTTTTGCATATGTATCATTTAGTTTTACCTCTACTTGACTTTCTGTCACATCATGTCTTACATTTACTTTGTAATTTCCATTGTCTTCTGGTTCTACTATTTTTCCATCTACTCTAACATATGTAATCTCTGTGTCTGATGATTTTGCTAATATTTCTATTATTGCTTTTTCAGTCACAAGTCCATTTTGTGATGTTATTGTAACTTCAAATTCTCTTCCCACATCTGCATTTGTTAGTGCAAGTGTTGCTGTTCCTATTTTTTCATCTTGTCCTTCTATTTGAATTTTTGCTTTTGGATCTTCTGTTATTCCTTTGAAAGTATGTGAAGTTTTGTTTGTGTTTATTTTAAATCTATATTTATTTCTTCCTGGTACAAATTCTCCCTCTTCATTGTCTACTGTAAAGCTTGCATTAACATTGTCTGGTAAACCATTAATTTTTAGTATATATTGTGCTAAATCTCCATTTTCAGATTTTACAAGAATTGGCACTTCTACATCTTTACTATCTATTATTATAGTTTTTGTATCTGTTTTTGGTTTGTATTCCCCATTTTTAATATATAGTTTTGCTAAATCATGTGTTGCTGTTGCTACTACTTCTACTTCTGTTAATGCTTCTTCTAGGTTAAATTCATAAACATTTTCGTTTGTTGCTGATTTTGTTGCTTGTTTTCCATTTACTGTTACTGTTTCTAAAGTATTGTCTGTTGAAATTTTTCCTACTTTTACTATATATTCTTGTGTTGTTCCATCTTCTGCCTCTATTGTAACAGGGATTTCCACATTTTCTCCAGATATGTTTACACTTCTCTCACTTTGTGCGGTTTGTGCTTCTTCTCCATTTATTGTAACTTTTGAAACTGTGCTATTTGCAACTACTTTTAATGACATTTCTTCAAAATTGTCTGGTACTTTTAATTCATATACTGTATCATTTTCTGCATTTACTTTTGCTACTGTTTCATAATCTCCAGCTACTGCTGTAATCTCTTTTATTGAAGTGTCTGCACTTGGTTTTATTATTGTTAGTGTATAGTTTTGTATTGCTTGTGTTTCTCCATCTATTACACGTACTGTATACACATTTTTTAATTGTTCTGTTGAAACTTTAACTGTAACATCATGTGTTCCTTCTTCTTGGTCTGCAATTTTTACTTTGTCTGTTTCTAATGCTGTTACAACTCTTACTTCTGCTTCTTTTATATTGTTTGGTAAATACGCTACATAGCTGTTTCCAGTAGGTATTATTGTGGTTCCATTTACTGCTAATAAGTCTATTTTTGCATTCATTCTTGCTTTATAAATGGTTAATCTATATGTTCTTGTTAGTTGTTCTGTTCCAGCATCTGTTTGAATTTCGGCTATTACATGTATTTCTACTTCTGTCACTTCTTCATTAGTTGATATTATTGATGTTGCCGTATGTACTTTTGCTTCATCTGTTCCTATTGCAACTTTTGCTAGTTCATGACTTGCTGTTACTACAACAGATGATAGGTTTGCTGTTCTCTCTATTACTATGTTGTACTCATTTTCTGATATTCTTGTTGCTTCTTTTCCATTTACCTTTACTTCATTTAGTTCAACTAATGCTGATTTTTTGTATATTGTAAGTATATATGTTGTATTTGTTCCACATTCTGCTTTTACTGTTATTGGAACTGTTTTTACTAGTCCTTCCATTTCTCCTTCATATGTTGATACACTTACTTCAAATGCCTCTCCATTTATACTAACACTAGCATCTGGATGTTCTGCTTGTGCTTCTATTACAAGTCTATCTACATCTTCATCTATTACCATTTCATATGTATTTGAATCTTTTCCTATTGCTTCTTTGTCATTTACTGTTAATAGTGCTAAATTCATGTTTTTAGATTTTTTGATTACTTCTAGTGTATAGTCTATTTCTGTACCATTTTGTGTTTGCACACGAATAGTGAAATTGTTTACTTTTTCTGGTACTTCTATTTCTTTTACTATTGCACCTGCTGATGAATATGTATTTCCACCATCTATGCTAATTTTGTCTGTTCCATCATTTGTAACTACTTTTAATGTTGCTAAATCTTTGTCTGTATTTATTGTTACACTATATGCTTTGTCTCCTACTACTTTTGCAGGTTCTCCATCTACTGTTAGTGCTTGTATACGTTGCTCATCTACTGGCATTACTACTCTTATTGCTTCTCTTGTTTCTCCTGTTACTCTGTCTGTTGCTGTTATTGTTGCTGTTCCTACTGCTTTTGCTGTTATTGTTCCTACATCTACTGATACTATATTTTCATCACTTGTAGTCCATTCATATTCTGTTTTGTCTTTTTTATCATCATTAAACATATTAAATGTTTTACATTCAATAGTCAATTCTTCTACATCATTTACTGTCATTATTTTATTGTCTGGTGTTAAATTAAATCTTCTATCTCCTACTAATGTGTGTACTAAACTTGAAGTTTGTGTACTATTTCCTAATTGACCAAAATTGTTTTTCCCTGCTGCATATACAAAACCATCATTTCTGATTATGTATGTATTGTCAAATCCCGCTCCTACTCTAAATGTACTTGTTCCATATTCTGCAACATGTGTTGGTACTTCTCTATCTTCTAAGTCATTAGTTCCTAGTTTTCCATCAGTATTTGAACCCCAACAATATGTTTTCTCATTTCTGTCTTGATATGACATTGTATATCTTTGAGCCGAAATGTCTACTGCATTGTTAATTCCTGATATTTGAGAAAGTACCCCATTTTTATATTCCCAAATTGTCGCATCATCTTTTAATAATATGATATGACTTCCATTTGTTTCAACTTTTATGACATTTGTTGCCCCTTCTAGTTTTCCATTTAAGAATGGTCCCATTCCATATACAGAGCCATCTATTGTTGCATATACTGTTTGTGATTTTCCTGCTGCTAAACTTATAACTTGTAGTTCTGGTACTGCTATAATTGTTGGATTTAATACATCATTTCTATTGTTTAAACCTAATTGTCCTTCTGCATTTGAACCCCATCCATATATAACATTGTTTTTGTTTAATGCTACTGAATGTTTTGCACCTGATGAAATCATTTTTACATTTTCTAAATTGTGTACTTGTACTAGTTTTGGGCTATTTTTATAACTTTCTATTCCTAATTGACCATTTGAGTTTGACCCCCATGACCATACTGTTCCATTTGATCTTAATGCAATTGCATGGTTTTCCCCTGCTGATATGCTTCTATATGTTTGTAGTACATTTACTTGTCTTGGTACTAATGCTGTTTCATATGTTCCATCTCCTAATGCTCCTTCTGGGTTATAACCCCATGTCCAAATTGTTCCATTTCCCTTTAATGCAACTGTAAATCCGTTTCCACCTTCTATTTGTGGTGCTGCCACTCTGTTATTATCTATTACTCTTACTATTGTTGTTAATACTTCTCCTGTCTTTTTGTCTATTGCTCTTACCCAAGTTGTTCCAATTCTAACCCCTATTACTGTTCCTACTTCATTTATTTTTGCTATTTCTGGATTTATTGATTCATATGTATAGTCTGATGCATATTTTACATCATTATAATATACATTGAAGTTTTCTTTTGTTCCTATTGCTACATTTTTCATTTCACTAATTTGTAATACCATTTCTGTTCCGTCTACTGCACTTGTGTCTTTTCCTACCATTACTGGAATTATACTCTTAGTTTTGCTTGTAACTCCTGCAGCTCCATGGTTATAGTCTCCCCATGCCCATACTGTTCCATCTTCTCTTATTGCTAATGCAAATGTGTCTCCTATAGTTACATCTATTGCATCTGGTATTCTTGTTACTTCTACATATTCTTGTCTTGTTATTGTAGTGATATCTCCTATTTGACCATAACTATTTGCTCCTACTGTATATACCTGTCCATCATTATTTAATAATATACTATTTTGTTTTCCTCCTGACATATCTAAGATGTTTGTTTTTCCTTCTACTTTTACAGGCTCTGTTCTTCTTAGTCTATCATTTAGTCCTAGTTGACCATAAATATTTGAACCCCAAGTATATATTTCTCCATTTACTGTTTTTACAATATTATGGTTATCTCCAGCTTCTACTTCTATAATGTTATATAGTCCCTCTACTTTTGTAAATTGATTTATTTTTTGTTTTTCCATTCCTAATTGACCATATACATTGCTTCCTGTTGTGTATACTTCACCTTTTTGATCTACTAAAATTGCATGGTTTGTTCCACCAGAAATATCTGTTATGCTTTCTATGTTCACTATTTCAGTTGGAGTACTTACATTCCTATATGAACCTATTCCCAATTCCCCATTTTGGTTATAGCCCCACGCATATGCTTTTCCACTTTCTCCTATTGCATAACTTGTGTAATTTCCTGCTGCTATTTTTACAATTTTTTCTGGAAGTTCTACTTTTGCTGGCTTTGTACCACTTCCGCCTCTACCTAATTGACCATAGTTATTTCTTCCCCAAGTCCAAATTATTCCATTTAGGTCTAATGCAATATTATGTTCTACACCTGCATCTATTTTAGTTATTTTTGTACTCTTGTCAAATTCTACACGAACTGTTCCATCTTTTAGCTCTACTGTGTTGTCTCCTAATTGACCATATGTATTTTGTCCAAAACTATATACTGATCCATCTGCTTTTAATATTATTGCATGACTTCCTTTTGTTTCTACTGCTGGTATTGCTACCTGTCCTTCTTTTACAACTTCTACTTGAATTAGTATTACATTGTCTTTTCCTTTTTGTCTTACTTCTATTGTTGTTCTTCCTTGTTTTATACCTGTTATTATTCCATCTACACTTACTGTTGCTATTGTTTCGTCAAATGATTTGTATTCTACTTCTTCTCCACCATTTTTTAATATATTAAAGTAATCTACTCCTGCTCCTACTTCTCTTTGCTCTCCTACTGTCATTTTTATGTTTCCTAGTTTTCCTGTTAATTGGTAAATTCCTACCATTACTGGTGTTACACTATTTTGGTTTTCACGGTTTCCAAGTTGTCCTAAGTTTCCTTGTCCAAAGTTCCATACAAATCCTTCATTGTCTGCTATTTCTGTATGATGGTAACCTGCTGATACTAGCATTACATTTGATACCCCTGTGTATTCTATTGGTAAGTTACTGCTTTTTATATCATTTGTTTGACCTAAACGATTATTTGCATTATTACCCCATACATATACTTTTCCATCTTTTGTTTTTGCTATTGTATAATATTCTCCTGCTTTTATTTCTTCAATATCTGCTATTAAGTTTTCACTATCTGGTTGTCTTACTCCTACAGGCTCTATTAAGCTACTTTCATTGTTTCCATTTCCTAATTGACCATATACATTTTTTCCTATACTATATGCTTTATTTTCTTCTGTAAGCATTACCGTATGGTCAAATCCTTCACTTAAGTGTTTTACTCTGTCTACAGTTTCTATTTCTGTTAAGTTTTTTAATTTATATAATTTTCCATCATTTTTTATAATATAGTCTTCTGTTACATCTATAATATCTGTTCCTTCTAGTTTTGCTACTTTTTGAGCATATGTTGTATATTGCCAGCCCCATGCCCATAAGTCAAAGTTTTTGTCTATTGCAAAACTTTCATATTTTCCTGCTTTTACTTTTATAATGTCTTTTAATGGTTCTATTTCGTCTCCATTTTTTACCATTACCTTTTCTGGTTTTTTTGTATTTGTTTTTGTTCCATTTCCTATTTCTCCATAAGTGTTTTGACCAAAAGCATATACTTCTCCATTTTCTGAAAGTACTAATGTATGGTTTCTATTTACTGATACTTCTTTTATAATTCCATTTATTCCTGTTACTTCTACTGGTTCATTTCTTTCTTCTAAGTCCCCTGTTCCTAATTGTCCTAGTTTATTTGTTCCCCAGCTCCATAATGTTCCATCTGCCTTTAATGCTATTGTAAAGTCATTTCCTGCTTCTACTTGTGGTATTGCCTCTGCTCCATCTGGTACTACTTGTATTTCCACTGTTGCAGATACACCTAACTCTTCACTTTCTATTACTAAATATGTTCTTCCTACTTGTAATGCTGTAATTTTTATTCCATCTACTCTTGCTATATCTGTGTCTACAATTCTATATGTTAGCCTTGTTTCTATTTCATCTCTTTTTAAGTTAAATGTTTCTTTTACTTTTGCAAGTACTTCTTCTACTTGACCTACTTCCATTTTTACTGTTGATTTATTTGGCTCTACAACTGTTTTTCCAATTCTTGCAAATTGTTTTGTATGAGCTTTTGTGCCATCTCCTTTTTGTCCTGAACCTCCTGCACCTACTGTATATACATAGCCATCTGCATCTGCTAGTATGTTATGGTAACCAAAACTTCTTGCTACTAACTCAACATTATCTACGTTTTCTATCATATATGGTAATGTAGCATTTGCTGTACTATTATTTCCAATTTGACCAAATCCATTATATCCCCATAAATAAGCATTTCCATCTATATCTTTTGCTATACTTCCATTTAATGCTACATGTATTTCTACAATGTTCTCTAACACTCCTACTCCATCTGGTGACTTAACTAAAGTTGGATTTAATACTTGTAAAGTGTTTCCTTGTCCTGATTGACCATATTGATTGTTTTTACATGAATATACTTTTCCATCTACACTCATTGCCAATAAATGATTCATATATCCACTATCTATTGATACTATGTTATTCATTCCTGAAATTTGTTTTTTTAAATTTGTAATTAAATATACTTTTTTATCTTCTCTTAATATATAATCACCTGAAATATCTATTACTTTCATGCTTATATCTAATTGTTTTGGTGTTTCTGAAAACTTTTCTCCCCATATATAAACTTTTCCACTTTCTCCTAATGCTACTGTTCTGTATTGATATGTTGATACTTTAGTTATTTTTTCTGGCAATTCTACTTTTTTTGGTATATCACTATTTGCTTTTGTTCCATCTCCTAATTGTCCATAAGCATTATGTCCCCAAGTATATACATCACCATTTGTTGTTACTACTACTGAATGGTAGTAACCTGCTGCTAGCATTTTAACATCTTTAAAAGGTTCTCCATTTGGCCCTTTTATAGCTACTGGTTGTTTTTCTACTAAATCATAGTCTTTTCCTAATTGCCCATATTTATTTGAACCCCATCCCCACAATGTTCCATTACTTTTTATTGCTAATGAATGTTGGTAACCTCCTACTACCATTGGCTCAATTTCTCCTGTTACTACTTTAACTAAAACATATGCTTTATCATTATTTACTGTGTTTGTTACTTCTATTCTAGTTGTTCCATCTTTTATTCCTAATACTAACCCTGAGTCTGCATCTACTACTGCAATATCTGTATTTAATGATTTATATGTTATGGTTCCTATTTCTCTTTCTATATCATTAAATACATTGAATACATCTTCATAGCAAAAATCTGAGGCTTCTAATTTATGTGTTTCGTTTGGTTTTAATACAATTTTATATTGTTTTGCTGCAAATGTTGGTGTTCCTACTCTTGTTAAATAATTTCTTTGTTTTGTGTCTCCTGTCATTAGACCTCCTGTTCCATTGTGACCTGCCATCCATACACTTCCATTATTTTGAATAACTGCTAACACTCCTCCAATTGTATTATTACATGTATTTGATATAAATAATCCATTTTCAAATTCTTTTCCATCTTCTGTTTTTGCTACTGTAAAACTACTTAAATTTGTAGTGTCTCCTTGTGATAATTGTCCAACATTATTTTTTCCTGATGAATATATTTTTCCATTATCTAACAAATATGCTAATGAACCTGTAGCTCCTCCAAATTTTAATACTTTTATTCCATCTTCTTTTACTTCATATACTTTTTGTGCAGTTTTTCTATTAGTTTGTTTATCTTCATAACCTAATTGACCATTGTTATTACTTCCCCAAGCATATCCATTTCCATTTTCGTCTATTGCTGTACTTACATAATCTACTGCTTCTACTGAAACAAGGTTTTTTAAGTATCCATCTTCTGTTTGTACTTGTACTGGATATAAAGAGTTTGCTGTTTTATTATTACCTAATTCTCCTGCTGCATTTGACCCCCAAGTCCAAGCTGTTCCATCTCCTCTTAATGCAATACAGTGTGTATAACCTGCTGAAATATCTACTACATTTTTTATATTTTCTATTTTATGTGGTATTCCACTAACAGTTGTTCCATCACCATTTTGATTAACATTATAATATCCAACAGTATATACTTCTCCTTTATTTGTTAATAGTTTTGTTGAAAGTTGTCCTGATGTTGTAACATCAACAATTCCTTCTATGTTAGGCATTTTTGTAGCATAATAAGTATGTACTTTTTTATCATCGCCTAGTCCTAATGTTCCTTGTGTTCCATGTCCCCAGCTATATGCTTCTCCATCTTTTGTTACTGCTATTACTGTATTAGGTGATGGTGATGAAATTTTTACAACATTTTCTAAATATGTAGTTTCTGATATTTTTACTTGTTGTATATCATACCTTGCTGTTGTGTTTCCACTTCCTAATACTCCATATTGATTATTTCCAACTGACCACACTGTTCCATCTTCTTTTAATACTATTGTTCCTCCATTTGATGTAACTTCTACTTGTGGTAGTGTTATTGCTTCTGGTTTATTTGATATAATAGAAACTATACATCTTGCTTGATCACCATTTTCGTTTGTTGCTATAATTGTTGCTGTTCCTCTTGATATTCCTGTTACTGTTCCTGTATTTTCATCTACTTTTGCTATTTTTTCATTACTACTTACATATGTCATTCCATCTAATGAAAGCTCATTTCCATATAAATTAAATCCTTCTCCTATTTTTAGTTTTAGTTGCTCTGTAGTTCCCATTTTTATATATGGACGATTATTTTCAAATGCTAAACACTGTTCGAAAATTTGCTCAAATATTGTTTTATTTGCTCCTGATTGTACACCAAATAGTCTGTTTGAAACTGCCCCTGCTCCATAAAGACTTCCATCTTTCATTACAAGTATAACTGCCTTATTTCCTGGTGTTTGTTGTAATAGTGCTACTTTACTTCCTAAATTATTTCCATCTTTATCTTTTACCTCTGTTGGTAACTTTCTATTTGTAGTGTCTCCTAAACCTAATTGCCCTTGTTCATTATTTCCCCAAGCATATAATTTATCATCTTCTGTTAATGCAAAATATCCATACCAAGATGCTCCTACATCTTTTACATTTTCTAAAAATCCTGCTCCATCTGGGCTTTTTACCTGTGTAGGTACTGCATTATGTGTAGTTTCTCCATCTCCTTGTTGTCCATTTCCTCCTGTTCCTAATGCCCATAATGTTTTATCATTTTTTAATATCATCATTGATTGTTCATTTACTAAAACTTTTTTTACATTGTCTATATTAATTTTTCTAAATCCATTTTTTATGGCTTCTGTTCCAAGTTCACAACTATTACCATTATAACCTGCTCCATATACCTTTCCTTCTGCTGTTGTACAAACGGTTGCCTCATATCCTGTTCCAACATCTATAACATTTTTTATATTAGTTATCTCTTTTGCAACATTACTATTTGTTTTAGTTGCATCTCCTAGTTGACCATTACTATTGTATCCCCAAGTATATAATTTTCCATCATTACTAATTGCTGCTACATGAGCATTTGATGCAGCTATTTTTCTTATGTTATCTAATGGTGTTCCATCTTCTTTTATTACTTGTACTGCATGGTTTGAGTCTTTATCTGCTCCATTTCCTAATTGACCATATGAGCCTCCTCCCCAAGTTACAACTGTTCCATCATTTTTAAGTGCAACTCCACCTTCTGCTGCTCTTACTCCATTATATTTTCCTTGTGCTGATACATCTATAACATTTGTAAGTGGTGTTTTTCCGTCTATGTCTAGTACTTTAACTGGATCTACTGAGTCTATATTGGTTCCATTTCCTAATGCTCCATTTGTATTAAATCCCCAGCTCCAAACACTTCCATCTGATTTTAATGCTATACTTACTCCATATTGACTACTTACTTTTGCTCTGCTTTTACTGTTAGATACTGTAACTCTACATTCTGCTTCCATTCCATTTGCATTTATTGCTGTAATTGTTACTTGCCCATTTTTCTTACCTGTAATTCTTCCTGTATTATCTATTGTTGCTATTGTTTCATCACTACTTTTATATGTAACATTTTTTGTGTCTGCTTGTAAATTATATAAATTTACACCTTCTTTTTCTTCTAATTTTAATGTTGTACTACTTCCTAAGTTAATATTATAAGCTATTTGGCTAAATTTTATACCTAATTGATGAACTGGTACAAAATATGGATTTAATTCTCCATTATATTCATCATATACTTTATTAAATAGTACTCCACTTCCAGCTCCCCAAATGTCTCCATTTTTTGCTAATAAAAATGTTGTTTGTGCATTTGCTGAATCTTGTAATTTTTCTATTTTACCTTTTAAAGGCATATTTTTTATTGCATAAACTGGTTGAGGATATTGTCTTTTCTCTATGTCTACACCTAAATTTCCTCCATAATTATAACCCCAAGCATATACTTCTCCTTCTTTGTCTATAGCAAAAATTCCATAGTTTTCTCCTAATTGTGTAATATTTTCTAAATAACCTTCTCCATTTATTCCTTTTATTTGTTCAAAGTTAAGTACACTACCTGAGTTTGTTCCAGAACCAATATAATATGCTCCATTTCCTGCTCCCCAAACTGTTCCATCATCTTTTAAAACATATACTGTATATACTCCTGCTACTATTTGTTTAATATTTTCCGTTTTTACTTTTGTTGGTACTTTTGCATTAGCATTTACTCCTGTTCCTAAACATCCATAAGTTCCTAGTCCCCAAGCATATGCTGTGCCATCTGTTTTTAGTGCAATTGCACTACAATATCCAGTAGTTAAATCTATAACTCCTGTTAAATTTTCTATTTTCTTTGCTTTATTACTATTTTCTGTTTTTCCGTCTCCTAATTGAGAATAATTATTAAGTCCCCAAGCATATACTTCTCCTTTTATAGTTAGTGCATAAAATGCACCTGTTCCACTATATATTTTTACTATATCTGTTAATGGTGTGTCATCTTGTTTTATTACTTGTACTAAAACAGATGAATCATCATTTATTCCATTTCCTAATTGTCCTGATTTATTACTTCCAACTGTCCATACTGTTCCATCTTCTCTTAGTACTGCCATTGCCTCCGTTGAACCTGTAGCATAATTCCATCCACTAGAAATCATTCCCATTGCTGCTATATCTTTTATTCCTGTTAATGTTGTTCCATCAGTGTCTAATACTTGTATTGGTTTTTCACTATCTATTGTTGTTCCATTTCCTAAGTTCCCATATGTATTTTTTCCCCAAGCTACTACTGTTCCATCTATTTTTAGTCCTGCTACAAAATTAACTCCATTTACTATTTTTACTTTATCATTTGGATTTGGTACTTCTATTGTTGTAAAAATTTCAATATCATCCATTGTTGCTTTTATTTTTGTTCTTCCTATTCCTACTGCCGTTACTTTTCCACTTTGACTAACTGTTGCTACATTTTCGTCTAAACTTTCATATTGTACTACCCCAAAAGTTGCATTTGTAAATAAGTTATAGTTAAAACCTTCTGCATATACTATGTTTCCTGATATATTTTTTGTTTCTCCTACATTTAATATATTAAGTTCATCTGTAAATTTCATTCTTGCTTCTATACTATATGTAAATTTCTTAAATGTTTGATTTGTTGATTTTAAAGTTCCATTATCATTATAACCAAATAGTAAGCCTGAACCTTTTCCTGAAAGTAATAAGTTTCCATTTTTATCTACTATACATGAATTATCTCTACCTGCTGTGTCTGGCAATTTATATACTTTTCCTGTTAAATCTGGTACTATTGTTGGTCTTACTGCTTCTCCCTCAATTCCTAGTTGATTATAAGTATTTGCTCCCCAAGCATATAATTCTTCATTATTCTTTAAAGCAAAAAAACTTTGTCCACTACATCCTATATCTTTTACATCTGTTAATATTTTATTATATTCTGCTGAATTTTGTGTTGCACCATTACCTAACTGATTATATCTTGCTCCACCACGTGTATATACTGTTCCATCTTCTTTTAGTAAAACTATATTCTCTGTTCCTAATATTACCTTTTTTATATCTGTTTGTGTACTTTTAAATGGTGTATAACTACAGTTACTTCCATTCATTGTATTTTCAAATATTCCCCATCCCATATACCCCCAAGTCCACATTGTTCCATCTTCTAGTAGTACTGCACATGTACTAACTCCTGCTGCTAATTGTTTTATATTATTTAACTTTGGTAATTCCTCTACTAATCTTGCATATTTATAAGTACCAGGTTTAGCTATTGCTCCATATCCATTATACCCCCATGCATATACCTCTCCTTCAGATGTTGCAGCAATTGTATGTCCACCTCCTGTTGCTATTTTTGTTACATTTGTTAATGGTGTTCCATCTTGTTTTACTACTTGTACAGCATGATCTGTAGCACTTACTTCATCTCCTGCTCCTAATTCTCCATATACGTTAGTACCCCAAGATACAACTGTTCCATCTGCCTTTAATGCTACTCCTCCATATGCATTGACTCCTGTACTATTTCCTATTAAGTTTCCATAACTTCCAACATCTACTACATTCCTAAGTGGCGTTACTCCATCTGTGTCTATTACAGGTACTGGTATATATACTCTTTCTTTATTTCCTGTTCCTAAACGACCATTTGAATTGACACCCCACGCCCATAAAGTTCCATCACTTTTTAAGGCAAAGTAATAATTATCACCATGTGTTATTTTGGCAATCTCTTTTCCCAGAGCTAACCTTGCAGAACTATTGATTGCTTGCACTTCATTTGTTTGGTTTTCATTTGCTGCTACTTCTTGCAATCCTGCATCTATTTCTTGCTCTTCTTGTGCAACTTTTGCTTGCTCTCTTAGCTGCTCTTGCTCCTCCATCTTTGCATTTATTTGTGATTCTACTTCTGCATTTAATTGCATTTGTATTATTTTACTTAGTCCAGTACTTCCACCTACTACCATTACTGATATGGCTAATAGGATTATTACTGACATCATAATCACTTTTGCTATTTTTTTGCCTATTTTTCCTTTTTCCATCTTTTGGGCCTCCTTAGTTTTTTCTCTTTGCTTGTTTTATACTCGCTTGCATACTTTCGCAGTGTTTTGTCTTAATTATTCAGAAGTTCTATACTATCTGTTGTATTATTAATATTTATTTTTAAAAGTTTTGCGCAGGGAAGCTCCAAAAGTGGACATGACCCTATGCGATTGGCGAAGCCAGTAAAAAACTTTTAAAAATAAATATTAATAATACAACAGAGGACTATCTCTGAATAATGTGTTTTGCTTTCATGTGTGCGAATATATATATTATAATTATATTTTAACCTTTGCATAGTTATAGTCAATACTACTTTTGTTTATCTATTTTTTATATTACATTGTTATTATTTACGGATTTTTAACCTTTTAGCTTTTTTTGTCGTAAAATTAAATTTTTTTTACATTTTTATAACATCATGTCATTTTTCATTCTTCATGCTCATTTTCCACTTTCACATATTTTCTTTATTTCTATATCTTTTCTTATTTATTTTGTTTCTTCTTTTCTTTGTGTTTCTAAGCTTCTAGGTTTCTTGCCTCATTCTTTTATTCTAAAAAAAAATAGATATGAGCTTTTCTTTCTCATATCTATTTTTTTCTTATTAATCCTTTAAAACCTTATTTGCGTAAGATTTACGTAGTATACTTCATAGTCTGGATGTTTTTCTTTTTCTGTCAACCAAAATTGTTCGCCAAATTACGACATTTTATTCAAACACAGGTAGTACCTTTTTGTTCGCATTCTAAACCAAAAGATACCACCTGTGTTCTCTTTTATAAATTATTAACTAAAACACCATTTACTCTTGTTATTTCTAAATTGCTAATTTTTACTTCTACTGAATTTTCTTTAGCTGATATGTAATAATATAGTTCTCCTTTTCTTTGTATTTTTAGTACTTCTAGCTCTTCCTTTTGTGCTTTTTCTCCTAATTCATTGAATTTGTTTATTGCTTTTTCTATTGCTTTTTCCTTTTGCTTATCTTCTTGTTTTTTCTTATCTTGTGCACTTTCTTTTCCTGTAAAAATCCCCTCAAGATTTCCTCCAAATATTTGATGGCTTTTATCTAATTCATATAAAGTTCCTATTGTTATTCCTATTATTACTACTAAGATTATTCCTATTATTATTCCTATTTTTACTTTTTTCTGAACTTTTATTGCTTTTATTTTTTTAATTCTGTCTAATTTATCTCCCATTTTCTTGTTTCCTCCTTTGTTTTTTTGATTATATCAAATTGCATTTTTATTGTAAAGATATTTTAAAATTTTACAGCAAAAAG
>CANRSN010000030.1 GCA_947642455.1 uncultured Clostridiaceae bacterium
ACAATTATATGTTTTTCAAATATTCTTCTAACTCTGATAATTTAATCTTTTTAGTCAAGTTAGTAATATAAATGTCATTTGAATAATTGAAAACTAAAAAAGTAATATTTTTGATAATCACTCTATGTGGCTCAATATATGTAAGATTAGTTTTTTCTAATTTCCTAATGCTACCATTGATAAAGGTAGGAGTAACTTTAGAAAACTCACATATAAATTCAAGTCGCTGTTTTAGACATTCCTCAAATTCTAGTTCTTGCTTAATTATCTTCATTTTAAACACCATCCTTTCCTTTTGGATGGCAATTTTGCAACAAAAAAATACCATCCTTTTCAGAATGATATTTGTATCATCTGTTCAATTTAGTTCGAACAGATACGTCGTTGGTGCAGATGATCGGAATCGAACCGATACGGTGTTTAACCACCGCAGGATTTTAAGTCCTGTGCGTCTGCCAGTTCCGCCACATCTGCATAAATAACTGGCAATATCTAACTACAAAACTAATTATAATACTAAGAAGCATATTTTGTCAATACTAAATATAAAAAAAGTAATTTTTTTGTATATTTGTATGTGATTTTTGGTATCTTGTTTTGGGTTTATGGCTTTTTTCTTCAAGGCTTTGCTTTGTTTCATCATATTTTTTACCCATATCCATAATGAACTTCTTGATATATGATACTTTCTGCAAGTATATTCTATATCTCCATTATTTAGATATGTTTTTACTGCATTTTCTTTCATTTTTATATCATGTGGCAAATATCGCTTTGCATTTTCTGTTTTTTGTGTTATACTATTATCCATAAGTGATTCAAGTCCTTTCGTATAATTTTTATTTTGACAATTCAATTATACTACTTGAATCACTTTTTTTCTATATTTTTTTGTTTCACATCAATTGTAACACTACACTTTATTTTACTATGTCCTTTTGAATGTAATGTTTGTGTTATTATATTGTATATATAGTTCTTTATTATTTTTTCTTATTAGCTAAACATATGCTTCCTTGTTAATTCTAACAAATTCAATTTTGTGAACTCCATTATTTGAGTTTTTGCTCTATCACTTTTTAAGCAATTTTGTAACTCTTGAATAATAACATTTCTACTTTCCTCTTCATCCATATCTATATAATCTATAATAATAATTCCTCCAATGTCTCTTAGTCTAAGTTGTTTAGCTATCTCTTTACTAGCTTCTTTATTGACTTTTAAAACTGTTTGTTCTAAATTTCCCTTTCCTGTATACTTGCCAGAATTTACATCTATAGCAGTTAAAGCTTCTGTCTTATCTATAGTAATAAATCCTCCACATTTTAACCATATCTTTCTATTTTGTAATTTTCCTATTTGTTGATATAAATCATAAGTTTTCAAAATATCCTCATTTTTTAATTGTAATTTCACTTTACTACTTCCTATAGTGTCATTTAAAAATGTATATATCTTTTTGTATAATATCTCATCATCTACTACTATTCTTTCTAATTTATTATCGATCAAATCAAGCAATATTTTTTGTATAATAGACTCATTTTTATACAATACTTTTGGGATTTCTTCATCTTTTATATTTTTACTCTTATTTAATAAATTCTCCCATTTACTTATCACATTTTTAATATCCTCTTTTATCAAAAACTCATCTTTATTTTTTGCAGAAGTACGAATTATTGCTCCCAAATTTTTCGTTTTATACTCTTTTAATGACTTTTTGGCAATAGATATAAGTCTTTCTTTTTCTTCTTGCTCCTCTATTTTTTGTGAAATTGTAACAAATTCATTCCCTATAACCAAAATTGAAAATCTTCCAACAATATGAATATTTTTTGTAATTCTAGCGCCTTTATTGCTTGTAGCATCTTTTTTTACTTGCACAAGAATTGAATCTCCCTCTTTTATATAATCTCTAATATTATAATTCTCTAAAATTTCATTCTTATTTCCTGTAATATTACTTGCTTTTGGTACTATATCTTTTATATGAATAAATGTATTTTTTTCTTCTCCAATATCTACAAATGCTGCTTGCATACCTGGAAGAACATCTTTTACTTTAGCTAAATATATATTTCCTTCTAAATGATTTTTATTTTCCTTTTCTTCATAGTATTCTTGCATTTTTCCATTTTCAACTAATGCGATTATCCTACTATTACCATTTTGTGATATAAATAATTCCTGCATATATTCTACTTCCTTTTTATTAATTTATTAACCTGTTGCTTTTAATTAATGATTTCTATTTTAGTTGTATTTTTGTATATTATGTATATCTTTTTATTTCTAATTAAATTTGTTCATAGCTATATCTATTCCATTTTTTATAATTTCTATAACTGCATCTGATGCCTTTTTACAACCTTCATCTAAAATACATTTTTCTTCTTCTGGAATTGCACCTATAACATAATTAATTAAATCATCTTTATATTTAGGTGTTCCTATTCCTACTCTCACTCTGTAAAATTCTTCTGTATTTAATTCACTTATTACAGATTTCATACCATTATGTGAACCTGCTCCACCTTTTTTTCTAATCTTTACTTTTCCTTTTTCTATATCCATATCGTCATATATTATTATTATATTTTCTATATCTAACTTATAAAAATTAAAAAACTCTATTATAGACTTTCCACTTAAGTTCATAAACGTCTGAGGTTTCAATAATATTACTTTTTGATTTTCTATAAGACCTGTTCCATATAGTCCATCAAATTTCTTCTTATTTATATTAATATTGCATCTTTCAGCAACCTTATTTATTGTATTGAACCCCATATTATGCCTTGTATTTGAGTAATCTGCTTCAGGATTTCCTAATCCTACTATTAAATACATTTTTACTCCTCCAATAATTTTATGTTACAAATTTGATATTCTCTAAAAATTTAAACTTTCTAATAATTCCTTTAACTCTTTTTCTGAGAACTGATATTTCTCATTACAAAAATGGCAAACTAATTCTGCTTTCTTATCTTCTTCAATTATTTTTGTTAATTCTTGTTTTCCTATGGTAGTTAAAGCTCTTTTCATTTTTTCTTTATTACAATTACATCTATATTTTGGAACTATATCTTCTTTAATTGTTTTTATATTTATATCTCCTGTTATATCTTTGGCTATATCTAGCAAACTCATATTTTCATCTAACATCTGACTTATTGGTTTTGCTTCTTTTAGTCTTTCTTCTAAAATAAATAATTCGTCCTCTGTTGCATCTGGCATTGCTGTTACTATATATCCACCACTTGCCTTTACTCCATTTTTATCAACTAAAACACCTAATGCAACTGCTGTATTTTTTTGCTCTGATGTGTAAAAATAATTTGTAAAGTCTTCTGCAATTTCCCCTGTAATTATTTTAGACATTCCGATATATGGTTCTTTTAATCCAATATCTTTTATTACATATAAAAAACCTTCTTTTCCAACAGCTTCTCCTACATTTAGTTTTCCATCTTCTTTTAGTGGAATCTCTATTTGGGGATTTCCCACATATCCTCTAACTCCTATTTTATAATCAACAGTTGCTGTCATCCCACCTATTTTGCCATTGCCTTTTACTTGAAATGTTATTGTGTCATCTTCACATTTTAAACTTGTTCCCATAATTGTTGCCATTGTTAATAATCTACCTAACGCAGCTGTTGCCACTGGACTTAAGTCATGTACCTTTCTTGCTTCTTCTATTAACTCTGTAGTGGAAACACATATTATATTTATTTTTCCTTTATATGCTAAGTATTTTTCTATCTTATCCATTTTTAATTTTATTCCTCCCTAAGGCAAATATTTAGTTAAAAATTAAATTTTTATATATAAAACTGCATTTTTTTACCATTCCTTATTGTTTTAGTATACCTTCAAATATCTATTTTGTCAACCATAGCAAAACTCAAACAGAAATAAAATAACTATTTACATTTACTAATTTTTATTGTATTATATATATATTAATTTTTGTAAATAAAGGTAATTTAGTATACTATGCTACCTAAAAAGAATCATTCATTAAAAAATTAGAAAGGAATAAACTTATATGATTAGACTAATTGCAAGTGACCTAGATGGTACAATCATAGACAATGAACATTCAATATCTCAAGATAATATTAAAGCAATTAATGATTTACAAAAAACCAATACAAATTTTGTAATATGTACAGGTAAAACCTATTCAATAAGTAAAGATTTCTGTAAAAATCTACATGCTAATTTTGGAATTTTCGGTAATGGAAGTCAAATAATTAATTTAGCTACTGGAGAAGTAATTGCAAAAAGATTACTTTCTTTAGATGAAATTAAGTTATGTTTTTCTATTGTAAAAAAATATAACTTACATATACACGCATATACAGAAAATAGTATTATAACAGAAAATCCTTTGTATTTAGATTTAAGAACTTCTATCTTATTTTCTAGCAAAATAGATTTACTAAAAGTAGACAATATTTTTGATTATATCCTTAACCAAAAACCTGTAATCTTAAAATTAGTAATTTCTTCTCCTTCAAGTCTTGCTAATGTAAAAGATTCTTTAGAAAATATTACTAATTTAACAATATTACATATAAAAAAGACTGGAATTTATAAAGATAAAGTAATAGATAAAGAATATGAGTATTTAGATATTTCTCCTTTAAATGTAACTAAGGGCTATGCTTTAGAAATTCTTAGTAACTATCTTAATGTAAAAAAAGAAGAAGTATTATCTATAGGTGATAATATAAATGATATCGATATGTTTAAGACTTCTGGTATTAGTGTTGCAATTAATAATGCCTATGATGAAGTAAAAAAAGTAGCAAATTATACAACTACTAACTCTGTTGAAAATGGAGGTTTTGCAGAAGCAATTTATAAATTTATTTCTTTCTAGTATAAAACAAGAGGGATTCCTATAATCAACTTGTAAAAAAACAGATATACACTTTTATACGAACAACTAGCGTAGCATGATTAAAGTATTTTTTCATGCTACGCCAGTTGTTTGCCCACAAAAAATCCTTTAGAATTTCTTTGTGAATTGTGCGTTCCTTCTTCTAAATATACTTAACTTTATTTTGCACTTCTTGTGCATATTGCCTTATATATTTATATCTAAAAATGTATTAATACTATGTTACTTACTATATAATAAATAATTTTTCCTTGTGTAATTATATACTGGTATAGCACATCTTTTATGTCTTGAAGTTTCATATCTTATTTTTATCTTTTTCATTGCCTCTGGAGATGTATTTCCTGTATCTATATATTCTGCTATCTGTTTATAGGTTATCCCCATTTTTTCTTCATCTGTGACATTTCCTAAACCATCATTAGGTGCTTTTTCTAAAATTTTATTTGGCACTCCTAAATATTTACCTATTTGTAAAACTTCTTCTACAGTGAAATTTGCAATTGGATTAAAGTCAGAACTATTGTCTCCCCACTTAGTTGTATATCCTACCATACTTTCACATAAATTACCTGTTCCTGCTACTAAGTAATTTAATGATTGTGCAACCATATATAAAGAAGTCATTCTTAGTCTTGGTTTTGTATTTATTTTTGCTTCTTTTGCTAATTCAATATTTTGTAATTTTAGATTTGCTTGAACTTGATTTTCCAAAATATTATATGTTTCGCTTAAATCTATTTCTAATAATTTAACACCAAAAGTACTGGCTACTAGCTTTGCATCTTCTAAATCTTGTTTTATTGAATTACATGGCATTGCTATTGTAATTACATTTTCTTTGCCTAAGGCTTTTGTTGCAAGAGCTATTACTGTTGCACAATCTTTGCCTCCGCTGTTTCCTATTACTACACCTTTTGCATTTGTACTTACTACATATTCCTTAATCCATTTTACTATATTTGATACTTCCTGTTCTATGTTGATAATCATTTCATTTCCTCCTAATATACATTATTTTCCTTTATATATTCTTCTACCTCTTGTGGTAATAGATATCTAATACTTTGTCCGCTTCTTATTTTATTTCTTACCAATGTAGAAGACATATTGCTTCTTGATGTATCCTTCAATTTAAGAATACTGTTTGTATATTTTCTTAATAATTCACTATTTTGTATAATTTGTTCTAAATTGTGTTCTCCTCTCTCTCTTACAATAATTTTAAAATTTTCTAATATCTTTTCTGGTGTCTTCCAAGTTTCTATCTCAAGTAAATTGTCTGTTCCCATCATTACTCCTATTTTGTAATCTTTATACTGCTTTTGTAATTCTTCTAAAGTTTGTATTGTGTATAATGACTCCTTGCTCTTTACTTCAATATCTGATAATAGAAAATGTCCATTTCCCCTGATTGCCTTTTCTACCATTTTATATCTGTGTTCATTGCTTGCTAAATCTGCTTTTTGGTATTTACTATTAACAGGAACAAATATCACTTTTTCTACTTGTTCAAATTCATTAATTACTTGTTCTGCAAATGATAAATGTGAATATAATATTGGGTTAAATGACCCTCCATACATTACCATCATTTTTTGCAACTTATCCAATATATTACCTTCTTTCTTTTTTCTTAATTATATTTGTATTATCTTCCTTTGTCAATTATATTTGAATAACAGTGGCATGATTAAAAAAATTACTTTTCATTCACATTCAGTTGTCCATCACAAAAAATCCAACTTTACTTAAGTTAAATTTTCTGATTCTTAAGTTCCTATTTTAGTACATGCTTTTCCACTTTTTTATATTCCATTAAATAATATACACATATATGCAATATATGAAATTAAATATATTATTCCATTTGATCTATTCATTTCATTTTTAGGTGGTATTATTGGAAATAGAGATAATAAAATTGTTCCTAATATTAATATAATCATTTCTACATTATATGAAACACTATAAGATATTGGACTTATTGCTGATGCAACTCCAATTATAAGTAACATATTAAAGATGTTTGAACCAATAATATTTCCTATTGCTATATCACTATTCCCCTTAATTGCTGCTGTAACACTTGTTACTAACTCTGGCAAACTTGTTCCTATAGCTAATATTGTTAGACTAATTATTTGTTCACTTATATTAAAATGTTGTGCTATGATTACTGCATTATTTACTGTTAAATCTCCACCAATTTTTAATCCAATTACACCTAAAATAACATATATTATACTTTTTACTATTGATATATTATTAGTTTCAATTAATTCTTTTGTTTCTGCTCCTTTACTGTCAAATTTTTCGCCTTTTTTCCCCATAAATATTGTATATATTATAAATATTGCAAACAATGCTATTAATATAATTGCTTCAATTCTTGTAATTCCTTCTCCTGTATTGCATAATACCATAAATATAATTGTTATTATTAAACACATTGGTATTTCTATTAATCTAGTCTCTCTTTGAAATTTTACAGGTTTTATAATTGTAGATAATCCTAATATTAATAGCAAATTACAAATATTACTTCCTATTACATTTCCCATTGCCATATCTGAATGTCGTTCTAATGCTGATGTTACACTTACAAATAATTCTGGCATTGATGTTCCTATTGAAACTATTGTTAAACCTATTATTATTTCTGGTATATGAAATCTTTTGGCTATATTACTTGACCCATCTACTAAAAAATCTGCTCCCTTTATAAGTAATATAAACCCTATTAGTATAAGAATTCCTGATAATACCATTTTGTCCTCCCTATTTATTAAATATTTTTTACTAAAATATAATGCGACTACTAAACTATATATTTTGGCTTTTAGTATGCTATAAATTGTACACTACTATATACCATTTGTCAAAATTTTTTACGTAACATGGCAAAAAATAGTTGTTGCTTGAAAAATGTAATAATTCAAATGTAGCAAAATTTATCTTCTGTTATGTTATTAATATTTATTTTAGAAGTTTGTTACTGACTTCATAGGTAATTCTGGGTTATGTCCACTTCAGAATTAAATTTCTAAAAATAAATATTAATAATACAGCAGATATTATAAAACATCTTAATAGTTATGTGAAAAATATCGAAACTTAAATAATTTTATTGAATTTTTTTTTCATTTATGATATTCTTTATAAGTAATATTATTTAGAGGAAGGGATGTAAAATGGAAAGAGAAATTAATGAAGAAAAAAGACAAAAATTTATTGAATATGCTGGAAAAAGAGTTAATAATGTATTACATGATATTCAAATATTAGAACCTATGGCTAGAAGTAATACTTATGATTTCACAAGAAAAGATGTTGAGGATATGTTTACTGCAATGCAAGAAACTTTAAATGAAGCAAAACAAGAATTTGACAAAAAATTTGATGAAAAAGCAAGAGCCGAAAAGAAAACATTTTCTTTCGCAACAACAGGAAATATAGTTGCAGAAAACACAGATAATATATCAGTAGAAAATAGTATCGAAAATTCTACAAATGCTGTTTCTGTAGGAAATATTGCAAGTATTGAAGACACTAATATAGATAACACTGCTTACGAAACTAATATAAATCCAACTACAACAGGAATTGAATTATAAAATTTTAATTTTTCGGTATTTTTTGAAATATCAAATTTTAGGCTATATTTAGTAAAATTTACACAAAATATTAATATTTTGTGTATAGTATAAATTAAAACCTAAAACTTGATATTTCAAAAATGCTGAAACTTACATATCTGCAAAAAAGAGTACAATTTATTACATTTCACAGATATAACATTCACTTAAGTACTATAATATTTATTATAACAAAGTTTTGCGCAGGGAAGCTCCCACAGTGGACATGACCCAGAGCGATTGGCGAAGCCAGCAAAAAACGTTGTTAAAATAAATATTATAGTACTTATATAATTCTAATTTTAAACTGTGAAATGTAACAAATTGTACTTTTTTTGCTACTTATATATAGATTATCTTGAAATTTACTTAATTACATGTTATCATAATTAAGTAAACTTTTTTAACTATTTATGGAGGTAATCATTATGAAAACAAGAAAAATTGTACGGTTTCTAATCACTGTAGTATTTATTTTTGCTTTTCCTCTGTGTACAACTTACGCAAGTTACAATTCAGGAAAAAGCAATACTGCTAAAATTAATTCAACACACTTTACTTTAAAACATTATTATTATAATCAACTAAATGACATTGAAAAAGCAATATATAACAATTTAATAAGTTCTAAAGAACAATTTCTAAAAGGTGAAGAAATCATTTTCTCTATCAATAAGGTCAGTAAAAATATTAAACTTGATATTAAATATTATCATCGGTTGGTAAAACGTTCTATTATTGCATTTACTTATGATAATCCTGAAGAAGCTATTTGGTTTAATAATTATACTCGAGATTATTTTCGTTCAGAAGATTATGTTTATATGATTTTAAAACCAAAAAATCCTAGTCCATCAAATTTAAATTCTGGCAATATTAGAGTAGCAATATTAAACTTTGAAACCATAGTCTCTAATTTTGTAAACACTTTATCTGGTACAGATACACAGAAATTACAACAAATTCACGATTGGCTAGTTGCACGTTCTACATATGATAATACTCTTACTTTTCCTGATACTCAAACAGCATATGGAGCTATTATCAATAGACGTTCTATATGTTCTGGCTTTGCATATGCTTATAAATATATTGCTGATATTGCTGGTTTAGATGTTTTATATGTTACTGGAAAATTTTATAATGAACAAACTAATACATTTGCATCACATGCTTGGAATATAGCATTTGTTGATGGTCAATATTTATTAGTTGATGTAACTTTTGATGTTGAATTAAAGAAAACTTCTCCACAGGAATTCTTGTTTAATTCAATTAGTAATAATAATCATCATATCGATTCTTATTATTTTGATTATTCTGCTTTTAAATAGTAATATATAGCCCTAAAATAGGAACTATAAAACAATAAATATAATATCTTTTTCATAAAAGATTTGTTAAAAAATAAAACTACTGAAATATTACACAAAAGTGTTAAATTTCAGTAGTTTTTTATATAACAGGGAAGTATAACAAATTGTTATACTTCCCTATTATATAAAAGCTCAGCGAACATTCCACACAAAATTGCTAAAGCAATTTTGACGGCGAACAAAGACAAGGCATGAAAAGTAATCTAAAATGTCTAAATGTTTTAATCATGCTTCTTTTGTTCTTATATATTAATAATAAAACATCTAAACTTTTTCAAACATATCTTTTCCTACTCCACAAAGTGGGCAAACCCAATCTTCTGGAATATCCTCAAACTTTGTTCCTGGAGCTATTCCACTGTCTGGATCTCCTATTTCTGGATCATATATATATCCACATGCTAAACATTTATACATACCCTTTTCACCTTCTTTCAATTTAAAAAATTCTTTATAACCTATACATACCACTGCTACTACCATTAGTGCAAAAGATAGGGCTTTCCATATATCACTTTCAAATAATATTACAGCAAACATTCCACAAACAACACAAATTCCATATAGAAACAGTACTGCTTCTTTTTGAGTAAAACCTTTAGCTATTAATTTGTGATGCAAATGCCCTTTATCTGCCTGTAAAACTGCCTTTAGTGATTTACCTTTTACTATTCTTCTTATAATTGCCGATAATGTATCGAATATTGGAAGTCCTAATACAATTATTGGTAATACTACTACAAAAGCTGTTGCTGTTTTGGCTATTCCTAGTATTGATACTATTGCTAATGCAAAGCCTATAAAATTTGACCCAATATCACCTATAAATGTTTTTGCTGGATTAAAATTAAATGGTAAAAAACCTGAAATTGCACCTGCTAAAGCTGTTATAATAATTATTGCTATTAAAGGTGAACTATTTAATGCAAATATTATTAGCAATGACACACACGATATTATAGCAATTCCCGAAGATAAGCCATCTAATCCGTCTATTAAGTTAATTGCATTTGTAACTCCTACAATCCAAAATAATGTTATTCCTATAGATACTATATTATTTAACATTATATTGCCATCTAAAAATGGTATATTCAAATCTTCTATTCTTATTCCGAATAATATAACTATTATTGCTGCAAGTACTTGTCCTGTTAGTTTTACTAATGGATGTATTCCTTTTATATCATCAAAATAGCAAAATATACTTAAAGTTAAAATTCCTAAAAAGAAACCTGATAATTTTAATGCATAGTTTTCTGGACCAAATATATTTATACTTCCTTCCACCGAGGAAGTTATTATTAAATATAGTACTGAAATTAGAAAACCAATTATAATTGCTGGTCCACCAAATTTAGGCATAGGTTTATCATGCATTCTTCTTTCATCTTTTGGTACATCTACTGCTCCAATTTTTCTTGCAATTTTTATCATATGTGGTGTTAGTACAAATGATGTTATAAATGCAAGTAAGAAAGCAATTGCTATATCTCCCCACATAGGCTATACCTCCTATGCCACATAATATATCATATTAGCACAAATATTACAATAATTTTCTAAAAATAAATATTAATAATATAGCTATAGTATAATACATCTGAATTGTTACTAATAGACTGTATAACACAAATCTTGTTTACTTCTAAATGGTTATATAACTTTAACCAGAAGAGATACTAATTTAATTTATCTTCTGTATATATTTTTGCTATTAAATTTAGTTGTTTCATATTATCTTCTGATATTGAAAATGAAAATATCTTTTTAGCTGGTGCCATAATTATATATTTTATTGCATTCTTGGTTGAATCTGATATTTGTACTGCACCTGTATCTTGTTTTGCACAGCTTGCACACTTAAATCCATTATCTTTAAAGCTAAAACTTTGTATGTTCTCTTCAGACTCACAACTTACACATTTATTAATTCTTGGGGTAAAACCTAGTAAACACATTAATCTAATTTTAAAAATTGATGTTGCAAAATCTAAGTTCATATCTGTTTCAGATATAACATATAAAGTATTTAAGTATAATTGTAATATTTTATATGTATTTTGATTTTCATCTGTAACTTCTTGAATTAATTTAGTTATTTGTGCTGCATATTGCAATTTGTCTATATCTGTTCTTATATTATAAAAAATTTCTATGGTATCACATGAATTTAATGTATATGTACTTGAACCTTTAAATAACATATATTCCCCAAAACATAAAAATTGGGTTCCTGCCATAAGTTGACTTTTCGGTCTTCTTGCCCCTCTTGCAGCACACCCAATTTTCCCATTTGGAGTTAATATTGTTACCATTTTATCAAAATCTCCCATATTATTTTCTGCAATTATTATTCCTTTTGTTTTTATATTTGCCATTTTTTTATTTCCTTTTTATATCTCTTTGTATTTATTGCTTATTGTATCTATTCCTATATTTTCGCCTAAGTTATTTTTTATTCTTTCTGTTTTTTCTATTTCCATCATTTGTATATCTGCTCCTAAGTTCTTCTCTATGTTTTCTATTTTTGTTAATTCTAAATATGAATTTATGTCTCCTGTATTTTTAAATGTATTCCAAGCTATTTGTTTTATCATAAGTCTCAACTCCTTTATTAAAGAAATTTTTGTAATTTTTATTACTTCTTTCTTTTAATTATATCTTTTGCTATTTTTATAATTTTATACTTGTATTTTTTGGAAATTCGTATTTTTGATTATTAATTATATCACTTTATTTTGAATTTTTTTACTATTGAATCATTGTTAAGCCAATCTTCTTTTACTTTTACCCATATTTTCAAATTTATTTTTGTGTCCAACATTTTTTCTAAGTCTTGCCTTGCATATGTTCCAATTTTTTTTAACATATTTCCACTTTTTCCTATTATTATACCTTTGTGTGATTCTCTCAAACAATATATTATTGCCTCTATATCATATATCTGTTCTTTTTCCTTTGTTTTCCTTTTTTTCATTTTTTCCACTTCTATATATAAACCATGTGGAACTTCATCATCTAAAAGTTTTAGTGCTTTTTCTCTTATTGTTTCTTCTGCTAATTGTCTTAGTGTTTGGTCTGTATATTCTTCTATATCATAATATGCTGGACCTTCTTTTATGTTCTTTTCTATTTCGCTTATTATTTCTTCTAAATTTTCTTGTTTGGTTGCAGATATAGGAATTACTGCTACAAAATTGTACTCTTTTTGGTATAAGTCAATTAATTTTAATAGTTCTTTTTTATTTTGTAACATGTCTATTTTGTTTATTATTAATATTGTTTTTTTGTTCGTTTCTTTTATTTTTTCTAATATTTTTTTGTCTCCTCTACCTATTTCCTTTGAGGTTCCATCTATTACAAATAATACTACATCTACATCTCCTATATATGTAAATGCTGTTTCTATCATTGTTTCACTTAATTTTGTTTTTGGTTTGTGAATTCCTGGTGTATCTATAATTATTATTTGCAAATTTTCTCTGTTTATTATTGCTCTTATTGCTGTTCTTGTTGTCTGCGTTTTGTTTGCAACTGCTGCCACTTTTTCCCCTACTAACGAATTTATTATTGTTGATTTGCCAACATTTGTCCTACCTATTATTGATACAAACCCTGATTTGAATGGTTTATTCATTTTTACTTAATTTCCCCCTAGTATAAATATTATTGGAAAAGAATTAATTTTGGAAAAAATTTCACCTTTCTTTATATTTTACCACATCCATATTGCTAATTTTGTAGAATTTAGTAGTTAATTTATTTTTTCTTCTTTACTTTTTCCAATTTTATATTAACACAAAAAAAAGAAAATATCAATTAGTTTTATGTTTTGGTATTTTTTTGTAACAAGTTTTAGACTACATTTAATAAAATTTACACAAAATATTAATATTTATTTTTGAAAAGTTCTGCGCAGGGAAGCTCCTAAAATGGACATGACCCAGAGCGATTGGCGAAGCCAGTAAAGAACTTTGAAAAAATAAATATTCATATTTGTGTATAATATAAATTAAAGTCTAAAACTTGCTACAAAAAATACCAAACTTAAACAATTAGTTTTTAACAGCAAAAACTAGAAGTTTTTTATTCTTCTAGTTCTTCTTATTCAAATATTGTTTTATAATTTGTGCAAGTGAAATTATTCTGCTTCAATTTGAGAGCCTTCTATAGTAATTTTAGAGTCTATTGGACAAATTTGTATAAATGTATTACCATCATTAACTTCAATTTCATTTCCTTGTAAATCTTTATAAATGGTTTGAGAATCTCTTGAAGCCTTTTCACAGGTAATTTGAATAGCTTTACCATTTGTAATGTAATAGCCTTCTTTTACACCAATATTATCTAGAGTTTGTCTGCCTTTATTCTCTCCATCATTTAGAGTTGTATTTTTACATTTAGTTATAATAATATTTTTGGTAGTAACAACTTCATTAGTTAGCCAATCTAATTGTTTTATATTTCTTGAATATCTTATATATCTTTGAGTCTCTGCATCATATTCATATTTTACAGTATTATAATCTGAATATGGTATAGTAACAGTTTGTGCTTCTAATTCACTTTCTTCTAGTTTTACCTCTTCTGCTGTATAATTCAAAACTGGTTTTTGAGTTGTTGTTAATCTATACTCTTTTCTATTTGCTATTTCTTTTAATTTTTCTGTACTTGTTACTGCATTATGTGGTGCTGATTTATCTTTAACTCTCCAAAAAGACTTTGAACTTTCTACTAATCCATTTATATTATTAACTTTTAATTTTGATATATCTGATTGAGCTTGAGGACTCCAACCAAAATGAACATATATTGCATCATTTTCTAGAGCATAATCTAAAAAGTAATGTCTTGCACTTCTAATTGGTCCTATTTTTTCTAAGTCTATTTTATTTAGGTCAGTTGACTTAAATACCTCCATTAGTCTTGTTTCTCCACCTTCAACTATCATTTCATATACAATTGAGGCTACATTTAACCCTGCTTGTGGCATTGCACTTTTATGATTATCTATCATAACAGCAATTGCTCTTTCATTTCCTGTAAATGTTACTGGCTGCTTTTTTGGTTCTTCTATTGGTTGTTCTATTTCATTATTATCTTGACTTATTGTTGTAGTTGTTGGTTTATTTTGATTAACTATTCTTAATATTATTAAAGCTATACATATTATTATTAATATTATTACTATAGCTATTAAAAACTTAACTCCTTTTGATTCTTTCATTGCAAAATTCATTCCTTTCTTGTTTCATTAAAATATCCTATTTTTAAATCTATATTTTAATATTCTCTTTTATTCAATATATAATGTAAGTTAATTTTAAATGCAACTTATATACCCTATTTTTAGCCTCAGTTCCCCATTCTTCCCGCACATATAAGAATAAATATTATTACTGCATTTAATGCAGCAAGAACCACGGCTCCAGCAGCAACATCTTTGGCTATTTTTGCAATTGGATGAAATTTATCTGTACATAAATTTACAGTTGCTTCTATTGCAGTATTTACAACTTCTAATATTATGACTAGCATTATAGCAAAAGTTAAAAATATACACTCTGTAATATTTAACCTAAAAAATACCATACTTAAGACAACTATTAATGCTATTATTAACTGAATTTTAATATTTCTTTGTGTTTTTATTGTATACCATATTCCACTAAAAGCTTTTCTCCAAGCATCTATAAAATTCTTATTTCTTAGTCTCTCATCTTCCATCTACTTTCCCCTTAATTTCTTATTATATTTAGTTTATTTAGTATATTTTCTTCCTTTTTTCTCATATCAATTTTGTCCTGTTGATCTATATGGTCATAACCCATTAAATGGTAGAAACCATGAACTACCATATAAGATAGTTCCCTTTCAAAACTATGCCCATATTCAATAGCTTGTTCTTCTACCCTTTTTACAGATATAACAATATCTCCTAAAACTTCTTTAATTGGCATTTTGTTCATAGTTTCTATTTCATTTTTTTCAAACATTGGGAAAGATAATACATCAGTTTCTTTATCTATATTTCTATATTCATTGTTTAATATTCTTATTTGCTCTGGGGTAGTTAGTGTTACACTTATATACATATTCAAATTTTGCATACTTTCTTCTTCAAAACACTCTTTTACTACTTTCTCTATTATCTTTTTATAGTTTTCATTTTCTTTTACATCTAAGTATTGCAATTCTAAAATTTCCATTTTATTAAAGAAATACGCATATTTGCTGTATATATTTCCTAAATAGTTGTAGTTCTTACCATTTTTGCTATATTTCCTTGGTTCACTCCTTTTGTATAATTATTTTCTGAAATATATGAATTTTTAAGTCTTCTCATTGCTCCTAATTCTACTAATTTGTTTTTATAGAAGTTAATTATTTTTTCATATCTTAATTCATTTGCTCTGACTTCTTCTAAGTCACTTTTTATGAATAATATTTCTTTTTGTTTCATATATGAAATATAATCTGTATTTTTTAGTTCTTCTATTTTTTTGTATTTATTCCAAAATTCTTTGTATTTGTCTCTTAATACTGGTTTGTCCCAATATATTTTTGTAGAAAGCAATTTTACATTGTAGTCATCTATCAATTTTATTAATAGTGAATATGCTTTTTCTTGCTTTTTCATTATTCTTGTATCTACAATTAGACTTCTTACATCTTTTAACAGTTTTACATAACATTGTTCTGCTACAATTAATGGTAAACTATGTGTAAATAACTTTCTACTAAGTGCTAATAGTACCATTCTTTTTTCTATTCCTTCGTTTTGATCTAATTTTCCTATTGTATATCTTTCGAATTTATCATATTCTTCTACTACTTCTTTATATGTACCGTTTGAATCATTTTCCATTTTTAAAGGTAGTATGTTTGTTATATATTCTTCTAAGTTTATAAATATCTTTTCAAATATTTCTTCTTTATTTTGATATGTTAAGTTGTCTGCTAATTTTACTGAATAGTGTTTTAATAAACCTTTATATAATGAATCTGTTTTTGATAGGTAGAAAGCTTTGTATTTTTCTAATAGCTTTGGCTTTTCCAATTCTTTTATAGTTTCATAGTCTAGGTTTAATAAATATTTTTGTTTTGCATATTTGTATTCAATATATTCTTTTTCTTTTATATGTACTACCTCATAATATTTTGATAGTGCTACTCTTTCAAATGTTGTTGCTACATCATTTTTTACTTTTTTATATATTGAATCCATTATGTGTTTGTCTATTGCTTCTAAATATAGGCTGTATACATCTTCATATTTTTTTGATATTGCCTCTTTTTTATCTTCTGTTTCTTGGCTTGAGTTTTCATAATTTTCATATGCTTTTAATACATTATTTCTTTTTATGGAAATAAGCATTCCATTAATTCCTATTTTTGTTGGAACTAACATTTTTGTTATAGTATTTGTTATCCTTGTAAAAAAGGTTTTATCTGCATAAACTCTAAGACTTCTTTCTTCCATTAATAATATCATTCCTTTCAAAATACTATTTTCTCTTTTGTCCCTATTTCTTCTAGCACTTCATATATAACTTGTGCTTCTATTTGGTTTTCGTCTTCTTTATAGTTTATATATGTGTTTATTATATTTTCTTTGTCCTCTATTTGCTCATTTAAAGTATCTTTTGCTCTTTGTATTGCTATACTTTTAGCCTCTTCTTTTGTATGAACTTCTTCTGTTTCCTGTAGTTCATAGTTTGTTGTTTTTATTATTTCTATTGGCAAATAAAAATCTGAAAATAATTTTATTTTTTCATTCTCCATTATTGTATCATATTTTTCGAATTTGGAAAGAGTTTTATAAAAATTTATTTGAAAATTATTTAATTTTACGGAATATTTATTTTCTGTCTTTTCTGTTCTTGTATTTTTTACCTCCTTTAAAGGAACTTTTTCTGTTTGCGAATACCATACTTTTGCTTTAACTTCGCCATTTGCATGCACATATCTTGTTCCTGTATATTTACCCTCTAACCACCCAGCAACCAAAATGGTTCCTTCTTTTATTACATCCCCCTCTTTTACTACGGGTGTACCATTTGCAGCATTTACTTTTACAATTATTCCTGGTTTTGTTGCAACAATATTACAATATTCATCTTCTGGAATTATCTCTGGTTTTAAGTCTGCTTCTACTACTCTTACTATGGCATTTGTTCCTTTTATTTCAATTCCTATCCATGCTAAGTCATTTCTATCTAATCTCATTTTATTTATTATTTCTTTAGTATCTATATTTCCTTTTAATTTTCCTATATCTAATCCTTCTTCTCTTAATGTTTGCAATAATTCCTCTGTAGGTATTTTGTTATTTCCTTCTATTTGTATGTTCCATACAAAGTTTGAAAGTGATATTACTCCTAACATCATAATGAAAAGAAGAATAAAAAATATTTTTCTTTTCTTATATTTATTAAATATAAAAGGCAATCCTTTTTTCTCTTCTAGCTTAACTCTACATTTAGTTTGCTTAGCAATATCTGATATTTTTCTAAAGTCATTTATACTAATATTTGCTTTTAATAGTGTAGACTTCTCCCTTTTAGTTTTCCATAATAGTATCTTTTTACTTACACATAAATTTATAAATCTTTCTACAAAATACCCTTCTACAGATATTCTTACAAATCCTAATATATAATTTAATATAATTTTTATATGCAACTTTTTTCCTCCTTTAGATATAAAGAATAATTAAAATATTATCTTTAATCTTCTATCTCTTCAAAATCTAGACTTTCAATTTTTCCTGTTATCATTATGTCTTCACTTGACATTTCATTTAATCCCAAATTAAATCCATTTATGTTTATAATTCCTATATGTGTACTTATTCTTATATAAAATTCTTGATATTCTAATATTCCTTTGTAATTTTCTATTAGTATCTCATTAAATCCCATTATTGTTATTTTTGGATCTGTTGATGATACTTCTTTTGGAATTTCTAATAGTCTCTCTAATTTGTTTTGCTTTTTTACTTTTCTATTATTTCTTTTCAATTTACTCTCCTTGTATAATATTTTTCGTTATACTATTTGTATCTTTGATACATGTATAGCGTGAACAGTTACTATAATTGTAATTATCTTTCAAATTCATCTAAACTTTTAAATATATACCCTTGTTTCTTTATTTCTTTTATACAATAGTCTAATACATTTGTATTATCCTTTGAATTTCCATGTAATAGTATTACTGCTCCATTATGAATGTTATCTAATATTTTCTTTTTTGCATATTCTTCTCTTCCCTGCTTATTTTCGTCCCAATCATCATATGCAAATGACCACATTACAGTTGTATATCCGAAGTGTATTACAATATGATACTGTACTTTCACTATATTCACCCTTTGGTGGTCTTATGTATTTCATTTCATAATTAAATTGTTCATATACTGATGTATGTAAATCCATTACTTCTCTTTTTACTTGTTCCTCTGAAAGTGTTGGCATACTTTTATGGTTTACTGTATGGTTTCCTAATTTCTTAATGTCAAATTTTAGCGGTTTCTTAACCGTTTATCATTTTTTCTTATATGTATTTACTTGTTATTAACATTAATATAATTCTGAAAAGTTAGTTTGATTTTTATATTTTTTTCTTTATCAAATTCTATTTTTTCAATTAGCTTTTCTAATATCATTTTATTAGGCTTTTCCATTTTTAAGAACTTATTTGCTATTTGTTTTATTTCTTTAAAATCTGTTTTGGGTGATTTTTGCCCATTATCTACTAATTCTTTTTCTGTTTTTTTTATCTTGTTTAAAATTTTATTTCTTTCGTTTTGTTTCTTTTCATAAATTGTTTTAAAGTCTTCTAATTGTATTACTTTATTTATTTTATCTTGATAAATTTCTTCAATTGTATTCTCTATGTTTTTCAAAGCAGTTTTTAGTTCTATTAATTTTGTACTTAGTAAATTATTTTTTGTTTGTGCTTGAATTTCCGCTTCTTGATAAATTTGCTTAATCTCTTTTTCTGATAAACTTATTTTTTCTATCTCTGCTTTTATTGCTTGTTGTACTGCTTCTTCTATTAAATTAGCTGTTATTTGTTTACAATTACAAAGTCCTCTATAATTATTTCTTTTTGAACAAATAAAATAAGTTGCTCTCCATAAGTTTCCATTTTTCCTTTTTTCTTCTCTACATCTTAAAGTTGCTTTATTACCACATTCTCCACAATACACAAAACCTTTTAAAGGATGGTCATATTTTCTATCTCTTGATTTTGCATATCCATTTAATTTTTCTTGTGCCTTATTCCATATGTCTATATCAATAATTGCTTCATGCATATTTTCTAATATAATATGCTCTTCCTTTTTGGTACATCTTACTTTTGCTATCTTATGGCTTACTTTTTGAAATTTTCTTCCTACTACACTTCCTAAATAAACCTCATTCCTTAAAATCTTTCCTATTTGTGCTCTTAACCATACATACTTTCCATTTGGATTTACACTTTGTTTTTTCATATATGTTGGAATTTTTAAATATACTGCTGGAGGTTCTATCTCTCTTCTATTTAGTTCATCTGCAATTTTAATTGTTGACATTCCTTTATTTACATACATATCAAATATCTCTTTTATGATTTGTGAGCTATACTCATCTAGTATTAAATGATTTTTTTGTTTGGTATCTTTTTTGTAGCCATATGGTGGTATACCTGCTTGATATTCTCCTTTTTCTATTTTTCTTTGTTTTACACTTTTGATTTTGTTTGATATGTCTTGTGCATAATAATCATTAAAACTAAGTTTAAATGTTAGAAATTGCAATCCATCTGATTTTAATGTATCTACATTGTCTCCAATTGCTATGTATCTTATATTATTAGCTGGCAAATACCTTTCCAGATAATATCCCGTATCTATGTGATCTCTTCCAAACCTTGATAAGTCTTTTGTAATAATACAATCTATTTTCTCTTCTTCTATGTCTTTTAACATTTTTTGAAATCCTGGTCTATTAAAATTTGTACCTGTATAACCATCATCTACATACTCTCCTACTTCAATTAATTCTTTATGTCCTAGTATATAATTATCAATAATGTCTCTTTGGTTTTCTACACTTTCACTTTCTCGGTCATCTCCATCTTCACGAGATAAACGTATGTATTTTGCTACTCTTATGTTTCTGTAACTACTCACTCTATTTATCTTAATCACTCTCCTTCTTTGAGAGTAAATAGCTTATTTAAAGCAATCCAATTATACGTGCCCATTATAATTTGTCTGCCTAAGTAAGCATTTATTTTTCATGTATAGTTATATATTCTACATATTGCTCTTTTAATAATTCTAATAAAATCTGCTTTAAATTAGCTTTTCCATATTCTATTTGAATCTTTATATTTTGTTCGTTCTTCATAATAGATTGTCTCCTTTTTTTGGTTTTGTTTCATTTTATGAATAAAAATTTAAAGTTATTACTCTATTATTAAAAACGAACTTAAAATATGAAAATGGGACTAAATTAGAAAATTTAACATCAAAAAAAGAAATACAATGTATCTGTATCTCTTTCTTTTTTGTCTACCTATTGTAATTTGTTTCTATCTATTTTTTAAATAATTTAATATTTTAGTTATTAATGGTTTAAATATTAAATACATTACATATCCAATGATGCCACCTATCACATTAGTTATCAAATCAGTAATATCTGCTGACCTAAAACCATTTATTAAAGGCTGTAACAATTCTATTCCTAGACTTAATAAAAAGGTATAAAAAACAACTTTTAATAGTCTAGCATTTCTTTTTTTTACCAAAGGCATTAAAAATCCAAAAGGAATTGTCATTATCACATTTAATCCCACTTGTCTAACAAAATCGCCTCTACTATTTAAAACGTCAATAAAAGGAACTAAATTCATTGAATCGTATGGGTGATTAAATATAAATGGTAAAGATGTTATTATAGGCATTAAAGTAAAATATAATACAAAAGATAAGTATATATACATTGTAGTATTTACTAACAATACATCTCTACCTTTTTCTTTCCATTTCTTATAAAATTTCCAAAAATATATTATTATTAAAACTACAAAATCCACTAACACTTTCATATTTTTAATCTCACTTTCAAATTAATATTTTATTTGATGCTTTCCAAATAAGAAATTTTTTTACATTTTCCTTTTGCATACTCTATTTCTGATTTTGTACTTTCTCCAATATATCCTCCAACATTAATTACATAAATCTCATCAGACATATCTATTTTTTGTTTATGCATTTCATCTAGTATCTTCTTAGTTTTTTCGTCTATATTCTCTTTTTTTATATTATTAAAAAAATTAGGTGTTAAGACAATATTCCCATCTAATGTAAGTTTTTCTTGAGTTTTGATAAATTCATCTCTAAATTTAATTGAACCACATAGAGTTATTATTTTATATTTATGCATCAATTTTAATCACTCACTTTCCTTTTTATTAGTTCACTATAGTATATTCAAATTTATTTAATATTCTCGTATATTTCTTTTAGAATTTCATATCGTTTTTCTAGCATTTTTTTATAAAAATCTTTTCTTGCTGTAGACATACTTTCTATATTATCAATAAATTTATTTATTTCATCCATATTAATGTTCGAAAATAGTCTTTGAATGGCCATATTACATGAACCATTCTTCATTTGTTTTATATATGTCATATAATTAATTTTCTTTCCATTTTCTTTTAAACAAGAATAACAATTTATTGCTAAGTTTTTCAATTCTGTTTCATTTATTTTCTTAATTTCTTCATCTTCAAGCATTGGATTTAAAGCTGAACCACAATCATAGATTGGAGAAAATTGAACTTTTCCTGTATTTTTATTTAATAAAAATCCCCAGTTTCCATTATGTCTATCTGTATTTCCAATTAAACTATCAATAACAAACATATCCCAAAATTTCTGTTTTGTTTCTTGCACATTAACCATCTTGCTTTCTTCTATTACTTCCATAATGTCATTTAATTCTGTTTCTATTTTTTTGTCTGGATTTGTACTTAATGCTAAATTCTCAAATTCATATAGTATATTCTCATCGTTTGTAAAATCCTCACATGCACATACTATCTTTTCTTTTCCATTATAGTTATACTTCCCTAGTATTGTATTTTGAACTTTAAAACCGCATATTTTAAATATATTGCTTCCAATATATTC
>CANRSN010000031.1 GCA_947642455.1 uncultured Clostridiaceae bacterium
ATAACACTAAAATGGGTAAACGCACTAGAAAAATTCGGAAGCAGTAAAAACACAGTAAAAGTAACAGACGTAAACAATCCAGCAAACTACAAAGAAACAACTATAGATGACAACGAATCATCAGCCGAAATCATCACAAGTGTAAAAACAGGTAGAGCAGAACAAATCATAGCAATAATAGCAACAGCAGGAGCAGTATTTACAGGAGTAGTTTTGGTATACTTAAAGAAAAAATATAATGAAACAAAATAGGGGAAAATAGGACTCAAGCAAATCGAGACCAAAAAAGAGAATTTGGAACTTAAACAAATCGGGACAAAAATGAGAATTTTGGACTTAAGCAAATCAGGACAAAAATGTCTCAAAAGGAACAGACCCTGTAATAAAAAAATGTCTATAAATGAACACAAATTTACGTAAAAACTATAAAATAATAATAACAGACATTGTAAAAAGTAGAAACTTGTAGTATACTATAATATAGGACTACAAGTTTTTTCATTATATAGAAAAAATTGAAGTCCATATACAAGAAGGCTTTGTAATTAGAAAAATCAAAAAATATAAGGGGTGATAAAAATGGTAAAAATGTATTGTACAGAAATAGGAACAAACACAACACAGGAGACAAAAGAATATAGAAAAGGTAATTGGATAAATATGATTGCCCCGACAGAAGAAGAAATAAAAAAGATTTGTCAAAAACTAAAAATAAAAGAGGACTTCATCAGATATTCACTAGATTACGAAGAAAAAGCCAGAATAGACATTGAAGATGATGACAACACAACATTATTTATAATAGATGTACCAATAATAGAAAAGGACAAAAAAAATGATACAGAAGAATATACAACAATGCCATTAGGAATAATAGTAGTAAGAGATGATTATATAATAACAGTAGCAATAAAGAAGAATCAAATAATAGATGAATTGGAAAAAAACAAACTAAAAAATGTAGTAACATATAAAAAGACAAGAATGATATTACAAATGTTTTACAAAAATTCATCAGAATACTTAAAATATCTAAAAAGAATAAATAAAGAAACAGAAATAGCAGAAGGAGTTTTGAAAACATCACAGAAAAATAAAGAATTACTAAAAATGTTAAGTTTAGAAAAAAGTTTAGTATATTTCACAACATCATTAAAATCAAATGAACTAGTAATGGAAAAAACGTTAAGAGGAAAAATAATAAAACTATATGAAGAAGATGAAGACATATTAGAAGATGCCATTATAGAGAATAAGCAAGCAATAGAAATGGCACAAATATATAGTAACATATTAAATGGAACAATGGATGCATATGCCTCAATAATATCAAATAATTTAAATGGAGTAATGAAATTTTTAACATCAATAACAATAATAATAGCAATACCAACATTAATTTCAGGTTATTGGGGAATGAATGTAAAAGTGCCATTTGAAAATGAGCCAATAGGCTTCATAATAGTAGTAGCCATATCAATCATAATAGCACTACTAACAATGATATGGTTAAAAAAGAGAGGAATGTTAAATTAAAATAATTATAAAACAAAAGTGCATGAGATTATCTGAAATATTTAGATAATCTCATGTACTTTTACTAACACCGAGGAATGAAAAGTATAAATAGTTTTCATTCCTCAGTTGTTCACAGAGCTAATTTAAAAGTGAATTAACTAAGAGTATATTAATAAATATGCATTGCTCTTAGCCACTGAGGATACTGTTCCAAAACTTTATCATAAAGTTCGTCATCATTGAGTTTGTTGAAGTCAGAAACTTTAACAAATGCGGTATTATCTACAGCGCGACCATCCAAATCATCAAGCTTTCGTAAGTATTCAAAATTACAGCTTGTGCCAGTACCAAAGAAATTTAAGAAAATTCTATGGTTAGATGATTCACGAATAGCCGAATCAGAAGGAGCCTTATCCAAAGACTCAGGATTGCCATCAGTAATAATAATGCCAAAAGCAGGAATAGGACTATTATCATTATAATCATTAATAATCTGATTAATGAAAGGCGAGTACTTGGTGCTACCTTTGGGTCCAAATCCTTTGTCAATAATTTGCTTTTTAACATAAGTTTCGTAGTTGTGCAAATTCATTGCAGGCATTTTTTCACACACAGTATTAAACACATAAACCTCAAGTTGACCATCATCGTCAAATTTTAGTGCAAGAGGTAAAAAACGTGTTAAAATACGTTGAACAGTGCCATCACTAAAACAGGGTTCCATAGATCCAGAACGATCCATAACAACAAAAACACGAGCCTTATGTTTACTAAGGTCAATACCAGAAGTCTTTTGTAAGCGGACAATACCGCGATCAAGCCCTTCTGTTGCCTTAGTAAGACAAACTTTAGCAGAAGGCATTGTTGCTTCACCAAAAGTTACATTGTTGGCAGTTGAACCGCCAGCCGTTGAGTTCATCGAGTTACGCCGTTTTCCAAAAAACATAAATTATCCTCCTTGTGTTTAAAATATTTGTAAATCGATATAATAATAGCATAATGTTTAGAAAAAGTCAACATAAAGTTTTGCTGAAGTTAATCTAGCTAAAAACATTTATTACAATTCACAGTCCAATTTCTATTTAGGCAATATAATATATAATTTTATAAAATGTGAATTGTAACAAACATTAAGCTTCAGTATTTCAAGAAAATACTGAAACTTAAAGCTAAAAACAAAATTGACATAATCAATTTAAAATGATATAATTCAACTATTAAATAAGTACAACAAAAATAAAGTAAATACTTTAAAATGGAGGAAAGGCTAATGGTAGAGAAGGTTCTAAAAGCAATAGCAGATTTTTTCATACTAGAGGAAGACGAAGAAGAGACACAAGACAAGGAAGTAGTAGAAAGCAAAGAACAGGAACGGACAGACAAACCAATAGAATTGTCAGAAGTAATAGAATTCATAAGAGAATTAGAATCATATTATACAAATGACATATTCAAAGAAAAGTCGGAATACATAGACAGTGTTCTTTCAGAGCCTGAAATAATTTTCTTTCAAAAGAAAATCAAAGGTTACGAAATAGCTATGAAATCAATTGTAGACATAAAAGAAAAACTACTAGAAAAAGAAAGAGGTTTTAGGGAATTATGGGGAAAGGCAACATACAGTTTTTATAATGAACTAGAAAAGCAAAAATTAAAAGAAACACTAGAAGAGTCATATGAAATTGTAAGTCAGATAAATGCAATAAATGTAATACCAGAATTAGACTCAATAATACAAAAGCGTATAGAAACATATCAAAAGAGTTGGAACATAATAAATAATAATATTCCCAGAAACACTAGTCTACGAATAATTAGTAGAATAGGAAATGTAGAGACATATCAGTTTGGGCAATATCAAAAACAAATAATAGATAGCCAAAACTATCATGAATTATTGCCAGAGCAAATAAACGCAATAAAAGACTCAAGCATAAAACTAAAATTCAAACAGCCGACTAAAAGTGGTATATGGATACATTGTGCAACAATAGAAAGGAATAAGCTAGAGTATGTAAAAAGAACAACCATATTCACAAATGATTGGGAAGAGGCAATGGCAAATCAAATAATTTATGACATAGTAGAATATCAGAATATAGAGTACTACATAAAGTCAATATTACAATTACTATTGCCTAGAAAAACATATGTAATAATGTCTATAATAAATCCAAATGAAGAAATATATCGAAAGATAGAACATACTATAGAAAAAGATGAGTTAAATAGAAAGGTAAAAATTATAAACAAACAAGCATTTTTACTACCAGAAAGAACAGGAGAATATGGTGATAACCTGCAATTTGTATATATTTCAAGAAAACAACAAATAAAAGAAATAGTCTTTAGACCATTTACAGAATTTATAAATAATTTTATTAATTTATAAAAACTATATGTTAAAAAATAGCAAAAAAAGGGTACAATTTGTTACGATTAATAGATAATTAATATCTATTAATCGTAACAAATTGTACCCTTTTTTGCAAATTGAAAAACAGATTATGTTGACAGAAAATAAAAAATGTGATATACTACATGCGTAAACTAAATAAAAACAGTTATAAAAAATTTTATAACGAAAGGAGAGAAATAGAAAAATAGTGTTTAGTAACTGATTAACAAAAATCAAAAGGAGAAGAAAATGGCAGAGAAAATCAGGTTAGTAAAAGGCGAGAAAATTCGGCTTACAAAGGTAACCCAAGAAGGAATCTTGCGAAATGTAACAGCAGGAATGGGGTGGAAGCCAAGTCACTCAAGCAGAACTTGGGACTTAGATCAATCCATAGTCGTGTTAGATGAATATGGTAACTATGTAAAACAAATATCCTACATGAGACCAGAAGATTCTAAAGAATTCTTGTATCATGGAGACGACCTTGTAGGAGGTGGCGGTGGAGGAAATGAAGATGATGAGCAAATTGACATCAACTTTCCAAAGCTGGCTCCTGAATATGGCAGAATTATAGTTATCATGAACATATATCAGGCCTATAGAAAGGCACAGGATTTATCAATGGTAGAAGATGCCTACATACATCTTACAGATGTAGAGACTGGAAAAGAATTAGTTGAATATCGTATAGAGAATTCAGAAAAATTCAGAGAAAAGACAGGCTTATTTGTAGGCGAGTTCTACAAAAAAGATGGAGAATGGGAATTTAAAGCCATCGGAGAGCCAGTTCGGGTAAGAGACATTGAAGAAATGGTAAACATTATAACGCAAAAAACAGCAGAACAAAGCTGGGAAGAGTATTTAGGCGTATCGAACAATCCAGATGATGGCTGTGAATCAAGCTGTAGTGGTGGTTGTAGAGTTTCATGCTCAATAACGCATACAGAAGGATCAAACCAAAGAACCTCAAGCTCAATGTCACATACCGAGGAACCAAACAGAGAAACCTCAAGTTCAGTAGCGCAGACAGAGCCAAGAAGAAAAGGTATTATGGGTTTCATTCGTAGCTTATTTGAATTATAATACTAAATAAACAACAATCAAGGAGGAGAAATATGGCAGAAAGAACAAGGTTAGTAAAGGGTGACAGAGTTCGGTTAAGAAAGGTACTTCCATACACAGATACAGTATATTTTGCATTAAGTTGGAATACCAACCGTTACAGAGAAAAGAGAGACTTTGACTTAGACTTATCAATGGTCTGTCTGGATGAAGATGAAATTTGCCAAGATGACAGGTACTTCATTTGGTATGAACACAAAGTATCTCCTAAAAGTGCATTAACGCATTCTGGGGACAACAAAAAAGGAGTAGAAGATGAATCAGAAGGGGATGCAGAGGTTATTAAGATTAAATTAGACAAAATCCCTGATTGGGTAAAGTCTATAGTGCCAGTTATTACCATCTATGACCATAGGGATGATCAACACTTTGGGTTAGTAGACAATGCTTATATCCGTATTATGGATAACAATGAAGAAGAAAAACTAAGGTTTTCATTGTCTGAAGAAGCACATGTAGCAGACAATGTAGGAATGGTCTTCGGCAAACTAACCAGAATGAATGACGAAGGTGAGTGGGAATTTGTAGCAGTTGAAGAAGGCTCAAACTATGACTTAGAGGACTATATCGAGCTTTATGGTATGACAGTGTATGGAGTTGTGAAAAAATACGCTCCACATATGTTAAAGGATCAGTAAAACACACAATATTTCTTATTAGGAAAGTTTATTTCCTAAAATAAACAGGCCCCTCATATTTTATATGGGGGGTCAATGGTAAAGGACGTTTTAAGGCAAAAAGGGGAGAGCTAATGTGGCAGTTGAACAACTAATAAGAGGAAGCAGAAAAATATTAGTACAAAATCAAAAAATAGGTATAGGAATTCGGCTAGAATCTACACAGATGGATATTCATACAGTAACAGATATAGCAGTAGTATGCAAAAGTAAAACAAAAGGAATATACACAATCTGGTATGGAGAGCCACAAGACGAAGAAGGTTCAATAATAGATGAAACAATCAACTGTAATGGAAGTTCTTGGAGAGATGATGACTTAAGAGTAAGTATAGACTTTACTAAAATACCAAAAGACATAGAAAAAATGTCAATAATAACCTGTATATTATGGGGAAAAGAATTAAAGCAACACTATGGATTGTTAGAAAAAGGATATATGCACATATATAGTTATGAAGAAAAACAAGAACTTTTGGAACAAAACATAAATTGTCAGGCACATAAAGAAAAAACAGGAATGATATGGGCAGAATTATATACTTATAAGGGTACTTGGAAAATAAGGGCAATAGAAGAAGCAGTAGAAGTAAAAGATTTAGGGCAATTAGCCCAAGTAGCAGGTAGTTATTTATAAACACATAAAGGAGGCAATATATGTCAGTACAAAACAGTAATGTGAGCGAAATAACAACAAGCAATGTAGCAGGACAAGAAATGGCAAACGAAGTCCAAAAGCAAGCAGAGCAGTTATTAGAACTACCAAAGAACTATGCAGAAACATTAGATATGGCAACAAAACAAAAAATACAAAGCATGGTACAGGGCATAGACGTTACAAACAGGGATTTTGTAAATAACTATGGGGCAGAGCAACAAACAAGCCTTGGAAAATTTGCAGATACAATGTTAACAGGTCGTGGTTCAAAAGAACTTGGAGAAACAGGAGAGCTTTTAAATGAAGCAATGCGGCAAATAAGCAACTATGATGCTACTCTTGAAAAAAAGGGAATATTCAGTATATTTTCCAATCCAGCTAAGAAAGCACAGCAAATTAGAGACAACTATAGACCAGTTAACGAAAAAATTGAAAAGATAGTTCAGCAGTTAGTAGTAAAAAAGCAAGATGTATCGAGAGTATATGACGATTTTGAATCATTATTTGTAGCCAATAAAGAAACCTACCAGTATTTAACAACAATCATCTATGCAGGTGAAATTGCATTAGAAAAAGCAAAAAGTAAAATGAAACAAATGCAACAAGATGCAAGAATAGATCCGCAAGAAATAAGAGACTTCTCAGATAACATCAACAGGTTTAGCAAAAGAATATATGACTTAAAAGTAACAAGAACTATAGCGGTAAGTCTTGCACCACAGATCAGGTCAATTCAAAATAGTGCACAAGACGTAGAAGATACAATACAAAAAACTATAAATACGTCAATACCAATGTGGAAAACACAAATGGCAATAGCACTTGGAATAAAGACTGTACAGGGAGCATTAGATATTACAAACCAAGTTACAGAGGTAAATAACAGAATGCTCTTAGCAATTTCAGAAGCAGGAAAAAATTTAGCAGTTGAATCAGCTAAAGCAAATCAAAGGGGTGTTGTAGACATCGAAACCATTAGGCAACTGAATCAAAATATTGTGCAAGCATTAACAGAAAGCACAAGAATAACGATAGAAGGAATAGAAAAGAGGAAACAAGATGAAAAAGAACTAAAAGAATTAGAAACGTCACTGGCAACAGCCATAAGAAACATAAAGTAATATAAAGAATTATATATATTAGAGAAAGAATTCTAAAATATAATTTATTAAGAATAGAGTATATTTTACCTTAAATGGTTTAATATACTCTAAATTTTTGGTAACAATTCAGATGTAAGCAAAAACTAAAACTTAAATAAAAGAGAGCTTGAAAAAATAAAAGAAATCATATATAATAGCAAAGAAAAAGGAGAGAGAAAGGAAGGAAAAAAATCAATGTTAAATGCAATAGGAGTAACCATCAGATTTGGAAAAAGAACACTATTTGAAGATGTAAACATCAAATTCAACAAAGGATGTTGTTATGGAATAATAGGAGCAAATGGTGCTGGAAAATCAACATTTTTAAAAGTATTATCAGGAGAAATAGAGCCAAGCAAAGGAGAAGTAACAAAAGAAAAGGGAGAGAGGTTATCAGTACTAAAGCAAGATCACTTTGCATATGAAGAATACACAGTAATAGACACAGTAATAATGGGAAACCAAGAACTATACAAAATAATGAAAGAAAAAGATGAAATATATGCAAAACCAGACTTTAGTGAAGAAGATGGAATGAAAGCAGCAAAGCTAGAAGAGAAATTTGCAGAGCTAGATGGATGGAATGCAGAAGCAGATGCAGCACAATTACTAAACGACTTAGGAATAGAAGCAGACAAGCATTACAAGCAAATGAAAGAAATAGAGGCAAAAGAAAAAGTAAAAATATTACTAGCACAAGCTCTATTTGGAAATCCAGACATACTACTGCTAGACGAACCAACAAACGATTTAGACTTAAAGAGCATTAGTTGGTTAGAAGAATTTCTAATAAACTTCGAAAATACTGTAATAGTAGTATCACATGATAGATATTTTTTAAACAAAGTATGTACACATATAGCAGACGTAGACTTTGGGCAAATAAAAGTATATCCAGGAAATTACGACTTCTGGTACGAATCAAGTCAATTACTATTAAAGCAGATGAAAGAGCAAAACAAAAAGAAAGAAGAAAAAATAAAAGAATTGCAAGCGTTCATTGCTAGGTTTAGTGCAAATGCCTCAAAATCAAAACAAGCGACATCAAGAAAAAAATCACTAGAAAAAATAGAACTAGACGAAATAAAACCATCAAATAGAAGGTATCCATACATAGACTTTAAGCCAGATAGAGAACCAGGAAAAGAAATACTAAAAGTGAAAAATATCAGTAAGACAATAAATGGTGAAAAAATACTAGAAAATGTATCATTCACAGTAAAGCAAAATGACAAAATCGCAATATTAGCAGACAACGAAATAGCAAAAACAACACTATTTCAAATAATAGAAGGAGAGTTAGAGCCAGACGAAGGAGAAATAGAATGGGGAACAACAATAACACATACATACTTCCCAAAAGATAACAACTATCTATTTGAAGAAGACATGACTATAACAGACTGGTTAAGACAATACTCAAAAGACCCAGACGAAACATATGTAAGAAGTTTCTTACGGAAGAATGTTATTTTCTGGAGAAGAAGCACTAAAATATGTAAAAGTATTATCAGGAGGAGAAAAAGTAAGATGTGTATTGTCAAAAATGATGCTATCAGGTGCGAACTTACTAATAATGGATGAACCGACTAACCATTTAGATATGGAAAGCATTACAGCATTAAATGAAGGAATGAACAAATTCAAAGGAAATATCATATTTACATCACATGACCACCAATTAACACAAACAGTAGCAAACAGAATAATCGACCTAAAACAAGCACTTGGAGAGTCAAAAGTAATAGACAGAGAAATAACATATGATGAATACCTAGAAATATAAAAAGGTTGCAATTCATGGCTTGTAAAATTATATATTTTAGGCAATATAATATTTATTTTGACGAAGTTTTTTACTGGCTTCGCCAATCGCTTAGGGTCGTTTCTAATGTGGGAGCTTCCCTGCGCAAAACTTCGTAAAAATAAATATTATATTGCTTAAATAAAAATTGAAATATGAATTGTAACAGACAAAGAAATAACATATGATGAATACTTAGAAATATAAATAAGGAGGAAAAAAGTGAATATAATAAAAATAATAGCAGAAGAGCTAAACATAAAAGAGAGCCAAGTAGACAGTACAATAAAATTAATAGATGAAGGAAACACAATACCATTTATAGCACGTTATAGAAAAGAAGCAACAGGGGGACTTTCAGACGAAATACTAAGAGACCTAGGAGAAAGGTTAAACTATCTAAGGAATTTGGAAGAAAGAAAACAAGAAGTAATAAATTCAATAGAAGGACAAGGAAAGCTAACAGATGAAATAGTAGCAGCATTAGAGGTGGCAAAAACCTTAGCAGAAGTAGAAGACATATACAGACCATATAAGCAAAAGAAGAGAACAAGGGCAACAATAGCAAAAGAAAAAGGTTTAGAACCATTAGCACAAATAATAATAGAGCAAAATGAAAAAACACCAATAGAGGAAATAGCAAAACAATATATAACAGTAGAAGAGACACAAAGCCAAATAGAAGTAGCACAAGGAGAACAATTAGAAGCAGAAAATAAAGAAAAGGCAGACAAGCAAGTAAAAACAGTAGAAGAAGCAATACAAGGAGCATGTGACATAATAGCAGAAAGCATTTCAGACAATGCAGACTACAGAAAAGCAATAAAGAAATTATGCTATAGAGAGGGAAACATAGAAACAAAAGCAAGTAATCCAGAAGAAAAAACAAATTATGAGATGTATTATGAGTTTAGTGAAAAAGTAAACAGAATACCAAGTCATAGAATACTTGCAATAAATAGAGGAGAAAAAGAAGAAGCATTAAAAGTAAAGGTAAGTAAACCAGAAGATAAAATAATAAACCATATAGAAAGAGACGTAATAAAAGGAGAAACACAATTTACACAAATATTAAAAGACACAATACTAGATAGCTGGAAAAGGCTAATAGAACCATCAATAGAGAGAGAAATTCGTTCAGACCTAACAGAAAAAGCAGAAGAGAAAGCTATAAAAGTATTTGGTCAAAATGCAAAACAACTATTATTAGGAAGTCCAATAAAAGGAATAACAGTAATAGGGTTTGACCCAGCATATAGAACAGGTTGCAAAATAGCAGTAATAGATGAAACAGGAAAAGTATTAGATACAGCAACAATATATCCAACAGAGCCTCAAAATGATGTAGAAGGAGCAAAAAAGGTATTAATAAATCTAATACAAAAGCATGAAGCAGACATGTTTGCAATAGGGAATGGAACAGCTTCAAGAGAGTCAGAAATGTTTGTATCAGATGTAATAAAAGAAGTAAAAGAAAAAAGCAAAAAAGAAGTATGTTATAGCATAGTATCAGAAGCGGGGGCATCAGTATATTCAGCTTCAAAGCTAGCAACAGAAGAATATCCAGACATAAATGTATCAATAAGAGGGGCAATATCAATAGCAAGAAGGCTACAAGATCCATTAGCAGAGTTAGTAAAAATAGACCCAAAAGCAATAGGAGTAGGTCAATACCAACACGATGTTGACCAGAAAAAGCTTTCAGAAAGCCTTACAGGGGTAGTAGAAGATGCAGTAAATAAAGTAGGAGTAGATGTAAATACAGCAACACCATCACTATTATCATATATATCTGGAATAAACAAAACAATAGCAAACAATATAGTAAAATATAGAGATGAAAATGGAAAACTAAAAGAAAGAAAAGACTTACTAAAAGTGCCAAAATTAGGAAAAGTAGCATTCCAACAATGTGCAGGTTTTTTAAGAATATATGATGGTAAAAATCCATTAGAAGTAACAGCTGTTCACCCAGAAAGTTATGAAGTAGCAGAAAAATTACTAGAAAACATAGGATATAGCAAAGAAGAACTACTAAATAAAGAAACATTAGAAGAAATAAAAGCAAAATTAGCAGCAGTTAATATAGGCAAAACAGCAAAAGACTTAGATGTTGGGGAAATGACTCTAAAAGACATAATAGAAGAATTATCAAAGCCAGGAAGAGACCCAAGAGAGGAAATGCCAAAACCAATATTAAGAAGTGATGTATTAAAATTCGAAGATTTAAGAGATGGTCAAATATTAACTGGAACAGTTAGAAATGTAACAGACTTTGGAGCATTTGTAGATGTTGGTGTAAAACATGATGGACTAGTACACATATCAGAAATGAGCGAAAATTTTGTAAGAAATCCATCAGAAGTAGTTTCAGTTGGTGACATAGTAAAAGTAAAAGTTATAGGAATAGATATGGAAAGACAAAAAGTAAAACTAAGTATGAAAGTATAGTTATAGTTACAATAATGTAACTATTTATAGGTAAGCAAAATTTATATTCTGCCTAAGTTATTAATATTTATTTTTAGAAGTTTTTTACTGGCTACGCCAATCGCTCTGGGTCGTGTCCACTGTGGGAACTTCCCTGCGCAAAACTTTTTTAAAATAAATATTAATAACTTAGGCAGATAGTTTAAGATATCTGAATAGTTACCAAATAATTGACCTTATTGTTCAAAAAATGAACAATAAGGTCAAAATAGTTTCTTAAATGAGAAATAAATATATAAAATTTAAAAGTTATTTCTTATTTGCGAAATAATTTGACAAAATTAAAAGCATGAATTATAATTAGTATAGGTGATGAAAATGTTAAAAAGAGAACTATATTTATCAAGAATAAGGGGATTTTACAACAGTGATCTCATAAAAATATTAGTAGGAATAAGAAGGTGTGGGAAATCTGTAATATTAAAACAAATAATGGAAGAATTAAAAGAAAAGCAAGCAGATAATGAACACATTATATATATAAATTTTGAACTTATAGAGTATGAAGAATTACAAGATTATAAAAAATTAAATAAATACATAAAAGAAAAAATAATAGATAATAAAAAATATTATGTATTTTTAGATGAAATTCAAAAGGTAGAAAAATTTGAAGATGTAGTAAATTCATTAAGAGCATCTGTAGATAACATAAGTATATTTATAACAGGCTCAAATAGCAAATTACTATCAAATGAGTTATCAACAGTATTATCTGGAAGATATGTAATATTTAATATATATCCATTAAGTTATAAAGAATTTATAGAACTAACAGGTAAAGAAGCAAAAGCAGAAAAAACATTTTGGGACTTTGTCAAATGGGGAGGTCTTCCTAATAGAACACAATTTACAGATGAAAGCAATATAAAAGACTATCTTCATAGTGTATTTGACTCAATAATATTAAGAGATGTAGTAGAAAGGTTAGGACTAAAAAACACAAATTTATTTAATTTATTATTACAATATATTGTGGATACTACAGGACGTCAATTTTCTGCAGAAAATATAATAAACTTTTTAAAAAGCGAAGGAAAGTCTATATCAACTGAAACATTATATATGTATTTAGACGCATTATGCAAAGCATTAATGATAAAGAAAATATACAGATATGATATTCATGGAAAAGCAATCTTAAAAACATTAAATAAGTATTACATGACAGATTTAGGTATAGCACAAATAAAAAATAATAACTTTGAAATAAATAAAAGTTTTGCAATTGAAAATGTTGTATATAATGAATTACTAGAGAGGGGATATGAAGTCTATATTGGAAAAACAAAAGAAGGGGAAATAGATTTTATAGCAACCAAAACAGATGAAAAACTATACTTTCAAGTTGCTTATTTAATAGAAAACGATAAAGTTAAAAAAAGGGAATTTGGAGCATTTGAAGAAATAGAAGATAATTTCCCTAAATATGTTCTTTCATTAGATAAAGCAAACTTTTCTCAAGATGGCATAATTCATAAAAATATAATCGATTGGTTATTAGAAAAATAGAATATTCTATATTTTTTATACAATAGGAAAGTCATACTGACTTTTCCTATTGTATAAAAAGCTTCGCAAACATTGTGCACAAATTTTAAAAAAATTTGGCACAGAGCAAATTTACGGAAAGCCAAAGAAAAAAGTTAAAGTTATGCTAATTTAAAGGCTTTCCGATTTGTTCTAATTTCCTAATCAAAAGAAGTATCTTAATTTAGTAAAAATTTATTATAGGGCACCCTCTTTTAAACAGTGTTATTAATATTTATTTTTAGGAGTTTTATAACAGCAAAAAAGAGTACAAAATCTTATAATTCATAGTTTGAAATTAGAAGCCAATAGGCAATATAATATTTATTTTGTCGAAGTTTTTTACTGGCTACGCCAATCGCTCTGGGTCGTGTCCACTGTGGGAGTTTCCCTTAAGCAAAACTTTTTTAAAATAAATATTAATAACTTAGGCAGATAGTTTAAGATATCTGAATAGTTACCAAATAATTGACCTTATTGTTCAAAAAATGAACAATAAGGTCAAAATAGTTTCTTAAATGAGAAATAAATATTATATTACATAGATAGATAATTAATATCTATGAATTATAAGAACTTGTACTCTTTTTGCTAGCTTCGTAGGTAGCCTAGGGTCATAGCCACAATATATTACAAAAATGTCATGAAAAAGACAAAAAAGTGTAAAAAATGCACAAAAACGTATTTCCGTAACTAAATAGAGAAAATAAGCGAAAAACAGGAAAAAACCTCCATTTACAGGAACAGCCTTAATATGTAAAAATATATAGTAATATATTATGTTTTATACAATAAGAAAGTCATACTGACTTTTTCTATTGTATAAAAAGCTTCGCAAACATTGTGCACAAATTTTTAAAAAAATTTGGCACAGAACAAATTTATGGAAAGCCAAAGAGAAAAGTTAAAGTTATGCTAATTTAAAGGCTTTCGATTTGTTCTTAGAGTCTTAAAAAATTATAATTTTATACTATATATTTATCTTACAAAAGTTTTTGACTATAAAAAATAAATGGAGGTACAAAATGGAACCAAAATTAAAGAAAAGAAAAATCCAAAAAGCATGTATAGGGGGAACAATAGCATTAGTATTAATCATAATAGTAGCACTAATACTAAGTAGCATAACAAAAGAGAAAAACATAAACATGCTATACAGTGCAGAAAATGCAAGAGCAATGACGTATGCACAAGTGCAAGAAGGAGAAGAAAAAGTACAAGTAGAAAACGAAGCAGGAGAGCTAGTAGATTTCGACTATGTACAATTTGACGCATTTTTCTTAAGAGATATAAATGGAGATGGCTATGCAGAAGGAATAAGAGGAACATGTAAAGAGATAGGAAAACAAGATACCCTTTACATGGAGCTTAATGTGCTTACAAAAGGGTATTTAAAAGATGGAAAAATAGTCATAAATGGAGGTAGAAACTTCTATTTTGAAACCGCCATAGTAAAAGACAAAGAAATAAAGCAAAACTATGTAGGAAGTAATATAGGAGAAATAGAATTTAATAATATAAGCAATGGAACCCAAAAACTAATAACAGGTGTAGTAAAAAGTGGAGACTATAAATCATACAATTCAAAAGCATCGGCAATAGGAAGCAATATAAACAACTACAGTAAGATAAATAGTATAACATTAACTGGAATACATGTAGAAGAAAAAGAAGATGGAACAACCCAAGAAACACCAATACAAAAAACAGTAAACTTTAATATAGACTGGTATGGTTCAGCAAGTTGTAATATAAGAGATATAAACCAAGTAAAAACACTATTAAACACAATAAATGAAGAAAAGGGCGAAATGGAGTTAAGTTTTAGTGTAAACATAGAAGAAACAAAATATCAACTAAAAACCAAAACATCAGAAATAAAAGTAGAAATACCAGAACTAAATGGATATGCACCAACAAAAGTAGAAGTAACAAATGCAACATATGAATATAATGAAGAAACAAGAACACTAACAGCAAGAAGTGAAGGAACAGTAGGAGAAGATGGAACAATAGCATCATACCCACTAAATAGCTATAATGTAAAAATAACATATCCAATAGAAGCATATAAAAGTTTAGCAATGGATAGTGTACAAATAAAAGTACCAGTAGAAGCAAAATACACAGCATATAACAATCCAAATAGTGAATTCAAAAATCCATATGAAACAAACACTGCAAAAGCAACACTAGTAATAACATATAGAGAGCCACAAGAGCAAAAAAGAGATCCAAGCATAGGAATACAAGTAGGAAGATATGTATCATATCCAAGGACAAGATATGTAATATCAAAAATAAAACCACTTAGAATATATAATGAAGTATCAGAAAAAGAAACTGATGATAAATATGAAGTAAGATGGTATGCACAAACAGGAACAACTCCACAAGAAGGAGGACTAGTATTAAAAGATGCACAACAAGGGGAGGCATTAAAACCAGATAAATTTATAAAAGAAGACAACACAGAAGAAAGCATGGAAGAAGTAAGCAAAACAATAGGAATATATTTTAGTAATCCAGTAAGCATGTTAGGAGAAAATGGAGAAATAAAAGTATATGATGATGAGACAGATGAATTATTAGAGACATTTACAAAAGAAAACTGGGGAAAATATAGTAGTGCATCTCCATATAAATTTAAAGTAGGAATAAAACACATAAGAGTAGAAACAAGCAATGTAACAGTAAATTCATCAATATATGTATACTTAGTAAAAGAAATAGATGACGAATATGTAGTAGGAAACTACACAAGAGAAGAATTTGACAACTTAAAATACATAATGTCAACATTAACAGGGTACATAGGAGAAAATAGGGTAGGAACAACATCACATCAAGCGTTATATGAAGAACCATTAACAGAAGTAGGATTAGCAATAGGACCAACATCAATATCAACACAAGAAACACAGAAAAACGAAATATTTACAATACAAGCAATATACAGAGAAAATAGTAATGAAGTAAAATGGGTAAATGGCACATTTTTATTAAAGTTGCCACAAGAAATAATAGATGTAGAAATAAATAATGTAAGTATAAATGACGATAGAGTAAGAATAGTAAGTTATGAAAAATATGAAGAAGAAGGAAGCATATTTATAAAAATAATAACAGAAAATGAGGTAGAAACATCATATAATATAAAAGTAGACTGTAATATAACACCAGACCCAAGAATATCAACAGTAGGAAGACAAGTAGAATTATACGCATATAACGAAAATGGAGCAGAATATAGTACAAATACACAAGATAAATATGATGTAAACAACAACTTAGTAACAACAGACATAATAGGAAAAGCATCACAAATACTACAATTAATATCACCACAATCATTACTAACATCACAAGTAGCAAGCAAATATGATGAAAAAGAAAGTATAGCAGTAGCACCACAAGTAGCACTAGTGTCAAAAGAACAAAGAAAAGCAACAATAGACATAAACTTACTAAACAATTATTCAAGTACAATAAGTGAAATAAAAGTACTAGGAAAAATACCATTTACAGGAAACACATACATAATAAATGGAGAAGACATGGGGTCAACATTCTCAACACAACTAATAGCCCAAAGTCTAAAACTTCCAGATGCACTAAAAACAAGAGCAACAGTATACTATTCAGAAAATGAAAATCCAAACAGAGACCTAACAGACCCAAGCAACAATTGGACTACAGAGCCAGAAGATTGGAGCAAAATCAAAACATTTTTAATAGACATAGGAGACTACACATTTGCAAGAGGAGAAAACCATGACATAACATATGAAATAGCAATACCAGAGGGTTTAGAATACAACCAATTTGCATATAGCCACCATGCAGTATACTTTAGCTTAGACACAGAAAATGGAAAATATAGAACACAAACAGAGCCAAATAAATTAGGCTTTAGAATAGCAAAACAATATGACCTAGAAGTAACAAAATATCAAAAAGAAAAACAAAAGAAAGTAGAAGGAGCAACATACTACATCTGGGAAGATGGAGAAGAAGAAGGAAAAACACAAGTAACAAGCGAAAATGGAAACTTTGTACTAGAAGGTCTATATGCAGAAAGAACATACTGTATGCAAGAAATAAAAAGTCCAATAGAATATGAATTAAATAGTGAAATAGTAAAATTCACAACAAAAGAAGAAAATGGAACTCTAACAGCACAAATACTAGAAGGAAATACAAGAAGAATAGAAGTAATAAAAGAAGAAGGAAAAGACTATAAAGTAGCTGTAGATGTAGAAGATGAGGTAAAAGCAAACTTAACTATACTAAAATTGGCTTTGCCAAAGAATGAAAACGAAGTAGGAGACTTAAATCAAGATGCAACAGGAAACTTAAATGGAAGTACAACTCCACTTCAAGGAGCACGTTTCAAGCTAACAGGAGCAGGCTTGCCAGAAAAAGGAAGAACAGTAACAACAAACAGAGAAGGAAAAATAACAATAAAAGGATTAAAAATAGGAGAAGAATACACTTTAGAAGAAGTAAGAGCTGAAGGGTACTATTTAGCAAGCCCAATAAAATTTACAATAACAAACAATGAAGGAAACTATGTAGCAAACATAACAGAAGGAGAAAATGAAGTAAAAGCAAACACAACAACTACAGAAAACGAAATACCAACAATAAACCTAAGTATAGAAAACGAACCAATACCAACATATAACCTAACAATAAAAAAAGTAGAAAAAGGAAACGAAGAAAACCTATTATCAGGAGCAAAATTCAAACTAATAAAAGATGGAAAAGAACTAGGAAGATATGAAACAGGAAAAATTGGTACAACAGATGAAATAGGACAAGCAGGAATAGTAACAATACCAGACTTATATGCATTTGAGGAAAGTAGACAACTAGAACAAACATACATATTACAAGAAACATTAGCACCAGAAGGCTTTGCAAAACTACAAGACATAGAATTCAAAGTAACAAAAAATGAAGATGGAACATACAGCCTAAGCAACACACAAGGAACAATAGCAAACACACAAATAGAAGGAAATAACATAACAATAACATTAGCAGACAGCCCATCATTTAAGCTAACCAAAACAGATAGCGAAACAGGGGCTTTATTACCAAACACAAAATTCGTAATCTATAATGTAGATGATACAGAAGTACCAGCAAGAAACAGCAAAGGAGAACTAGTAGGAACAAAAGAAATAATAGATGGAAAAGAATACAACATCGTTACAACAGATGAAAAAGGAGAAATCACAGCAGACTTACCACAAGGACTATACAAAGCAGTAGAAGTACAAGCCTCACATGATAAATACACTTTAGCAGATGCAACATATTTTGGAATTGGTACTTCAAGAGAAAGTCAAGAAGTTATGAAAACACAATGGGCTACAACCATACAAGGAGATGGTAACAACCAAATAACATGTATAGAACAAACTGGTGATGGAGGGTATATAGTAGGAGGATACTTTAACAGTAGTAGTATTCAAGTAGGAGAATATACATTAGTGAACGCAAAAAATGGTTTTAGTGATGGAATGATAATAAAATACAATGCAGAAAATGAAGTAGAATTTGCAACATCAATAGGAGGAAGTAAAAGTGAATGGATAGAATCAGTAGTGATAACAAGTGATGGAGGGTATGTAATAGGAGGATATTTTAACTCTAAAGAGTTTAAAGTAGGAGGTTATACGTTAACCAGTAATGGGCTTGAAGATGGAATGATAATAAAATATAATACAGAAAATGAAGTGGAATTTGCAACATCACTAGGAGGAACTAGTCTTGAATATATATACTCGGTAGCAGTAACAAGAGATGAAGGGTATGTAGTAGTAGGAAAATTCGGAAGTAGTAGTATTAAAGTAGGAAACTATTCTCTAACCAACAAAGGTTCTAATGATGGAATGATAATAAAATATAATGTACAAAACGAAGTAGAATTTGTAACCACGGTAGGAGGAACTAGTGCAGATGGAATACAATCAGTAGTAGCAACAAATGATGGAGGATATATAGTAGTAGGTTATTTTAATTCACAGAGTGTTGAAATAGGAGAATATACTTTAACAAATGTATATCAAGGGGCTTCTGGTTATAATACTACTGATGGAATGATAATAAAATATAATGCAGAAAATGAAGTAGAATGGGCAACCTCAATAGGAGGAGAACGCAGTGATGGAATAAACTCAGTAACTATAACAAGTGATGGAGGGTATTTAGTAGGAGGATATTGTAGCAATAGTATCCAAGTAGGAGAGTATACCTTAACTAATAATGGTCAACAAGACGGAATGATAATAAAATATAATGCAAAAAATGAGGTAGAGTGGGCAACTTCAGTAGGAGGAACAAATAATGATTATATAAGCTCAGTTTCAGAAACAAGTGATGGAGGATTTGTAATAGGAGGATATTTTTTATCATCAAGTATTCAAATAGGAGATTATATGATAGCCAATACAAATGCAAGTTATAATGATGGAATATTAATAAAATATAAGCCAATAGAAAATAAGAAAATATATGAAGTAGAATCTGTAGCAATAGAAAAAGAAAATGGTAATGATAAGATAAATTCAGTAATAGAAATTGATAATGGAGAATATATAGCGGTAGGTACTCTAAAGAAAAAGACAAATGCGCTAAAGGATGAAGAAAATTATGAAGGAATGATAATTAAATATAAAAAAGGAGAAACAAAAAATGTATTGACAGAGTTTGCTACATCAGTAGGAGGTAAAAGTAATGATTATATAAGCACAGTTTCAGAAACAATTGATGGAGGATTTATAACAGTAGGAAATTTTATATTTTCAGAGCTTAAAATAGGAGAGTATACTTTTAAATTTGACCAAAATATGAAGAGAGGAATTATAATTAAGTATAATGAGAAAAATGAAATAGAATGGGCTGATGCAATAGAAGGAACAGGTACATCAGAAATAGAGTCAGTAGCAGAAACTAATGATGGAGGATTTGTAATAGTAGGGAGTTTCTATGATAGAATTAATGTGGGAGGATATACCTTTACTGCTAAAGGCGGTAAGGATGGGATATTAATAAAATATAAGCCAGTAGATACAGAAGAAAAGTATAAAGTAGAATGGGCGACATCAGTAAAGGGAGGTAATAATGAGATAATAGATACAGTAGAACAGACCAGTGATGGAGGGTTTATAGTAGGTGTATATTCAAATTCAAGCCAAATTGTAGTAGATGATTATTCTATAACTTGTAAAGGTAATGATGGTGTGATAATAAAATATAAACCAGTGGAAAATAATAATAAATATGAAATAGAATATGTGACACTATTAGGATATAATAATATAATTAATTCATTGAAATTAACTAGTGATGGAGGATATATAATAGGAAATACAGAAGGAAAAATAAGTAAATATAGCAAGGAAGGAAACATAGAACTTATAATAAACCAAGGAGGCAGAGATAATGTTGTATCATTAATCAATGATGGAGGATATATAGTAGGAAGAAATCATTATGCTGGCTCAAATGTGCCTGTTTATAAGGAAAAAGGAGAATTAATAAAATATAATGCAAATTATGAAGAAGAGTGGAAAATGACAATAGGAGGATATGGAACAGATAAAATAGTGTCGGTATCTTCAACAAGTGATGGAGGATTTGTAATAGGAGGATATTTTAGCCAAGATATTAAAGTGGGTGACTATGTTTTAAATAATAAAGGGCAAAAAGATGGAATGATAATAAAATATAAACCTGTTGAAAACGAAAATAAATATGAAGTAGAATGGGCGACAAGTATAGGAGGAATAAATTCTGATACAATAAGCTCAGTAATTGAAACAAATGATGGAAAGTATATAATAATAGGAAATTTTACTTCAAGTGAAATTAAAGTAGGAGATTATGTATTAACAAATCTTGGAAATTCTACAAGCGATGGAATGATAGTAAAATTAGCCATCGAACAAGGAGTACCAGAACAAGAGCAAATAGAAGTGAAAAATGAAACAAAAACCTTCAAAATAACAACAGAAGTAGAACCAATAGATGGAGTAAAAGGTGGAAACATTTCAGGAGAAGGAAGAAGCAAATATGAAGAAGTAAAATATAATGAAAATAGCACAAAAGAAATAAAAATGACACCAGAAGAAGGCTATGAAATAGTAAAAATAACAATAAATGGAGAAAGAGTAGAATTTGAAAAACAAGAAGATGGAACATATACATTACCACAATTTACAAATATGACAGAAGACAAACATGTGGTAGTAACATATGTAGAAGCAAATAGAAAGTTTGCAATAAACAAAAAAGATGCAAATGGAATAACTCCATTAGAAGGGGCTAAATTCAAAATAGAGCAAATAGAAGAAAGAGAAGAGCCAACAGGAGTAATAGGAGAAATACAAAATAATGGTCAAGAATATACAGAAATAGACGAAGAAAAAGAGATAATAGGAACACTAGGTACAATCCAGGCAAATGGAGAAAAATATGGAAAAGCAAATACAGAAAATGAGTTATTAGATAAATTAGGGGAACTAACAAATAATGGAACATACTATTTCGTACAAAATGAAGATGGAACACTAGAGCCAACAAATGGAAAAACATATCAACAAGCAAATGGAGGAAGTGATGGAAAAAATAACACAACAGCAAACTCATACATACCAATAGATTTGACAGAAATAACAGGAAATTATGTAGTTGTAGTAAATGCAAGGGTATCAAGTGAGAATGCTGATAAAGGATATGCAACGATAACTCAAAGTATAACAGCGCCATCATATAGTAGTAGTACAGGACAATTTGTAAAGCAAATAGGGGGAACAGTAGGAAATACAGATTATACATCAATGGTGTTAGAAGGAGGAAATACATATTATCTACATTTAGGATATAGAAAAGATGGAAGTGTGCACACAGGTGAAGACAGAATAGTAATAAACAGTATTAAGCTATATGAAGCAAGTTATGAAACATACAATTTTGACACAATAGATGGAAAATATGTATCAAACAATCAAGGAAAAC
>CANRSN010000032.1 GCA_947642455.1 uncultured Clostridiaceae bacterium
GAAATACCCTCCTACTACATACCCTCCATCACTGGTTTCAGCTACTGAGCTTATTCCTTCAACACCACTTCCTCCTACTGAAGTTGCAAACTCTACTTGTCCCATAGCATTATATTTTATTATCATTCCATCTTCATTACCTGCCTTAGTTAGGGTATAGTCTCCTACTTGGATACTATTCGACCAAAAATATCCTCCTACTACATACCCTCCATCACTGGTTGTTACTATTGAGGCTATATAATCATCTCTACTTCCTCCTACTGAAGTTGCAAACTCTACTTCTCCCATAGCATTATATTTTATTATCATTCCATCATAACTACCACTGTTAGTTAGTGTATAGTCTCCTACTTGGATGCTACTACTTTCGAAATACCCTCCTACTACATACCCTCCATCACTGGTTTCAGCTACTGAGCTTATTCCTTCAACACCACTTCCTCCTACTGAAGTTGCAAACTCTACTTGTCCCATAGCATTATATTTTATTATCATTCCATCTTCATTACCTGCCTTAGTTAGGGTATAGTCTCCTACTTGGATACTATTCGACCAAAAATATCCTCCTACTACATACCCTCCATCACTGGTTGTTACTATTGAGGCTATATAATCATCTCTACTTCCTCCTACTGAAGTTGCAAACTCTACTTCTCCCATAGCATTATATTTTATTATCATTCCATCATAACTACCACTGTTAGTTAGTGTATAGTCTCCTACTTGGATACTATCTGAATAAAAATACCCTCCTACTACATACCCTCCATCACTAGTTGCTGATACTGAGGTTATTTTATCATCTCCTGTTCCTCCTACCAAGGTTCCCCATACTGGCTGAAATTCTCTAACTTCTTCTTTTGAAGCTCCTATTCCAAAGTAATGTGTTCTATCTTTTATTGTTCCTAATTCATATTTTTCAAAAGTTTCTATTTCTACTGCTTCATATAGTCCTTCTGGTAATGGTGCTACTATTTCTCCTTTTTTATTTGTTGTAACAATATAATATGTTTTTCCATTTATTATTTGTCTTTCTCCTATTATATTTCCTTTGCTGTCTACTGCTGGCTCTCCTGTTTCATGATTGTAAATTGCAAACTTTACTCCTTCTAGTAATTCTTTTGTTTTTCCATCTTTTTTTATTAGTTTAAATGTTGGACTATTTTCTACTGTTATTGTTATTGTATTGTCTGTTTGTTGTATTTCTTTTACTGTACCAGATATTATCTGTATGTTTAATAAACCTTCTTGCTTTTGTGCATAGAATGTTATATCTTCTACTTTTGAATATCCTTCTGGTGATTGTACTTCTTTTAATGTATATGTTTGTGCTACTTGTTTTTCTTCTACATATTGGTATAAACCTTGTATTGTTATTTTTCCTTGTTCATCTGTTGTATATGTTCCTATTCTTTCATTTTCTTTATATAGTCCAAACTTTACTCCTGTTAATGGTGTTTCTTCTCCTTTTGCTATTTTATTTATTACTAAATTATATTCTGGTATTTTTTCATTTTCTATTATTAAATTTAATGTTGGTATTTCGTCTTGTTTTGTTATACTATTTGTTTTTACTGTTCCTTGTGTTATATTTACTGTATAGTTTCCTTCATTATTTGTTATTATAAATTTTATTGGGCTTGCTAAATAGTACCCTTCAGCTTTTATTTCTTCTAAAGTGTATTCTTCTCCTATATATAGTCCTCTTATGTTAATTTCTCCATCTATATTTGTTGTTAATATTCTTCCTGCTGCTTGCCCTTTTCCTGTTAGTTTGTATTTTACATTTGATAATTTGTTTTCTGTTCCTTGAGCTTGTTTTTGTATTTTTAAATTTGCTCTTACTTCATCTTCAACTTCTACTTGTATTTTGTTTTGTTCTTGTACTGCTTGCAAGTTTTTTACATTTCCACTTATTTTTTCTACTTGTATTTGTCCATTTTCTTCTTTTGCTCTAATTTTTATTTCTTCTTCATTTAATTCATATTGTGTTGGACTTTTTATTTCTTTTATTGTATATATTTTGTCTATATATAATCTTTGTAATGTTAGTTTTCCTTGTTCATTTGTTACTCTTGTTTTTGACTCTTCTTCTCCTTCTTCTTGTATGCTATATGTTGCTCCAGATACTAGTTTGTCTACTCCCTTTTGATATTTTGTTAGTTCTAAATCATATAATTTTGCTATTCTGAATCCTAGTTTGTTAGGCTCTGTTTGTGTTCTATATTTCCCATTTTCTGTGTCTAAGCAAAAATATGCTGCATGGTGGCTATATGATGTTTGGTTATAGTTTAAGCCTTCTGGCAAGTTTATGTCATAATGTATTTGATATTTTTCTTCTCTGTTTAATGATTTTTCTCCAAAGTCTATTAAATAACTTTTTACTTGTGAATAGTCTGCTGGAGTTTCTACCCAACCATTTTCACTACTGCTTAGGTCTGTAGTTGGATTTTCTTTATTTGAATAATATATTTTTGTCGTTGCTTTTAATTCTTCTGATATGGTTATTCCTGCATTTGTCATTGTTGTATTAAAGTCTGATTTCATATCATTTCCATTTATTACATATGTATTTCCTGCAAATGGTATTTTTCCTAGTATTTTTACTTCACTTATTGTGCTTGAATAGTTATTTGCTATTTCTACTGTAACTGTTGCTGTTTTTTGCTCTTTTGATACTACTGCTATTTGTGGTGCTATTGTTTGACTTCCTTCTGCATCATAGTTACTTGCTATTTGACTTGTAAGTAATGAATTTGGTGATATTAAACTTAGAGTTGTTGTTGTTTTGTGAACTTTTTCTGTTTTATTTAAGTTATCATTTATGTCATATTTGTCTTCTTGTGCATAATAATAGTTAGGGTTATTTTCATTATACGCATATAGTTCTATGTTTTCTGCCTTTGTTGCTATTCTTGGGTTCGATGTTATATTACAATCTATTGTTATTGCATAACTTGCTCCTTTTTCATTTTCTGTATTTATTTTTATAAATCTTTCTCCATTTTCTTCGTATTGCTCATAGCTTGTTATTTTTACTTGATTATTGTTTATGCTTATATTATTTATTTCTATGTCTATTATGTTTTCTGACATCTTTAATAAAAATACACCATTTGTCCATTTTACTTCATTGTTGTATTCTTCTGTTTTTGTTTGTATGGTTATTTTTGCATTTTTTTGTGTTTCTTGTGTTGATATTGCTGTTGGGTTTATTGCTACACTTGCATTTGATATTGGTGCTTCATAATTTGCTGAATGTATGTCTGTGTTTATATACATTTCTCCTATATATCCTGTTAGTGTACTTTTTATATATTGTAATTTGCTAAATTCTTCTTGTGTATATTTTTGTGTTATTTTTGTGCTATCTATTTGTTTTACATTATATACGGTTATACTACTATTTTCATTTGTGCTACTTGTTTCTACTCTTATATGTTTTACTGGTTCTTCATATTTGTATGGATTTTCTGAATTGTATTTACCCCAATTTTCTTTATCAAATGTTGCTAAAAGATTTCCTGTTTCATCATCATATATTTCTATTGTTCCATTTTCTCCTAGTAATTTTTCTGGATCTGAAAAATATATTCCTGCAAAACTTGTTATGTCATTCATGCTTTCTGTACTTGAGTCTATTTTTATAAATTCATCTGATACCTTTTCTCCATTTCCTTGTGTCTCTTTCATTACCATTTTGTCTGCTTTTCCCTGTTTACCTGTATGTCCATACCATCTAACAATATATGTATCTTCTTTTTCTTCTTCTGATATTCCATTATATATATTTAAGGGTTTTTGTTTTGATACCATATATCTTTTTGATGGTTCATATGAATATTTTCCTACATATACCTCAAATATTGCTACTTCTCCTTCTGGTTTTTTGTATGTTATTGTAAATGTTTTTTCTGCTATATTTGATCTATATGGATTTTCGAATTCTTCGTTTGTATTGTTATACCCTTCATAATATGTTCTTACTGGTACTTTATATTCTATGGTGTCTCCTCCTAATGCTCTATATGCTTCTATTGAATATGTTACTTTTACATTATATTTATTATATCTTTGGCTATTATATACTCCTTCATTTGCTTCTGTTGTTATTACTCCATTTTCGTCTATTATCGCTTCTCTTTGTGCTGTGAATTTTCTTGTGCTTTTGTTATATGTAAATGTTGTATTTTTCCCTGTTATTTCTACTTTTGTAGGATTATACCCATTTAGTTGTGGTATTGTTCCTTCTATGTATGATTTTTTTAATATTGCTTCATTGTTTACTTCTTGTACTCCTATTGTAAATTCTAAGTTTATTTCTTGTTTTTCTTCATCTACTATTGTTTGTATATCATACTCTTGTCTTGTATTGTCTTCATCTTTTTTTATATATTGTGCTATTTCTGCTTTTGTTTCTGCATACCAATCTATATTAAATTCTACTGTTTTTTCTATTTGAGTTTCTGTAGTTGTTCCATCTTCGTTGTCTTTTACATGTGTTCCTGTTAATGTTATACTATTTATTTTGCTATAGTTGTTTATATTGCTTCCTATTGCTTCTGTTCTTGTTGAAGCATATGTATAATCTCCACTTCTTACTGTTGCTGTTAATAGCTTTTGGGTTCCATTGTTTATTCTATTTAATTCTATTTGCTTTGTATCACTACTTATGTAGTTGCTTTTTATTTCATTATCTTTTATTATTGCTGTTTGCAAATAGTAGTTTTTGTCTCCATTTATCGTTATTTTTCCATCTTTTAGGTACCCATTTGTAAGCACGTTAAGTTCCATGTAAAGTGTATCTTCTTTTCCAACTTCTTTACATGTTCCTCTTATCCCTTCTGCATAGCCATCTCCATTTATATCTCTTAAAAAGAATGCGTCAAATTGTACATAGTCATAATCTACCATTTCTCCATTTGATCCTTGTACTTGTACTTTTTCTTCACCTTCTTGTACCTGATCATATGTCATTGCTCTTGCATTTTCTGCATTATATTGCTTATTAGTATTTTTGATTATTATATTACTTATTAGCAATATTAATATTAGAGCTAATATCCCTATTATGCTTAATTTTGCAATTTTTCCTTTTTTTATTTTTGGCTCCATCTTGTACCTCCATTTATTCCTTTAGTAACTATTCGTAGGTATTATGTTATTAATATTTATTTTTCTTACATCTTAATAGTTACTATATTTACTATATATTTTATATATTAAGGCTGTTCCTGTAAATGGTGGCTTTTTCCTGTTTTCCACCTATTACCTTTATTTTGTTACGGAAGTACTTTTTTGTGCATTTTTTTACGCTTTTTTGTCTTTTTTATGACATTTTTGTAATATTTCGTTTTATTTTGCTATTTATTTATAGGCATAGTAGATATTAATGGTTTTTATGTTTGGAAGTCAGTACTGTATATGAAAGGACTGAACACTGTGCTTGCCAGTGTTCAGTCCTATGTTTTCTGTTTAGTTTACTATATCCCATATTATTTCTTCTATTATGTCTATTATTGAGTATATTAATAGTGTTACTCCTATTGTTGTTATTATTGCTCTTGTGTCTAGTATTATGTATATTCCACATGCTAACATTATTAGTGCTAATATTAATACATATATCCATGTATTTGTTGTTTGTTTTTTTATTTTTAAGGCTAGGTTTATTCTAAGCAATGCTGTGTATGTTATCCATATTCCTACTATTATGTTTAATAGTGTTATTATTATATTACTGTATATCATTGCTACTATCCCTATTATTATTCCTAGTATTCCAAATATCATATCATAGTTGTATAAGTCGTATTTTCCTTTGGTTGATATGCTTGTTATTATTCTTGATATTCCTATTACTATGAATATTGTCCCTAATATGTATGATATTACTTTTATTGTTTCATCTGGCTTCCATATTAGTATTGCACCTAGTATTGCAAATACTACTGATATTAGTATTGACATCCAGCCTGTCCTTTTAAATAGTTTTTGTATGTATTCCATTTTACCACTTTCCTTCCTCTTAATTTTTTGTTGCTTTTATTTTATCACTTGTGTTTTTTTACGTCAATCTTTTATAATTTTTAACAGCAAAAAAGAGTACAATTTGTTTCATTTCACAGATTAAAATCGGAATTATATAAGTACTATAATATTTATTTTCTTATATTACATTGGTCTGTCCCTTTTGGGACATTTTTGTCCCGATTTGCTCCGTCCCACTTTTACATATCAAAAATTCCAGCAATTTTTCGCCGGAATTTTTGCTTTCAGGTTCCTATTTTAGGACACCCCGATTTGGCTTTGTTTACTTAACCTTGGTTTTGTTTACTTACTAAATGTTTTTTTGCTTTTTATACTTTTTTATGAGTTATTGGCAAAGCTTATTTTTCCTTTTCTAAGAAGATTATTTCTTGTGGATCACTACAACTTTTTTTAAATTTGATGTCCTCTGCTTGTATTTCTTGGATTTTTAACCATTTGGCTCCATATTCATATTGGATAATTAACCTTGTTGTTGGATATTTATCTGTTTCTTCCCAATACATTATGATATCATCTTCATCATAGTAATGTATTGTGCCTTCCATTTTACTTAGTTTTGCTACATCATTTTGATGGACATATATCCAAGCCTTCTCTGCCCGCTCTCCCATTTCTGCAATATAGTTCAATAGACATTTGTCTTTTGGAACTTTTGTTACTTCTTTTTTCATGTTTCGTCCTCCTTTTGCTTTGTAACTTTTATTTACTTGACTACTTTTTATATTATATATTATTTATGTTAATTTTGCAAGTTTCGCAATATTGTTTCAGCAAAAAAGAGTACAATTTGTTTCATTTCACAGATATAACATCCACTTAAGTACTATAATATTTATTTTAACAAAGTTTTGCGCAGGGAAGCTCCCAGAGTGGACATGACCCAGAGCGATTGGCGAAGCCAGTAAAAAACTTTGTAAAAATAAATATTATAGTACTTATATAATTCTGATTTTAATCTGTGAAATGAAACAAATTGTATTATTTTTTTATTTTTGTGTATACTTATTTTATATGTCTTGATATTTTTTGTAAATCATTTTATTATATTTATAAGTAAACTTTTATTTGTTAGTTTGTTAATTTGTTGATTTGTTACTTTGTTACTTTGTTAGTTTACTAGTTTGTTAGTTTGTTATAGGAGGGGTTTTTATGGATTTTTCTGTTTTACAAGATTGTTTGATTTCTAATTTCGAAGATAAAAGTATTTTTTTACAGGTTTCTGGTGCTATTGAGTTTTATAAAAGTATTAATAATTGTAAGATTGTTTTGGATAAGAAGTTACTTTATATTACTGATGGCAATGACAACAATTTTCAACTTGATATGACTTTTTTCGACAACTTTAGTTTTAATGATTCTGTTTTGGTTATTGAGTTATCTAATGATATTGTTATTTCTATTGATGCTTTATAATTTAGTCTTCATATGTTATTTCGAATATATCGTTTGGCGTGCAGTTTAAGTATTTGCAAAATCCTTGTATGTATTTATATGATATTGATTTTGCATTTCCTTTTAGTGCTTTATTTAGGTTGTAATGTGATATATCCATTTTATTGCATAGCCATTCTTTGCTTTTTTTCTGCTCTTTTAGTATTGCCTCTATTTTTAATTTTACCATCTTTTTTTGCTTTCCTCCCATTTTGGATTTATTTTACAATACTGTTTGTCTTTTCACTAGCACTTATAAGTGTTATTTTTGTTTTTTATTTATTATTTTTTGTTTTTGTCACTTATTTGTCACTTTTATTTTTTATAATATTTTTAAGTTAATTTTTGAAGGCTACTATATATTTTTAATCTTTAATTATTTTTCTTGCCTTCTATTTTATTTGAAAGGATTGTTTTTATGGAGATTTTAAAAGTTAAGAATTTGGTGAAGACTTACGGAAAAGGCGAAAACAGGGTTAATGCTGTTGATAATATTTCTTTTTGTGTGGAAAAAGGTGAATTTGTTGCTATTGTTGGAGCAAGTGGTAGTGGTAAGTCTACTCTTTTGCATTTGCTAGGTGGCGTTGATAGACCTACTTCTGGAGAGGTTTTTATTGATGGTCAGAGTATTTATTCTTTAAGTGATGATAATTTGGCTATTTTTAGAAGAAGACAAATTGGTTTGATTTATCAGTTTTATAATTTGATTCCTATTTTAAATGTTAAGGAGAATATTACTCTTCCTTGTGATTTAGATGGTAAGGAAGCTAATAAGGCTAGGCTTGATGAGCTTATTAAGACTTTGGGATTGGAAAACAGGGTTACTCATTTGCCTAACCAGTTGTCTGGTGGACAACAACAACGTGTTTCTATTGGTAGAGCTATGATTAATAATCCTAGTATTATGCTTGCCGATGAGCCTACTGGTAATTTGGATTCTAAAGCTAGTGATGAGATTATTTCTCTTTTGAGACTTTCTAATAAGAAGTTTAAGCAAACTGTTATTATTATTACTCATGATTTGGAGATTGCAAAAGAGGCTGACAGGGTTATTACTATTGAGGATGGTAAAATTGTTATGGATGAGAAAAAAATCTAAATATCTTAAAAAGGAGTGTTTTTTATGAATGTTTTACATAAGTTTACTGTTAAAAATTTGATGTTGAATAAGAAAAGAACTATTATGACTATTATTGGAGTTATGCTTTCTACTGCTCTTATTTGTGCTGTTAGTGGTATGGTTTCTAGTACTATTCAAACTTTGGTTAATTATTCTATTTATACTAGTGGAAATTATCATTATTCTTTTCAGAATGTGCCTAGCAATAAGGTTAAGTTTATTAAAGAGAATGTGAATGTTGATTCTTACTTTTTGTCTTCTAATTTGGGTTATGCTAATTTAGAAGGTAGTAAGAACCCTGATAAGCCTTATGTTTATGTTATGGCTTTTGATGAGTCTGCTTTGCACAATTCTGCTATTCATTTGTCTTCTGGTAGATTACCTGAAAATGATAGTGAGATTATTATTTCTGAGCATATTTTGAGTAATGCTAGAGTTCCTCTTAAGGTTGGAGATACTATTACTTTAAATATTGGCGAAAGATGTTTGCAAGATGGTTCTTTGCTTTATCAGAATAATCCTTTTTTGTCTGGCACTACTGATGATTCTGGTGAGGTTTTACAAGAGTCTATTGTTAACGCTAAGTCTAAAACTTATACTATTGTCGGTGTTATGGAAAGGCTTTCTTATGCTTTTGAGGATTATTCTGCTCCTGGTTATTCTGCTATTTCTTTTTTGAATGGCGATTTTGAAAGTTATAATGTTTCTGTTTTGTTTAAAGATCCTACTATTTCTGGCGATGTTGCTAATTCTATTTCTGATACAATTTCTAAGGATTCAGGAGATAATTTGCAACTTGTTAAGAATTCTGACCTTTTGAGGTTTCAAGGTGCTGTAAGTAATACTGTACTTGACCTTTTATATGGAGTTGCTACTGTTGTTATTGTTATTATTATTGTTAGTAGTGTTTTTGTTATAAGAAATAGTTTTAGTATTTCGGTTTCTGAGAAGACTAAGCAGTTTGGTATGCTTTCTTCTGTTGGTGCTACTAAGAAACAGATTAGAAAGGCTGTTACTATTGAGGGATTTTTTATTGGTATTATTGCTATTCCTCTTGGTATTTTGTGTGGAATTTTTGCTATTGTTGTTTTGACTTGGCTTGTTAATCTTTTGATTGGCAATTTTCTTGATGGATGTGATTTTGTTTATAGTGTTCCTTTTGTTCCTATTGCCTTGTCTGTTGTTCTTTCTTTTGTGACTATTTATTTGTCTAGCATTATTCCTGCTATTAGAGCTTCTAGGATTTCCCCTATTGAGGCAATTAGAGGTAATGCTGATGTTAAGATTAAGGCTAAAAAGGTTAAGACTTCCCCTCTTACTAAAAAGTTTTTTGGTATTGGTGGTGTTATTGCTAGTAAAAATTTGAAAAGAAGTAAGAAGAAGTATAGAACTACTATTATTTCTTTGGTTGTTAGTATTTCTATTTTTATTGCTTTGACGTCTTTTGTTCAATATGCTTCTAAGGCTACTGGTATGTATTATGTGAATAATGATTATAATTTATCTGTTTATAATGTGGATTCTTCTGATTTGAATTTATATAAGAAGGTCGTTGATTTTGATTATGTTGACTCTTATTCTTATAGTTATTCTCATTATGCTAGTGTTGATCTAAATGCTTATGGTACTGATTTTGCTAAAAATTCTATTATTGATACGAATTATGTTTCTATTGTGGCATTTAATAATGATTATTTTAAGGAGTTTATTAAGAAATTAAATATTGATCCAGATAATTATAAGAATGTGGCTATTTTGTCTGATGATTGTATTAGCTATGTAATTTCTGATGATGGTACAAAGAGAATTATTAATAGTTTTTATAATATTAGTGATGGTGATACTATTCCTATTAGTTTTGATGATAAGGTTGTTCCTATTACTATTACTAAGAGATGCGATATTAGTCCTAGAGGCTATGAGAATTCGTATGCAGATGGTGGTTTTATTTTTGTTTGTGAGGATTTTTTTGATGATATGTCTAAATTCCGCTTGAATACTTTATATATTAATTCTAGTAATCCTAATGAACTTGAGAATTCTATTATTGATTTGAAAACTGCTAACCCTTCTTATGCTAGTGTTAATGTTATTAATTATAAGAAGTCTACTGAAGAACAACAACATTTTTATTTGCTTATTGCTATTTTCTTGTATGGATTTATTATTGTTATTTCTCTTATTGGTGTTACTAATATTTTTAATACTATTTCTACTAATATGATTTTACGTAGTAAGGAGTTTGCTAATCTTAAGTCTATTGGTATGACTACTAAAGAGTTTAATAGGATGATTCGATTTGAGAGTATTTTGTATGGTCTAAAATCTTTGTTTTTAGGTATTCCTATTGGTTTGCTTGGCTCTTATTTTATTTATAATGCTTTTGCAAATTCTATAGATTTTGGCTTTATTTTCCCTATTGAGGCTATTTTGATTGCTATTGCTTTTGTTTTTGCTATTGTTTGGCTTACAATGAGGTATTCTCTTAATAAGATTAATAAACAAAATATTATTGATATTATTAGAAATGATAATATTTAAAAATAACTTTTCATAGATGTAAGCAGATAGTTTAAGACATCATATTAATATTTGTGTATAGTAAGTATAAATTACTTGGTATTAAAAAATACCGAAACTAAAATGAACAGTAAAAAAGAGTACAATTTGTTTCATTTCACAGATATAACATTCACTTAAGTACTATAATATTTATTTTAATTTGTGAAATGAAACAAATTGTACTCTTTTTACTGTAGAATGAATTGTTATATTTAATATTTGAGAATTTTGTGTTATAATGTTGTTATAATTCACAGATACAGCAATTTTCGATTGAGACTAGCATCAGAATCTGTAAATTGTAACATAGTGTTTAGAAGGGATTTTATTGTGAAAAGTATTTTGATTGTTGAGGATAATGTATCTATTTTAAAAGGACTTAAGTATTCATTAGAGCAGGAAGGGTTTGAGGTTTGTGTTGCTATTGATATTGAGACTGCAACGGTCTTTTTTCAATCTAAGGTTTTTGATTTAGTTGTTTTAGATGTCACTCTTCCTGATGGTAATGGTTTTGATTTTTGTAGGTTTATTAAACAGTCCTCTCAAGTTCCTGTTTTGTTTTTGACTGCTAAGGATGAGGAAAAGGATGTGGTTTTGGGCTTTGATTTGGGTGCCGATGATTATGTTATTAAACCTTTTAGGATTAGAGAACTTGTTTCTAGGATTAATAATATTTTTAGAAGATATAATAATGTTCGAGTTTTGCAAAGTGGTAATGTGGTTCTTGATGTTGAGGCAAGTAGGGTTTTTGTTTCTGGTGTTGAGGTCTGTTTTACTGCTTTGGAATATAAGATTTTATTACTTCTTTTTCTTAATATTGGTAAGACGGTTTCTAGGGATTTGCTTTTAGATAAAATTTGGGATGTTGCTGGTAATTTTGTAAATGATAATACTTTGACTGTTTATATTAAGAGGGTTAGGGAAAAACTTGGAGATAATGATGTTATTAAAACAGTTAAGGGAATTGGATATAGAATAGATAAATGTTAACTATTATAAAATGTGATAATTGAATTAAAGGTAGGTATTTTTATGTTTCGCTTTCTTCGTACGATTGAAATTAAAAGGTTGGTGCTTTTAGGCATTGTTTTTATTTTTGCTTCTGTTTGCCTTTTTGGTTTCATTTTGTTTTATTTATATAATTCTTATACTGATATTGTTAATTTTACTGTTTCTAGTATTATTGAGAATGTTCATTCTTCTTATCCTGATATTGATGATGAGGAATTAATTAGAATTATTAATTCTAATTCTTTTGATTCTTCGATTTTGGAGATGTATGGCTACAATTTTTCTAATACTAATTTTTCTTATATTGCTAATCTTGAGAATTGTATGTATTTTGGTGTGCTTATCTGCTGTTGCTTTTTGGCTGTTTTTGGAATTTTGTGTCTTATTTTTCTTTTGTTTGTTAAACGTAAAGAATATAAATGTATTGATGAGCTATATAGGTATTTTAATGATTTGAATAGTATGTGCTATGATCTTAAGATTGCAGATAATGCTGAAGATGAGTTTTCTAAGTTACGTAATGAGTTGTATAAGACTACTGTTTTACTTAAAAGTACAGCTGATGCTAGTCATATTGAGAAGGTGAATTTGAGTAATGCTCTGGCTGATATTTCTCATCAACTTAAGACTCCTATTACTTCTATCCGCATTTTACTAGATAATATTTGTAATAATCCTAATATGGATGAGACTACTAGAAAGGAGTTTTTGCAGGAGATTAGTAAGCAGATTGATTGGATTTCTTCTCTTATTGTTTCTCTTTTAAAACTTGCTAAGATTGATTCTGGTGTTATTGTTATGAATGATGATGTTGTTGATGTTAATGTTTTGCTTGATGATGTTGTCTCTGGTTTGGCTATTCTGATGGATCTGAAGAATGTTCATGTTGTTAAGAATATTCCTCCTAATGTTTTTGTTTTGGCTGATTATAAATGGATTTTTGAGGCTTTTTCTAATATTGTTAAGAATTGTGTTGAACATAGTTATGATGATTCTATTATTTGTATTGATGTTGTTGATTCTAGTGTTTTTGTGAAGGTTTCTATTAGAGATTTTGGTACTGGTATTTGTAAAGAGGATTTGAAACATGTTTTCGAAAGGTTTTTTAAGGGTAAGAATTCTAGTTCTGATAGTGTTGGTATTGGTCTTTCTTTGGCTAAAAGTATTTTTGAACAGGAAAATGCCTATGTTTCGGTTACTTCTGAGGTTGGAAAAGGCTCTTGCTTCGAAGTTAAGTTTTTGAAGTGCTTGACTTCTAAGAATTAATTCATATTTTATTGTTTTGTAATTTGAATTGTTAGTGCTTTCTTGTATGAGGAAAATCTTTGATTTTTCCTATACAAGACCAAAGAAGCATGATTGACCTTTTTTGAAATTTTAGATTGTCTTTCATGCCTCGTCTTTGTTCACTCGCCAAAATTGCTTTAGCAATTTTGTGTGGGATGTTTGGCTTTGTGTAAATTTGTTCTCATCAAATTTATGAAATAAATCTTAGCAAAAAAGAGCACAATTTGTACACAATGTAGTTTTCTGTATTTTTAATTATTCATTTTTAGTATTATCTTAGACTCATTGCCATAAATGATGCTAACCCTGCACCAAATATTATTGCAACTACTACTATTACTATTACTACTATTAGTAGTTCACAAAAGTATGAGCGTGCATAGCTTCTACGATTTAAGTTTGAGTCATCAAATGCAAATATTATTGCACATATGAAGCCTACTAGTGGTATTGCAAATAATAGCTTGTACCCGAAATATGACCAAGCTGATAGTACTCTATATTGAGCTGGTATGTTTTGATTTTCTTCCATTTTTTTCCCCCCTTTTATTTTTCTTTTACATATTATCACTTTTTATCTATTTTTTCAACATTTTTCTACATTCAGACACACAGTTAGACTCAGTCACTTTTTTACGCTGAATTTTTTGAACATTTGCTTTTTATGTAAAATTATTGTATAATACAGTTATATAATAATTTTGGAGGGATGCTTTATGAGGAATATAAAATTCTTGCGATTGCAGTTGACACCATTCATCTATTAGTAATTGCTTTTATGTTTTGTGGTTTTGTAGCTCCAAAAGAATGGGTTGCCTTAAAAACATTCCATACTGCTTTTTGTATAGCAGTACCTATATCTCAATTATTAATGGGATTCAGGTGTCCCTTACAAGTATTGTCAAGTTACTTAAGAAAAAAAGATGACCCAGATTATGAAATAGGTTGGGATTCATTTACTCTCAAACTAATACGGAAAATATTTGGTATTTCCTTAAATCAAAGTATCATCTTTATATGTATAGTAAGTTTGGCAGTACTAGGTGTAACACAGTTTATAGTAATGTATTGCTAAGTATGAGGGTGTCCTAAAATGAACTCTACCCATTAAAGTAAACACTAATAAAAAAGAGGTGTATACTTTAAGAGGTAGAGTTCATAAATAGGCACCCTCAACTTGTTCTTATGAAACTTATAGGACATTCTGATTTTAATACTACACAAAAATATTATATATGTGTTTCAAATAGAATAAAACAACAAGCTATGCAACAAGTCTATAAAAATATATTTGAAAAAGAATATCGAACAGAGAAAGCTGCATAACAATAAAATACCTATATAAATCTAATTTATATAGGTAATATGGTGGGTCGTCAGGGATTCGAACCCTGGACCTTGGCATTAAGAGTGCATTGCTTTTGCACTTTTCCACTAATCTATAAAACATTTGATACATCTATCTCAGAACAGCAAACAGTATATTTCAATAGTGTTTAAGAGTTTTAACAAAAATTTATTTAAGTTTATAAAAAATTAGAATAGATTAAAAAAATTTAATAAAACTACTTAAACTGGGGACTATTTTTTACAAAAGTGGGGATTTTTTATAATTAAAATTTCAAAGTGGGGACTATTAAATTTTAAATATATATAATCGGATTTAGAAATCATTGTTATATCACAATGGTTTCTTTTTTTGATGTCTGTTCTAATTTTAGGAAGGATGTATCAAATGATTTTAACAGATTTTTTAGCTAGTAATAGCTATATTATAACAAACAAATTATTAATTAAAACTTGTCGGAACAGATGCTTCAATTATTCTAGGCGAATTATGTTCAGAATATAATTATTGGGAGAAAACTTGACAATTAACAAATGAAGAATGGTTTTTCTCTACAAGAGAGAATATTGAAAATAATACAGGATTATCAGAACATAAACAAAGAATGGCAATTAATAAATTAGTAGAAATAAAACTTATTTCCACAAAAAGAATGGGCGTTCCGTGCAAAACATATTATAAAATAAATGAAAATGAGATTTTAAGATTATGTGAGAATACAAAAGCAATATTTCAAAAAGATATTACTAATCAAGTATCAGAAAAGTTGAAGAATAAGAAGTCAAGAATTTTAAGTTTTAGTTATGAAAATTTTGAAGAACTAGATGACGAAAATTTAAACATAAACAATAATAATAAAAATAATAAGAAGAATAATAAAGAATATAACACATCATATAAAAGAAAAAATTACAAGCCAAATTATCAACAAAGAGAATATCCACCTGAATTCTTTAGGTTAAATAAAAATTTTCAAGATGAAACTTGTACTTTTATTGACCCTGTAAAGCAATTGGAACACGAAGAAAGAGCAAAAGAATGGGATTTTGAAAGATAAACTCATCATTTATAAATAAAAGATAGCAAGATTATATTTTCTTGCTATTCTGTTTATATATTTAAGTTCCTGTACTTCGATATTTATTTAATGCTAGACTCCATACTTTAACTGCTATTATCCATAATGCAATAGCTACAATTGGAGATAAATATATCATATAATTATTAAAGCCCAAATAACTCATAGTTGGATAATACGCAACAAAGGCAAATGGTAATATAAAAGTGATTAATATTTTTATAAATGTGTTATATATATCTAATGGATACTGTGCAAATGTATATGTACGAAATGCTGACCATATTACTTCATTAGAACGATATGTCCAAAAAGATGATATACTGAATATCGTCATAATTGCCCCTATTACTAATGCTCCTACTATACTAAAAAATATAATTTTGAATATAAGCCAAAAGGTTATTGGCATTGCAAGTTGTACTAACATTATTATTACTAAAATAAGTCCTAATCCAAAATAACCTAAAGTAGTAAATTCTCTTGACGAACCTATTATAGAAATTAGTGGATGTACTGGTCTTAACAAAATTTTATCAAACTCACCATTTTTTATATATTTTGGTCCAATATCATATAAAGCATCAAAGCAAAAGTCTGCAATACCTACTGACAATAGTGTTATACCATACAATAATAATATATGCTTAAAATTCCATCCTGCTAAATTTTCAGTATTTTGAAATATAATCCAAATAAAGATAATTTCTACTATTTGTGTTATAAGCTGTGATATTATTCCAACTATACAATCTATCCTATATACAAGCATTTCTTTTAGAGATGCTTTTGCAAATGATAAGTATAATGATATATTACTTAGTATATTTGACATTTTATCCTCCATTAATTGTTATATTTTTTATAGCATGATTAAAGAATAATTTCGCAATAATATATAAAGCCATTCCCCATATAATTTGTTTTATTATTACAAATAAAATTTCTTGCATCGTTATATTTCCTAACCAAATGTTAATTGGCGTATAAACCAAATCCTTAAATGGTAAAATATTTGCTACAATTTGGAACCATTGTGGAAATAGTGTTATAGGTGCAATTATTCCAGAAAAAATTGAGATAACTGCTTTTCTAAGTATTTGCATTCCCCAAATAGAATTGCTATAAAATCCTACTGTACCTACTATCATTTGTAAAAAAAATGTAATTGGTATTCCCAATATTATTATAACTATAAATAATAAAAAATAAAGCATACTAGTAGGAAAAGTTACACCCCAAAATAAACTACAAATTATAAAAGTTGCTAATCCTACAACTGTTGCAAATCCAAGTTCTCCCAAATTAACTCCAAAATAGTATTGAAAATATGATAGTGGATTTAATAATTCTTTATTAATTTGTCCATTTCTTATTGAATGTGCCATATCTTCATTAATTCCCCAAGTTACAAACGAAATAATTGAAAATACTAAAATATAGTATGTAACCATTTGTGAAATTGGATACCCTCCTGCATTTCCAGTTTGATTATATATTGCTTGCCATACAAAAATATATACAACTATTTCTACTATTCTATTTATTGTAAATAAATAGAAATTAGATTTATATATGTTATATTGTTTAAATTGCATTTTCGCTAATCCTAGCATAGTTTTTAGCATGTTATTTCTCCTCTATATATTTCTTTTAATATTTCTTCTAATCCTTGTTCTTCTATGTGCATATCTATTATTTCACAATAATTAGAAATTCTATTTACAATATCCATTATTGTATATTTATCATGATTAAATCTTATTTTCACTTGTTCATCAGATTCTTCTATAACTTCAAATTCATCATTTATAGTTTCTTCTGTTATTAAAAATGTTTTATTTTTTACCATTATTTGTGCTATTACTTGTTTCCCGTATGTTTCTTTAAATTTTTCTTTTTCTCCATCATAAATAATTTGTCCTTTATCTAAAAGGATTATTCTATTGCATACATCTTCAATATCTTTCAAATCATGAGTTGTTAGTATTACTGTTGTGTTTTTCTCTTTGTTAATTTCTTTTATAAAGGCTCTTATTTTTTCTTTTACTAATACATCTAGACCTATAGTTGGCTCATCTAAATAAACAATTTTAGGATTATGCAAAAAAGTTGCAGCAATTTCACATCTCATTTTTTGTCCTAAACTTAAATTTTTTACTTGCTTTTCTAATAAATCTTCTAAATCTAATATTTCAGTAAATTTCTTTAAATTTTTTCTATATTCATTTTCTGGTATCTTGTACATCTTTTTTATTAATCTAAAAGATTCAATTACGGGTAAGTCCCACCATAATTGTGTTTTTTGCCCAAATACTGCACCTATGTTTTTATTATTTTCTATTCTTTTTTCATTAGGTATTATGCCATTTACCACTACTTTTCCAGATGTAGGGGTCAAAAGTCCTGTTAACATTTTTATTGTAGTTGATTTTCCTGCTCCATTCTCTCCAATATAGCCTACTAATTCACCTTCTTCAATATTAAACTTTACACCTTTTACAGCTTGAAATTCTTTATATTTAGGTTTTACTAAATTTTTAAAATATCCTATTAATCCATCTTCTTTTTCAATGGTTTTATATGTTTTTACTAGATTTTTTACTTCTATAATTGACATCTTTATCTCCCTTTTTTATGTTAGTTACTATTTTTTTAATATAAAAGCTGATAATTATTAACTATCAGCTCATTTTTTTGTATCAAATTTTAAGCTACTTTTATTCCTGTATTTACAACTTCTTTTACGAAAGGATTTGAAACTTTTTCGTAATCTTCTGTTGTTATTGGGTGTGGCTCTATTCTAGCGTCTATGTCCCAAGTCATTCCCATTAGAACTGCCATACAATCATAAATATCCTCAAAATCATCAGAAATAACTGCAATATCTATATCGCTATCTTCGTTTTCTGTTCCTTTTGCATAAGAACCAAACAATATAATTGCTGTAACATTATATTGCTTTTTTATTTCTTCTATAAATTTATTTATACTATCTACAATATCCTTATTTATTGTTCTTTCAACCATTTTCGTACCTCCTCAACATTTTTTACTTGTTCTGATGTGTAATCATCTGTGCATTTTTCATCAAAAGTCCTTTTATAATCATCATATCTAACACTTATATTAAATGTATTTATAGTTTGTATCTTTTCTCTTATTTCTGTTGGTACTTCTAAATTTGCTTTTTGAGAAAGTAATATTAAATTATGAATTTTAGGTGCTATTGGATCATCTTGATTATTCTTTGTATATAATCCTTTTAAAAGTTTTTCAATTACTAAATGCCCCATAAATAAACACCAAGTATTCTTTTTACCTTCTTTCATATAAAGCATTGTATCATAATCTTCATCTGCACTTTTAAACCAATATTCCATTAAATCTATACTATTCATATAATTCCTCGCTTTCAATCTATTCTTATTATAGCATTAAAATTAAAATTTTACTACATTTTATTGACAATTTTTTGTAAAGCTATTTATTTTCTTGTAACCACTCATAAACCTCATCTTCAGTAAGTTCTCCATGTTTTAGTTTAGTAATTTTTTCTTTC
>CANRSN010000033.1 GCA_947642455.1 uncultured Clostridiaceae bacterium
TTTGAAAACTCACATATAAATTCAAGTCGCTGTTTTAGACATTCCTCAAATTCTAATTCTTGCTTAATTATCTTCATTTCAAGCACCATCCTTTCATTTGGATGATTTTAATATTGTTTTTAGGCAACAAAAAAATCAACCAGATTTTATTTTCTGATTGATTTCTGTATCACATCTATTCAATTTAGTTCGAACAGATACGTCGTTGGTGCAGATGATCGGAATCGAACCGATACGGTGTTTAACCGCCACGGGATTTTAAGTTGTTCCATCATTTTGTTAGTTATTTACATTTAACAACTTTTATCCTTATTATTTTTGTATTCAATTCCTTGATTTTCTTAATAATTTCTTGCTTTGTATTGTAACATAATAAATTATAAAAATATATAAATCTAATTAAACTTTTTTAAGTTTTGTTAGAAATCTGTTAGAAAAATTTTAAGTAAAAAGCAATATATCTATTGAAAATATATAGAAAATTTAGTATACTAATTCTAGTTTATAAGTTATTCATTTTCTTTATTGAATAATATCATAAAATTTTATTTTCTATATATTCCCAATATATTAAAAATTTAATAACGGAGGTAAATGTGTATGCAATTAGACTTTAATTTCAATAAAAGAGATTTATCAAATGAAAAGGAAAATAGTTTTTCTAATTTTGTTAGCAATTTTATTAATGAATTATCAAATTATTTAGAGAATTTTAACAAAACAAAAAATTTAACTTATTGTGTTACATCTGATGTTAATAAAGATGGTAAAATGTATATTGTAGCCCAAAATGGAACTGGTGCTGGAAAAAGTTTTTCTGTAGATGAATTACCAAATCGGTACAACTAAAGGAACAATATTGAGGCAGAAATATGGAAAGTTTGTAATTGATGAAGAACTAACAAAAAAATCAATTGAAGAAGACAATAAAATTGAGTATGAACGTCAAAAATTACTTGCTGAATATAAAACTGAAGGAGTAGATTATTTAGTTACAGAAATAGGAGATGATTATGTAATATTACAAAATCAAGTAACAGGTTTGGAATTTGATTCTTCCGATTTCAAGCAAGAAGTTTTTAATGCTTTATATGAAGGAGCTATTTTAACCTGCCAAGATGGTAAATATGTTTTGAAAAAATAATTGAAGTATAAATGAATTTAGTATATAATAATGTCAAATATTTGTAGGAGTAATTAAATGGAGAAGAAAAATATTTTTAACAAAATATTTATAATAATTATCTTATTATGTGCTTTTTTAGGATTATTATCATATTTCCAAAACAAACCATTAATAGATATAAATGAAAATATATTAAGAGTTTATTATTTTGATGTAGGACAAGCAGATTGCACTTTAGTTGTAAATAATGGTCAAACTATGTTAATAGATGGAGGAAATGAAGCTGACAGTTCTTTAATAATTAAATACTTACAGAAATTAGGTATTTCAAAATTAGACTATGTTGTTGCTACTCATCCAGATACAGATCATATAGCAGGTTTAGACAAAGTCATACTTGCTTTTGACATTGGATGCATTTATATGCCTATAACAACAAAAACAAATAAAGAAATGAATGAATTATACGATGCAATAGAAGATAAAACCGTTATACATCCAACTAAATCAGATTATTTTTATTTAGGAAATTCTAAATGTACAATTTTAAATTCTGGAGATACTTCAAAAGTATCAGATAATAATTCTTCTATTGTAATTCAATTAGATTATGGAGAAACTAGTTGTTTATTTATGGGAGATGCTGAAAAAGAAGTTGAAGAAAAAGTTACATGGAATGATATTGATGTTTTAAAAGTATCTCATCATGGTTCGAGTGATGCTACAAGTCAAGCATTTCTTGAAGCAGTTAAACCAGAACATTCTATTATTTCTGTTGGTAGAAATAATAACCATAATCATCCTTCAAATGAAACATTAAATAATCTAAATGTTATAAATTCTACGACATATAGAACTGATGAAGATGGTACAATTATATTAGTTAGTAATGGCTCAACTTATTACTTTGACTTCGATAAAACTAGCTTAGATGGAAACAGATAAATACTTAAAATCAAATTTTGCATATTCAAAAATTCAAACTGAACAGGGATAGTTTATTACCTGTTCTAATTTTTCGCCACAAAATCGATTGTCGTACGAAAGAAAGGAAAGATTATGCAAGATTTTAATAGTTATAAAATAAATGAAACACTATCACATAAATACTATCAAATACCACAAGAATTATTTATAAATCCATTATATAAAGATACTTTAAATTCTGATAGTAAATTACTTTATGGATTCTTACTAGATAGAATGTCTTTATCTGCGAAGAATAATTGGTGTGATGAAGATGGAAATATATATCTTATATTTACTAGAAAAGAAGTTCAAGAAAAACTTGGATTATGTGATAGGACAGTTACTAAAGCATTTAAACAATTATCAAATGCTAAACTTATTTATGAAAAAAGACAAGGTGCGAATAAACCTAATCTAATTTATGTTAGTAAAATACAACATATGGATATAAAAAATTGGACACGAAAAAATTTCGATTCCAAAGCCGAAGAAAATACGATTCAGGATGCGAAAAATATTCGCCTAATCAATACTAATAATAATTATACTTATATAAATAATAAAGCCAATAAAAATTCAAATAGATATTTTGGAAGAAATTACTCTCCTGAATTTTTAGAAGGGTTATATGCTAATTTATAATTACTTTAGCAAGATACAAAAGTAATTATGCTTTTATGAAAATAGCAATATAAAAATTGATTATCAATTTTTGTATTGCTATTTTTTTAACTAAATTTGCTTTAGCATATTTAGTTAAAACCTAAAAAATATTGAGTATATTTTTTAGGCAAACGGGTGCAGGGTGTCCCTGCCACACTAACACTTTTTCCGATTTCGGTAAAAAGTGTTGTAGTGTGTTACAACACTGAATTTGTGTTAGCACAGAAGTTCGAGCAAAGGAGGTCTATATATGAGCTATGCTATCATAAGAAATATAAAATATAAAAGAGAAAATTTAAAAGGAATTTATCGCCATAATGAAAGAAAGAATAAAAACTATTCCAATAAAAATATAGATTCTATAAAATCGTATTTAAACTATTCTTTAAAAGATTGCAAATTCACATATGAAAAGGAATTTGAGAAGTTAAGAAAAGAATGTAATTTAAAAGGTCAAGTAAAAGTTGTAAGTAATATTGCTTGTGAATACATTATTACTTCTGATAAAGATTTTTTTGAATCTATTGGAGAACAAGAAACAAAGAGATATTTTGAAACTGCATATCGATTTGTATGTAATTATAAAAATTTAGGTGAACAGTATATTTTATCTGCAAAAGTACATATCGATGAGGAAACACCACATATGCACCTAGTTTTTATTCCAGTAGTTCATACAACGGATAAAAAAGGAAATTCTATTGATGAAATTGCTTGCAGTGAATTTTGGAAAGAAAAAGATAGTTACAGAAGATTACAAGATGCCTTTTATGAATATATGGTATCAAATAACTTTAGTTTAGAAAGAGGTACACCTAGTGAACGAGTACATTTATCTGTGGAAGATTATAAAAAAATTACAAACTTTGAAAATGCTAAAACTGTACTTCAAGATATAAAGTTTGAAATACCTAATGTTCCAAGTATAAAGGATTTCGGAAAATTAGTACGAAATAGAGATGAAAAAATACAAGAATTAATAATAAATCCTAAAGATAAAATGATACAGGATTTACAAGAAAAGAATTCATTACTTACTTATACATTAGAAAGACAAATAAAAACTGTTGATAAAGCTGTAAAATATGAAAAAGAGAAAAAATCTATTTTAGCTGAAAATACAGAACTTAAAGAAAAATATGAAAATATTGAAACTATATATTCTGCAAAACTTAAAGAAGAAATCAAGGAAATTGAAAAGAAATATGAAAATAGAATTTATGAGTTAGAAAATGAAAATAACTTTTTAAGAAAAATTATAAACACATTACATAAAACAATTGATAAATTTATTCATTGGGTATGCCTTAAATTCTCTGTTTCTGAAGAAGATGAATTTATTAGAAATTTTGAATTTGAAAATGACACTTATCTTAATCCAGAAAAGCAGATTGAATATGAAGAAGAATTAGAACATTACAATGAATTTGAAATATAATTTGCAAAATTATGTAAAATAATATATAATTGAATTAAGTATGAGTAATATCTCGTATTTGTAGGTACTGTTTACTAGAGTGTTAAAATATAACTGTGTAAATTCAAAAATTAAAATTTTGAATTTACACAGTTATATTTTAACACTCTACTGTTGCACCTTCTGGAACATTTGTAACTTCCGCCGTCATATTGATTACTTTGGAGTCTGTTATTCTCCATCTACTTAAATCATAATCGCCTGTATTGTAGGTAGTTATGAATTCAAACCCATCAATTTCGTGCGTTTTTTCCAATGTGCTTCCTTTAAGAGCATTAAGAACCTCTAAGTTCTTCTCTTCAGGAACAGTTTCCACATCCATGCATCCAGTTAAACTAAATGCAAGCACAACCATTAATACTAATGCAAAATACCGTTTCATGATATTCTCCTTATCCTTTTAGCAGAATATTGAAATATCAACATTCTATACTAAAATGGTACATTTATTATATTTCGCTGTACCCACGAATAATTATAATTAAATTATACTACAATTTTACATAAAAGTCCAACCTCAATTTTGTCGCTTTATTAGAGATATGTATATAAAAAAATAATAGTACAATAATATCTATAATAAAGCGAATAAGGTGAGAATATGAAAATTAACAAATACAATGAGTTTAGAAATATATCTGGCTCTATTTTAAAAGAATTAAGATTAAAAGCCAATTTATCTCAACAAGATTTAGCAGAAAAATTACAATTACTTGGTATTGAACTAACATCAAAGGAAATTTCAAAAATAGAAAATGACAATAGATTAGTTCAAGATTTTGAATTGTTTGCATTTGCTAAAGTATTCAAAGTTTCAGCTGATGTATTTAATAAAAAGCTAGATAAATAGCAGTAAATATAATGTTTGCTGTTATTTATCTTTTAGGTTTTCTAGTATGATTCTAACTCCATCACAGAAACCAACCTTATAAAATTTCTCATTATCATAAGCCATAATTAAGTTTTCTCTCATTACATATTTATCTAATGATTTAATAGTTTCTTCTCTTGTATTTTTAAAATGTGGTGGAAGATTCTTAATTTTATTTATTAATTTTTCGCAGTCTGTATCATAGTTTTGTTTTATCTTAATTATATCTTCATCTTCATTTGTACATTCAATATATAGTTCTTCTTCCCTCTCCCTAAATATGCTATCTAATAGTGGATCGTCTATATATTTCTCTATGTCCTTTATTCTTAGCATATTGACACCTCCTTATTAACGATATTTCGTTTATATTATATCGCTAATAAAGAGATATTGCAATACTATTTTAGCGATTTTTCGTCAGCGTTATTTCGTTAGTTTTGTTATACTCATTTTATAGTTAAGAAAAGAGGGATTGTATGCAACTTTCAGAAGCTGTTAGAAGAAGAATTATAAATTTAGCAGATGAAAGAAATATAACTTTACATAGGTTATCTTTAGAGTCTGGAATATCATACTCTACATTAAGTAGTTTTATAAATGGAAAAAGTCAAAGTCCAAAACTTGTTACTTTATTACATATATGCGAAGGATTTGGAATTGAACTAAATGAATTTTTTACAGATAAATTATTTAAAGATGTAGAAGAAGATTAAAATTTTATAAATTTTGCTCAAAAATGAATTTTAAAAAATCGTTTGACATATACTAAATATTGTAGTATACTATATTTAACTTAAGTTAAAAAAATATTTATGAGTGTTCGAAAAAACTAAGTGTGCGGTAGCATTTAGTTTTTTCATTTTTATAAAAAAAGATAATGTAGCTAAAACGGTAGTGCTACATTATCTTTTTTCGGTTAGCTAAACCTCATCTTGTTTTTGGTCATTTGGTTTGTTGTTTTTGGCTTGGTCAAGAGCTACTTGATTTAAGTCTTTTTCTTTTTGTAATAGTAATTCCACCAAATGCCATACTAAATCTGCGTTATTCATGAGTGTTCCTCCTTTCGCAAAGATTTCCTTTGAAAAGGATGTTGTTATTATATCTAATTATTCTATAAAAAACAATGAAATTTGTAATCTTTTTACAATTTTCTTGCACTTATTTTTTCAAAATCCTTTCAAAATTTATTCATTGAAATTTCTAACATCACTTGTTACAATCTATTCATAATTTATTTTAAGTATTTTTAAATTTTTAGAAAAAAGGGAAAAAAAAGGGAATTGATTATTACTAATTATGATAATATAATTCTTTTAATAAATAAATTTAAAAATGAGTATTTAATTGCAAATATTCATTTAGATTACTATGCTTAAAATTTATTAGCAGAATTTTAACCAATTGCAAGGAGGTGCTTTTATAGTGTCAAATAAAGAAAAAATTATTGATTTATTTTACAATGAACATTTAAAACCTGTTGATATTGCTTTAGAACTAAATATCAGCAATGCCTATGTATCAAAAGTAATAAAAAAAGATTTTAGGTATCATGAAGAAAAAAATCAAAGGAAACAACAAAACAAACAAAAGCATAAAGAACAAACCATTGAATACATGAAATTAAAACAAAAATCTAATAGAGATAGTTATGAAGCTCTTAAAGCCCAACTGAAACAAGATGCCGAAGAACTATCTTATTATTTTGACATTTCAGATCATAGTTTTAGAAAGTTTAATTCTAGTGCTTACAAGTATAATGCTAAAAGAAAAAGATTTGAAATAGATAGAAAATTGACTGTTTCAATAGATGTTCCAAAAGTAGTTTATTAACCAAAAGGAGGTACAGTTAAAATAGATGTAAAAGAGCAATATTCTATCATGTTTACTAATTACCCAGATATTATAAACATTGAACAAATGCGAAATATGTTAGGTGGAATTAGTTTAACACTAGCCTATAGACTTATTAAGGAAAACAAAATAAAAGCCATGAAAATAGGCAGACAATATAAAATTCCAAAAGCTAATATAATTTCATACATAATCAATCAAAATTGAAAATAAATACATTTACACGAGAATAAGGAGGTTATTTTATGATAACAGTAACAGCTACATTACAGCAAAAGAAAAATATTTATTATGCTGTTTTATATTATAAAGACGAATTTAATAATATACAACGAAAGTGGATTTCCACGAAATTAAAAGTAAAGAATAATAAGAAACTTGCAGAAAGAAAAGTTGAAGAAATAAGACATGAATATGAGAAAACTCTAAATGAAAAACCTACTATTTCTGGATTAGATATAAATAATAAAGCTAATATAAAATTTTGTGATTTTATGATAAATTGGTTAGATATTATAAAGCCTAGAGTTGTAAAAACTACTTATGCAGGTTATGAAAGAATTGTAAAAGGTAAAGTATATAATTATTTTAAGAAATTAGATGTTTCCTTAAGAGATTTAAAGCCTTACAATATGCAGTAAAATGCGAATTGATATTAACGAATCCAGCAGACAAAATAGATAAGCCTAAAAAAGAACAATACATAGCAACCTATTATAATAAAGCACAATTAAATGAATTGTTAGTTGCAATAAAAGATACACCTATTAAGTTGCCTGTTCTTTTAGCTTTATATTATGGACTTAGGCGAAGTGAAGCACTAGGTATAAAATGGAATGCTGTTGATTTCGAAAATAAAACAATTATTATAAGACATACTATTTCACAAACAAAAGTAGATGGTAAATTGCAAATTGTTGCAGAAGATAAAACTAAAAATCAATCAAGTTATAGAACTTTGCCTTTAATTCCAGAAATTGAAGAAATACTTTTAGAAGAAAGAGCAAATCAAGAATATAATAAGAAAATATTTAAAAAATCATACTTAAATGATAATGGCTATGTTTGTGTAAATACTGATGGCTCTACACTAAAGCCTGACTATGTTTCACATAAATTTAATCAAATACTAAAAGATAATAACTTAAAGTCTATTAGATTTCATGATTTAAGACACTCTTGTGCTAGTTTATTATTATCTAATAAAGTAAGTATGAAAGATATTCAAATATGGTTAGGGCATTCTAGTTATAATACTACAGCAAATATATACACTCATGTAGATGTAGAATCAAAACAAAATTCTGCTTTAGTAATTGGTAGTAGTTTGAACTTTACTGAACCTAGTCAAGATGATGACGAAGAAGATGAAGAAATGGAGTTATAAATAAAAATTGTTAGAAATGTTAGAAAATTTAGAAATTAAAAAATCCTTATTTAAGCCACTAAATAAAGATTTCATAAAAATAAAATGTTGTGAATTTTGTAGAACTTTTTGTAGAACTACAAAATTTTTTATAATTAAAACCTCAAGCATAATCTTACGAAACACTTGAGGTTCTAATGGTGCCTTAGCTGTGGTTATTTGCGAAAAAACATACTCCCACGCTCGCACCGTTTCCGATTATCGACTGTATATACATTTTACCATATAATTTACAAAATGTATACTCCTAAACACAAAAAATTATTTATATTCAGTATAGATTAAATTATCTCTCATTATCTTCAGTTCGTGCTTTAGAACTGCTAAATCTATTTTTTATTTTGTCAACTTTTTCAGGAATACCTCTTAATACTTTAGTATATAAAGCCATTCCAGCCATCCACATGGCTAAAGCTGGACTATTTCTTACTCTTGTCTTTATATCTTTTTCATATTGAGCATCTATTTTTCCTTCCAAAACTAATTTAGCACATTTTCTATGTAGTTCTATCATTGATTTCAATTTATCCATTGTAGGAGTAGTTCCTATACTTTTTCCTGGTCTAACATTATATTTATGGGTAGAATAGCTACAAATTTTTATTTTTTCAGATTCCGCCGCGTTAAATAGTTCTAATTTAGGTATTAAGTCTTCCCATACTGTATTTTCTGGAAATCTTATTTTATTGTTATCAAATAAACTTTTTTTCCAACAACCAGACCATATTGTTCCTTCATTATTTTTCCCCATTTGATAATGCTTATCTGTATGTTTTTCTTTTGGTTTAAAAGTAGTAGTTAGCAATACATTATCATGTCTATCTCTCCATTTCCTTTGAAATCCTAGTATTAAAACTTCTACTAATTCATTTCTATCAATTGCACTACTAATATTTTTTAAAGAATTTTCATCATTTAATTCATCGTCTGCATCTAAAAATACTACATATTCACCAATACCATTATCTAATCCAATATTTCTCGCTGTTCCAGGTCCCCACTTTTCATTTGGTGTTTCATATAATTTAAAATTAATATTTGGATTACTTACTATATATTCTTCTACTAATTCTTTACTTTTATCTTGAGAATGATCATTTATTACAATACATTCGTAATCGTCAAAATCTTGACTTTTTACACTTTCCAATGCTTGTACTATAAATTCTTCAGCATTATGCATTGGAATAATGATAGTAAATCTTTTACTTTGATTTTCTTTTTCCATAAATTATTTCAACTCCATTTTAAATTTAGTAATATAGTTATATGTTACCATATTTTACATAAAATTGCAAATTTATATTTGACAAATTAATAGTATCTGTGTATAATAAATATAGGAAATGAAACACAGAAATGTGTTGTCACATATATTAATGTTAGACACTACATTGCCGTCCAAAGCAAAATGTAGTGTCTTTATTTATTCCTTATTTGTCCAAAGTATGTATATAACTGTCAATAAGGCTACGTTTATAGTTATTGATATCATAAATCCTATAATTAGGAATAGTAAAAATTCTACCATAAACACCACCTCACTTTCTCATAGTTAGAAACTATGAAGTTTAGTGGCAACACACATCTGCTTTATATTCATTTCCTATGATAAATACTATATAACATATTTTACTAAAAAACAAGCGAACAATGTAAAATTTTACAAATTCTTGTTCTTCAAAATACTATAAATATCATATAAAATTTCAAATACAAAAATATTCTGCTCTTTTTCAGTTAGCTCCATTACTTGTGCCGAAGTCATAAGTAAATGCTTATAGTTAAGAAGATTTAAGAATTTCGTTTTGTTATATTGTTTATCAATTGCACACAATAATTTCTTTAAAATCTCTAAAGCTTTATCATTTTTCACTTTTATATGATAACTTTCAAGCATATCTATGCTTAATCTTAGTTTATCTTCAAAATCTAATGTTTTAAAATACTTTACTAAATTTACTACTTTTTCATTGTTACATTTTAATATCATAATTTTTTACCTCCGTTTTATAATTCATAATTTCTTTTTTTAGTATTTTTATTATCTATAAAATCAATATCTTCTTGTCTTAAAATATTATCTATTTTAAGTTCTTGATAAACTTTTTTATAGGTTTCACTTTTAGAATGTGTTATTTTATTTTTTATAAATTTCATTAGTTTGTTCCATAAATATTTGAATGGTTTTAATATATTTATTTCTTTTTGTTGCTTTGAAATAGTATTTTTTGCTATATCTAAATTCTGTGTTAAATCTCTGATTTTCTCATCTTTCTGTCTAATGGTAGAGTTTAATTCTCTAACTTCGTTATTGTGCTCTTTTAAATCTTTTTCATATTCCTTTATAATAATATCTAAATCATTTACTTTTTTCATTGATTTTGTAGTATCTTCTACATTTGAAATATACTCTTTTATAGTTGTTACTTGTTCTTGTGAGATAGTATAATTCTTTTTGTTTACTAGATTAGGCTTCAAATTAGATACTATTTCTTTAATACTATTGCCATTTTCATTTACTAAATCTGTCTTTTTATTTGCTTGTTCTAATAGTTTTTTATTCTTTTCATATTGCTTTTTTACTTTATTATAGTTTTGCATTTGACTAACTGGAATATCTTGATTTCTTCCTTTTTCTTTTGTTTTTAGCTGATAATCTTGTTCATATACTTTGTTAAATGATTTTATACAGCAATTTCTCATTTTGTCTTGTATTCTAGTAAGCGATTCTTTTGTAAATATTTGTGATTTTGCTACTTGTTTTTTCATTCCATTTTTGTATCCGTTCTTTTATTGGAATGCCAATTATATGAAGATGGGGACTTGTTTCATCAAAGTGAATTACTGCATTTGCTATTTTAAATTGTGGGACGGCTGCTACAAAATCTTGTAACTGTTCTTTATAAACTTGTACCATTTTATAACAATATTCTATTGTTTTATCTTGCCAAAAGTTCATATCTCCAAGCTCAATTATTAGTTCACAACATAAATCTCTATTAGAATTTTTTGATATATGATCAAAGTAATTTTGTATTTTTCTATCTTCTCTTGTTTGCTTATTGTTGTACTCAATTCTTGCATTTTCAAATTCTTGTAAATATAAATTTTGAACATCACTTGTTAAATTGTCTGTTCCATAAATTATAGAAATTAGTTCTGTTTTATTATCATATTTTCTCAAATTATGGTTATTGGCTTTTGATAATTGTGCCAGATTTTGAATAGAATTATTACTAAAAGAAGTTGTATTTGATTGATTATTTTTTGCAATTTCTTTTGCTTTTTTAGTTTTATTTTTATCGTTTCCAAGATGTATAGAATAGGCTAACATCTCATTCATTTTTCATACTTCCTTGACAAGAGGATTTTGTCTTTCCAAATATCCTAACCCCCTATGGATTTTGACAAGTATGTCAAAATTCGGGGGCTCTGCGAGGCAATAAATTTTCTTCCACTGGAATAAAATTTATTCAAATTAACTATCGCCACTTTCATTTTTGCAAATGCAAAAACAAAACGTGCCACATTAATTTGTTTTAAGAAATACCTACGCAGTTGTATAAGCAATAGCACCTATTCGTACATTTTCTTCTTGTGATGTTGGAAACGTTTTTTCTTCTTTTACTGCTACCATTCTTATTAACTTTTCTTTTGCTGTATCAATCTCAAATTCTACTTCTTTATCTCCATAACTTTTATTCAAATCCATTTGTGCAACTTCATAAAATTCTATTTCAAATTCTTTGTTTAATCTTGCTATATATTCATCTAATTGTTCTTGATTTATATTTACACCTGTTCTAATAAAAGTTTCTTCTCCATTTACTTCTACTGGAGCATATACATCAAATATTCCGTTATTAAAGAACTTTATCATTTGCTGAATATAACTACTTCTAAAATTGATTTTATCAATTTGCAAGTACCCATTTTCATCTTTTATTAGTACAACTGATTCTATAAACTTTGAAATAAATTCTTGTTTCTCTTCTTTTGATTTTTTATTCCATTCTCCTTTTATTGTTTCATTTAGAGTATTATCTCTAATTTGCTTTTCTCTTTCTATATCTCTGTCAGCCATTAGTTGCTGTGGGGAAAAGGTTATACTGTTTAAATTCAAAGTGTCTAATTTTTTCTTTTCTAATATGCTTAATTTTTCTTCAATAACTTTATAATCTTCAGAGAAATCTTCCATTTCTACAATACCACTTAAATATGCTTTTTTAATTCTTTCTTTTTGTTTTTCTAACTGTTCAATTTCTTTGTCTATTTTTTCTGTACTTGTTTCTTTTTTATCTGCTAAAACAGGAAGAAAATATTTTTTAACTGACATATCATACTCTACTAAGTCTAATATAAAATGTTCCAGACATTCTTCTATTAAATCTTCTCTATAATATAACTTACAATGTTCACAGTTGTAATACATATATTTTTTCTTTTTACCACCTGAGCCTTTGCATTTCATTATTCTATTACAGCTAGGACATCTCAGCTTTTGAAAGAACAAATAAACTCTATCTCTTGTGTAGGCTCTTTGATTTTTCTCTTTTTGTATTTGTGCTTCTTCCCACATAGCACGACTAATAATTGGCTCTACAACATTCATATAAATTATTGGCTCTTTGCCTTGTGCTTTACCAATTTTCTTGTATTGTTCATAATCTCCCATATAAATACGATTTTCTATTATCTTTTGAATATGGGAATCTCTCCATTTTTTAGGGAATAGTATTTGTTCTTCTTTAAAAATATTTGCTATCTGTTGAAAGCTTTTTCCCTCTAAATACATATTGAATACTCTTATTATAATATCTTTTGTAGTTTCATCAATTACAGTTTTCTTGTTACTGTCTTTCTTATAACCTAATGGAATAGTTCCGTGGCAAATGTCCAGATTTTATAGCACCATTTAATCCAAACTTTGTCCTTTCACTTACTATTTCAATTTCTAATTGAGATAACACTGTTAGCATTCTTACAAAAAATCTTCCATTAGCAGAAGAGGTATTTACATCGTCCCTATCGCAAACCAAGTAAGTATTGTGCTTTTCTAATACTGCAATTAGTTCTTCTAAATCACGAACTGAACGAGTAACTCTATCTAGTTTGTATGCGACAATATAGTTGATTTTACCTTTCTTCATATCTGCTAACATCTCTTGAAATGCTGGTCTGTGTTCCATATCTTTTGCACTTATTCCAGCATCTTCATACACCTTAAATACTTCGTATTCTTTAAATTTACAAAGCTGTAATAGTTTTTCCTTTTGTTCTCCTAAACTAAATCCGTTCCCTAGCTTGATCATCTGTACTAACTCTAATATAAATTCCTGCTACTTTCTTTTCATCATTCATTATTATAAATCCTCCTTCCAAAATTGATGATAGAAAGGCACTATAAAAAGTGTCACATAGCAATTTGCAATTAGCATTTGACTATTGACACTTTTAGAATTTTATAATTTATTTATATTAACTTATTTTTAATATCATAAATAAACCAATATAGTATAATTTTTTAAAAACTCTAAAATTATCAATGCCTTGCTATGTAATCTTTTAATTGAGATAACGGATATTTGTTTCTCAAATCATTCACATAAAAATAATCGTGTTCATTAAAGAATAAATAAAGATTATTTTTAATCACTAATCTATGGGGCTCTACATATGCTAAATTGCTATGTTCAATAACTCTTAATGAGCCTTGATAAATTTTAGGTTTTTCCTTTCCTTTTAATTTTAATTGGCACGCCCACTCAATTTTAGAATTTAGTTCTTTACTAATATTGATTTGTTTCTTGATTATGTTTAACATAATATCACACCTTTCTGAAAATTTCAATACTTAGGCACGAAAAAAATCGACCTTTTACAGTCGATTTAATCGTTTTTTCGTCTGGTGCGACGATATTATCCTTTGGTGCGGTTTTATTACAGGTTACGAACTTTTTATTCTCTTTCTAAATTATGAATTTATTATACATAACTTATTATCAAAAATCAATAGCTAAATTTCATTTTTACGAGTTATTACAAACTTTTGTTTTGAAATGTATTGACTTTTATTTATGAACACTATATAATTTGGAAAGAATAGGAAGTGATAAATGCATATGGATATAAATAAAAATATTATAAATTTGATAAAAAGAAATGATACAAAGTTTAAAAACATTAAGTTTATGCAAGATGAAAAGCTAAAAAAAGAATTCTTTACATCATTAAAAAACTATGAATTTAAGCTAACTGAACAATCTGCCTATGAAATTGCTTTATGGATAGAATCAAATGAAAAACATTTATCAGCATCACAGCAAAATAACTTTACTAAATATAGTTTAGGTGAAATTCTTTTGGTTGATTTAGGTTGGAATAACTATGATAGAGAATTTGCATATATTCATCCTGCTATTGTTATAAAAGAAACTGCTACAAAAATATTTATAGTTCCTTGCTCAAGTGGTACTCCAAGAAAAGACAAAAATGGTAATATTTATCCAGAGTTTGAAATCGGAACAACTAATGATGGCTTTCAAAAAAATACAGTTGTTATGCTATATGAAGCTAAATATATTGATAAAAACAGAGTTATTTCAAGACTTGGTAAAACTTCTAATCAATTCTTTGATAAAATTTACAATAAGTTATTTGAGCAAATATTTGAACCAATACATTATAAAATGCAAAAATTAGAAAATAATCAATAATAATCTTGATTTTACATATAATAGTTATATGAATATAGAAAGAAATTTTTATATTTCGATTGACTTATCGTTTTAGAAATGCTATACTAAATATAGATATTTGAGGCGGTATGCCAATGCCATAGGCTTTAGACCTATGATGAAAAGTTAAATAGCTTAATACTTGATGACAAGTGTTAAGCTATTGTTTTTACTTACATTTTACATTATTTATTCAAACTTTTTTATTATAAAATTACCCCAAATAGTATTTTGAGCATTTCTTTTTGTACTTGGTAGAGTTTCAAAATAATCAATGATTTTAACATTCTTACCTGTTTTCTTTAATGTTTCTTCCATTTCCTCTTTTGTTAAAAAGTTATAATATTTTCCCTCTTTCACCTCATAACCAGTACCTATTTTAAATGAAGTATAAATAACACCATTATCTTTTAGTGCATTTATCATCTTAGTAAAAATTTCTGCTAATTTTTCTTTTTCAATATGCAATATCGAAGAACAAGCCCAAATTCCATCATATATATTTTCATCATCTAATTCTTCAAATTTCATACACTCAACTTCTCGATTTATATATTTACTAGCTAATTTGCACATTTCTATTGCCCCATCTATCGCTTTAACATTATAACCATTATCCAAAAAATATTTACTATCTCTTCCTGAGCCACAACCAAAATCCAAAATATATGCTTTACTTGGTAATCTACTCAAAAACCTTTCATAATTTTCATTTAAATTTCCAACTAATGTTTGTTCACAATACAATTGTGCATTTTTGTTATAGTATTCTAAAGTATTATATTTTTGTTCCATGATTTAACACCTCCATAATTTATCACTTTTTCATAATTATACTAGCATAAATACCAACACTAATCAAGTATTATTCTTTTGCATATTTATTTATTAAATTTTATGCTGTTAAATAAATATAAAGCAACTTTATTTTGCTGTGTTGAATCCATTTCCATAATTTTGCTTGAAACAAATATTATATAAGGGTAATTTGCAAAGTTGACAGTAGTTGTTCTGTATTCTATATTAATTTCTTTTAGCAAATTATCAAAGTATTTACACATTTCTTTTTTATCATATTCTAAATTAGTATGACTGTAATTATCACACATACATATTGCTAATCTTAATTTATTTTCTAAATCCATATCTTTTATCATATCTATTACATAATTTAATTTTTCATCATTCATAATTTTCTATTCCTTTCAATTTTAAATTTTTATTAGTTTTTGGGGCATGGGGTGCAAATCCCATATTGAAATTTGTGCGGGAGTACAAATTCATTGCTTGCTGGGACACAATTTTTGCATTTGCGAGAGTACAAATGCAGTGCTTGCTAGGACACAAATTGTTAAATCCTAAAAAATCGCATTTTTTCTTGTTCTATTTTTGACTTCATTTTTTGCAAAATTTTCAAACCACTTTATGCAATTTCTGATGGAATTTTTGGCATTAATGTTAGATAATCTACTATATTTTCATTCTCAATATAAGGACAATTTATAATTCCATCTGCATAAAAATTCTGTTTTAGCAGTTCATTATATATTGTTAAAGTAGCATTATCATACTCGTTATTTGCAATTTTATTATTCGAAAATACAAAATAATCTCCCTGCAATTTTTCTAATTCTTCTTTAGTAATTGCCTCTTTATAAATAAAACCTATATTATTGTTTTGTAGTATTTCGTATAAATATTCAATATAATCTTTACTACTTTTGGAGATAAATTCTTCCGTAAATTTTATATTTGTTATTTCAATATTATAGTTTTTATCTCTCTTAATTTCGATTGTATCAATTAATCTTTTAATCAATTCTTTTTTAGATTTTCTATTTAAACTCTCAAAAGCAAATGAAAAACCTAGTCTATTTTTAAAAACAACTTCATTATCTTCGAGGTTGCAATCCAATTTTTTCAATAGTTCTATTGTATATTCTTTAAAGTCATTGTTTGGATCAATTCGTTGTTTTTTATTGTTTAAGTTTTCTATTTCTTTCTTAATTACATCATTTTTATTGTTAATAGTTTCAACATTTAAGGTAGAACTCAAATATAAATCTACTAACTTTTTCTCTTGCGTTTTCAACTTTTCAATGGCTTTTTCTATGTCTTTAATATCTTTTGTTTTTGTAGAATTGCATACTATAATTTCATTATCCATATCATACATATATCTTGTTAATTCATTTAAAACTCGTGTTAGTTTTTCTTCAATTTTATCGCAATTATAATGAAATCCTTTTGATTTGCAATTAGGATTTTTGCAAGTTACATGATAATATACTTTTTGATTAAGCTTTCCACTATTCTTAAATGAATTAGTAGATGACATTATTTTGCCACAAGTAGGGCATTTTACAATACCAGTAAATAAATGAATATACTCTCCATAATTAGGATGCTTGTTCTTTTCTAATCTTTTTCTTGTAATATCCCATGTATCTTTATCAATAATTGGTTCACAATAATTATCTACATATAAAATATCTTGTGCTTTTCTTTTTGTTTTTCCATAAGCAAAAGTACCTATATAAATTGAATTTGTTAATAGTTTATATACCTTATCACTGTTCCATTTTCCTTGTCTTAAATATGCTTTTTCTTCATTTAAAATATTAGAAACACCTCTTATTGTAGTTCCATTTTTATATAATTCAAATATTTTCTTAACAACTTGTGCTTCAATAGGCTCAATTTCTAAATGACCTGTTTCTGTATTTCTAATATAACCATATGGTGCTTTTGCGGGGTGTACTTTTTCTAATGCCATTTCTTCCATTGCTCTTTTAGTTCTTGCTCCAATCTCTTTTCTTTCTCTTTGTCCAAATACTAAATTCATTCCAAATATCATTTCACCATTTGCAGTAGATACATCATAAGGCTCTAATATTAGTTCTATTTTAACATCATGTTCTTCGCAGTAATTTAAAAGCCAAAATCCATCATAATTATTTCTTGTTAATCTATCTACCTTAATAGCTACTATTTTCTCAATTTTGTGTGATTTAATATCCTTTAAAAGTCTTTGCATTTCTGGTCGCATCAAGTCTTTTCCAGAATGTCCTGCATCATTATATACATCTACAATATCATAATTGTTTTTCTCACAATATTCCTTTATCATTCGTAACTGTGAATCAATAGAATAACCATTATCTCTTTGGTCATCTGTTGATACTCTTACATAAATTCCACATCTCATAAAATTTTACCTCCTACTATTCCTGTGAATTTTTTAGGGTTTTGTATAGTAAATTTGTAAAAAAATTTTTACCCTTCTATATGTTTGCTCAGAAAAGTGCATTTTCGCCCCCCTAGTTTAGAAAAATTTTGAAAAAATTTTATTCTTTTATGTGTTTCCTAAGTAAAATATAGTTTTGCAAGCTAAATTTTTAATTTCATGAGAATTTGTTTAATTTCTTTTAAGTTATACTTTTGATGTTGTTCTTTAATATAAAAGTTTTTGTTAGCAATTTCATTTACTTTATATTCAAGTATAGTAAGAGTAGATGGATATGTAATTAAATATTCGTTTGGTTCAATAAATTGCAAATTAGTAGCCTTTAAATGCTTAACTTTGCCATTTTTAATTGTATACTCATAGTCTTTTATAATTTCTATTATTTCAGCATTTGGCTCTAATTCTTGTAAAGTTTCAAATTCAAGCATAAAAAATATTCTCCTTTCCAAAAAGAGAACATTTTAGTTTTATATATAAAAAACAACTCACAAACTTTATAGTTCGCAAGTTGTTATAAAATGGTGCAGATGGCCGGAATCGAACCGGCACGGTTTATTCAACCGCAGGATTTTAAGGGGTTAAAGTTCATTTATAGATACTTTTAACTATTACTTTTTATTGATAGTTAAATATACTCCCAATTATATAAAAGTCAACACTTTCATTCATTTTTTATTTAAAAATTCAAAGATATTTATTTTTCATAAATATTTCAAAAATTAAATGATTTGTATACAAATTGTATACCGAATTTTAAAATCAAAAGCCAATTCCTTTAACATGAAAATCAAAATTGAAAGGATGATTTATGTATGAAAATAGAATACACAAAACAAGGAGATTATTATTTGCCAAATTTAATACCATCACAAAATTTGAAGAATTTTGAAATTGGTAGGTTTGGAAGAATGAGATTAAAATTTTTAAAAGAGCAGAAAAAATCAGAATATATTA
>CANRSN010000034.1 GCA_947642455.1 uncultured Clostridiaceae bacterium
CTGAAGTCTGTGTTTCTGAACTTGTTGTTTCTACTTTTGTTATTACTGGGTTTTCATAGTATTCTAAATCACCTTCGTTTGCTTCTTTTTCTGTTATTTCATATTCTATTTTTCTTCCTGTTTCATCATATTTAGGTAATCCTTTTACTTCATGTTTCCAGTTATTTGTTTCACTTAGTTCTGCTGTTAATGTGTCTTTTGATGCTGTTTCCATTATTTCTATGATTACACTTTCTGGACGTTTTTGTTTTTGGTTGTTGTTGTCATCCCATTGTTTTTGTAGTTTTATGTTTACTGTGTATTCTTGTTTTACTGTTTCTTCATCTGTAGTTTCTTTTTCTATTTGCTCTTTTCCTTCTTCTGGATGGTTTTCTGGGTAGTATAGTTTTACTGTTCCTGTTACTACATTGTTTAAGTCTTCTACTGGATTCTGGTCTACATATACTAGGCTTATTTGTTTTACTATTTGTTTTCTATATATTCCATTTTCGTAGTTTCCACCTTCATGTTCTCCTGTTTTGTTTGCATATGTGTCTATGTTTTCTATTTCTTCTACCCATGTTATTGTGTTTTCTTCTTCGTTGTATGTTCCTCCATTTAATTCTGATTTTTCTTTGTCTATTTTTGCAGGTAATGCGTCTACTATTTGTATGCTTGCTTTTCCTATGTAGTTTGCTATTTCTGCTTTATAGCTTATGTTATAGTTTACTGCTCCGCCTTCTTTTGTTAATACTGGAATGTTTACTTTTTCTTCTGTTCCATTTGTCTTGTTTTGTTCTTCACTTGTTATTGTTTCTCTTAGTCTTTCTTCTGTTATAGTTTCTTCTACCATTTTGTTTGCTGTAGCTGTTTTGATGATTTCGCTTTCTATTGTTGGTGTTGTTAAGCTATAGTAATAGATTACTTCTATTGTTTCTTCTGTCATTTTTCCTTCATGGTTTTCTGGATTAGCATTTACTACTGTATAGTTTGCTGGTACTTTGCTTGATGGACTTGTTATATAGCTTTCTCCTATTATTCCTTCTTTTGTTTCATCTTCTGCAAGTTTTATTGTTGTATTTTCTTGTTTTTCTTCGTCATATATATAATGATGTACTATTACTTTAGTAGGTATTTTTATTGGTATTTGCTCTGTATCTTCTTTTGTCTGCTCTTTTATTGTCTCATATTCTGTCTGATTTTTTAACTTTTGTAGTTCTATTTTTGCTTGTACTTTATTTTCTACATTTCCTGTTGTTTCATCTATGTTTTCATAGTTATATTTGATGTTTATTTGCTTTGTTATTGTTATATCTTTTGCTGCCTTTGCTATAAATGTGTCTATGCTGTCAATTTCTTCTTCCCAAGTTATTGTTTTTGTGTCCTTATTATATATTCCACCATTTATTTCTGAGTTTTCTTCATCTATTGTGTATGGTAATTCATCTATTATTGTTATTTTTGCTTTTCCTACAAAGTCTTCTACTTTTGCTCTATAGTTTATTTCATAATATATTCCTGTTTCTTTTGATGTTATTGTTTGTTTGTCTGTTGCTATTTTTTCTACATTGCTTTCTATTTTTGGCTCTATTTCTTTGTATGTGTTTGTTATGTTTAGTCCTTCTATACTTGCTTCATAATATGCTAGCTCTCCTTCTATTACTTCTCTTTCTCCTGCTGTATATTCTATTTCTTCTAATTCTTCATCATATATTGGTAATCCTCTAAATGTATAACTCCATATTTCTTGCTCTGTTTGCTCCTCATTTAGTTCTTTTTTATCTTCTTTTATTGTTTCTGCTTCTTGTACTATATTTGTATTTTCCTTTGCTATTTCTGTTTTTTCTACTACATTTGCATTTTCTCTTGTTACTTCCGCTTCTTCTATTACATTTTCTCCTTCTTTTATTTGTAGTATTATTCTTGATGGTTTTGTATATTCATTATTTTTATGATTCCATGTTTTTGTAACTGTTATGTCTTGTACTGTTGTATTTGCTATATAGTAGTATATTACTTCTATTGGTTCTTTTGTCATTTTTCCACTGGTGTTTGATGTGGTTTCATATAAACTATAATTTTTTGATAAGTTTTCTACTTCTTTTGTTGCATATATGTTTCCTATTGTTCCTTTTATTACTTTGTCTTGTGCTTTTGTTTTGTCTGCTAATGGTACTCTTTTGGTTGTATATTCTCCTGTTGCTACATTGTAAATATAATGATGTACTGTTACTACTGCTGGTATTTTCTCAAATTCTACCACTATTTCTTTATCTTGCTTTAATTCTATAAATTTTTCTATATCTACTGTTCTATCTTCATTTGGCGTAAATTCTATATTTTCTCCATTTATTGTTATTGTTTTTATTTGATAGTTCTCATCTGGTACTATGTTTATGTCTTTTATAGAATTTTCTCCATGTTCTACTATTTCATATGGATTTTCGTTTTGACCTGTTATGCTTCCTCCTGCTACTTCTATTTCTTCTCCATACTCATTGCTTTCTTTATGTGTTTGTACTTTTGTTGTTATGTTATATGTTTTTAACCTGTAATAGTATATTACTTCTACTTTTGGATATTTATATGTTCCTTCTGCATTTGCTGGAGTTTCTATTAATTTATATTTTTCACTTAATTCTTCTTTGCTTATTGGCGTTGTTGTATATGTATCTCCTTCACTTCCTTGTTCCTTTATATCTCCTGCTGTTGTCCCATCTGCTAGTGGTACTTGTAAAATTGTTCCTTCTATATAATGGTGTACTATTAGTGGAATTTCTTTGTTTGTATAGTAATATGTTACTTCCTCTACCTCTTTTGTATATGTTCCTTTCCAGTTTTCTGGTATTATAGCTTGTCCATTTTCGTCTTTTATTAGCTCATATTTTTCTAAATCAAGTCTTGGATTTGTTGTATACTCTCCTCCTGTTGTTCCTTTGTATTCTTCATCTTCTACTAGTTTTACTGGCTCTACTCCATCTTTTCCTGTTCCTTCTAAATAGTGGTGTACTATTAGTTTTGGGGCTTTTGTGTTTGTTATTGTTATTTCATTTGCTTCGTTTTCTTTCATTTCATATATTATTGATGGATTTAGTATTTCATATTCTTCTGGTGCATCTATTTCTGTTATTGTGTATCTTGCTATTGGTAAGTTTAAAAATACTTGACCTTTGCTATCTGTTATTACTCTAGTTTTATATAGATGATCTTCATTTCCTTTTACTTCTACTTTGTTTATTGTAAATGTGTCTGTTCCTTTGTCTGTATCTTCATTTTTATAATAGCCTAAGTGTAAATAGTATATCTTTCCTCCTTCTACTACTGATGTATAGTCTTTAGCTGCTTGTGTTCCTGATATGTATATAACTCTTCCATCGTATGTATAGTATGATGGTCTATCTGTACTTTCCGTTATAAATGCATATCCATAGTCTCTGTATATTTCACTTGAGATTTCTGCATTTACTATTATATTGTATTTACCTGGTTTGTCTCTTAGGTCTATTGGTATATATGAACTGGCTACTGTGCTTGGTTTTTCTTGATTATTTGATATATATTTTCCGTCTATTGTGTCAAAATTGTATGTAATCGTATTTACCTCATATAATTTAATGCTATTTATTACTATTCTGTCCTCTCCTTTATCTCCACTACCATCTTTTTTATATCCTAAATGTAGATAATATATGTTTCCTCCTTCTAACACCATTGATGTATAATCTTTATTTTCTACCGTTCCTGATATATATATAAATCTTCCTGTAGTTGTGCTATATGTTGGTGCTGTTCTACTTTGCGTGATAGTAGCATATCCATAATCGTAATTATTTTCACTTGATACTTCTGCATTTACTTCAACTACAACTTTCCCTTCATAACTACTTAAGTCTATTGGTATATATGAATTTGCCGTTGTATTACCTTTTCCTACTGTTCCTCCATTTGCTTTTTGATATGTTATTCCATTTGTTGGCTCTAAGGTTCCATCTTCATTTTGTTCAAAATAATATGTTCCATTATTTGTTAATTCCCCAAATTTTCCTACTACTTCTTTCGTTTTGTCTGGAATAGTATATTCTTGTCCATTATTTTGTATTTCTCCTATTACTCCTTCTGGTTCTCCTCTCTCATCTATTTGTTCTATTTTAAATTGTACTCCTTCCAATGGTGTTACTCCATCTGAATCTTTTTTATTTAATACAAATTTCCTATTTATTTCTGCATATGTTACTACTACATGTTTGTCTTCTAACATATTTGTAAATTTTGGTAATATGTATGTCCCATCTTCTTGCTTCTCAAATTCTATTATTTCTCCATTTACTGTTATTTTTACTATTTCAAATCCTTCGTCTGGTGTCATTTTTATTTCTTTTGTACTATTTTCTAAATATCTTACTTCTTCATATTTAGTCTCACCTTTTCCTGAAATGCTTCCTCCTTCTACTCCATCTATTGCCTCTACATCTGTTGTTACTTTGAATGTTTTTATTTCGTTTTCCATTAATATCTCTTCTTGTTCTAATACCCCTTTTGTTTCTACTAATTTTAATACTACTCCTGTACAATATCCTTTTTGTTCTATTGCAAAACTTCCTTCATTTTTCCATAAGCCTATACTATATCCACCTACTATATATTCTTCAAACTCATTATTTTGGATGCTACTTATTGAGTTCATTGTATTTGCTACACTAGTCTTTCCTAGTAGTTTTACCCATTCTATTTTTCCTTTTTGACTATATTTTGTTAATACTCCTTTACCAAATTGATTACCATTTATTTTATAATCTCCTATATCAGCATTATAGCTAAAATTTCCAAGTACTATATAACCTCCATCTTGTGTTGCTTCTATTGCTTTTATGTTATCTTTTTCAGGTCCACCTTCTGTAGTTGCCCATTCTACTTCACCTTCAGAATTGTATTTTATTATCATTGCATCATAACTTTTATTAGAATGATGATTTTTTATATTATTTAATGTATAACTTCCTACTTGAATTTGATCTGAAAAAAACTCTCCTCCTACTACATACCCACCATCTTTCAATACAGCTACTGTGTTTATCATATCATTTGATGCATCTCCAATTATAGTTGCCCATTCTACTTTTCCATCATGGCTATATTTTATTAGCATTCCATCATAACCCCCTGCATTGCCTAAAGTATACTTTCCTATTTTTATATCTTCTGAATTAAAATTTCCAGCTACTATATACCCACCTTCATTAGTTTCTTGTACTTCTTTTATATTTTCTATAGAGTTTCCTCCAATTGTAGTTGCCCATTCTACTTTTCCATCATGGCTATATTTTATTAGCATTCCATCTGAAGAACCTTTATTGGCTATGGCATAGTCTCCTACTTGGATGTTGCTTGAACTAAAATCTCCTCCTACTATGAAACCTCCATCTTGTGTTGCTGATACTGTAGTTATTTGTTCAGCATCTTCTTCTCCTATCGATACTGCCCATTCTACTTCTCCATTATTGTTATATTTTATTATCATTCCATCTGAAGAACCTTTATTGGTTAATACATATTTTCCTACTTTGTTTTCCTCTGTTGAAAAACTTCCTACAGCTATGTAACATTTATCTTTTGTTTCTATTACAGATTTTATACTTCCACTTACAGTTGATACCCATTCTACTTCATTTTCTTTATTGTATTTTATTATTATTACACCTTTATTTTCTATAGTATAATCTCCTATTTCTATTACTTGTCCTATTCCTGTTCCTATAGTTTCTTCTTCTACTATATATCCACCATCACTTGTTCCAAATACTGAATTTACCATAATCATAGTATTTTTATTACCTATTGTTGGGACAACAAATGTAGGTTGTATATTTGGTACTTCTTCCTTTTTATATTTTACTATTACATCATTATACGTATTTAATAAAAATTCTCCAATTTTTACTCCATATCCTCTATATCTTGCTACATATTCTCCTGATTTTGCCTCTGTTACGAAAAGTATATCATCATCTCCAACTCCTCCTACAGATGTCACCCATTCTACTTCTCCATTTTGATTACATTTTATTATTATTCCATCTTTGAAACCATTTGATGATAATAAATATTCTCCTATTTGTACTCCATCACCTTGAAATGAACCTCCCATTATATAACCACCATCTTGTGTATTCACTATTGAATTTATAGTACCATCAATTAGCAATGTCCATTCTATCTCATTATTTTCATTATATTTTAATACCACTCCACTATCTTTGGGTACAGTATAACTTCCTATTTTAGTATTTTCATTAAATTTTCCAGACATCATATAACCACCATCTTGTGTTTCACTCATTGAATTTATATAATTGTAAGTTCGAAGACTTTCTTCGTTCTCTGTTTCTGTGTTCATTATCCATTCTATTTCTCCTATACAACTATATTTTACTAAAATTACATTTTGAGAACCTATATTGGTTATAGTATTGTCACCTATTATAACATTATCTGAACTTGATTCTCCTCCTACTACAAACCCTCCATCTTTTACTGGAACTGCAAATTTTATTTCCTCTCTATAATATCCTTGCATTGATGATACCCATTCTACTTTTCCTTCACTACTGTATTTTACTACAAATGAGTCTGGTAATTTAGAAAAAGATGTTTTTGAATCATTTTTTAATGTATGATCCTCTATTTGTATTTCATCTGATGAAAAATATCCTACAGCAACATATCCTCCATCTTGTGTTTGAATTACTTTGCTTATATCATCATCGTCATTTCCTCCAAATGATGTTGCCCATTCTATTTCTCCTTCCTCATTACATTTTATTATCATTACATCATATGAACCTGTTTTAGTATTTGTAAGAGTATCTTTTCCTATTTGTATTTCATCTGAACTAAGTTTTCCTCCTAGAATATAACCTTTATCACTTGTTACTGATACTGTAGTTATTGCATCTGAATAATCTTCACAAATTATTTTTATCCACTCTATTTCATCTTTTGAATTATATTTTCTTAAGCCATTTCCTCTCTGTTCAGTATTATTACTATAATATCCCACAGTTACATATCCATTATCTTCTGTTCTTGCTATATCTGCTATCTGCATTTGTTTTTCTATAATTTTTTCTACTTTTGGCATTTCTAGAGATTCTCTTGATGCTCCTATTCCAAAATATTTTTCATCTGCTAAACTGTATTTTTCATGAGAAGCTTTTACTTCTACTGCCTTATATAGCCCTTGTGGTAAATCTACTGTTATCTCTCCTTTTTCATTTGTTGTTAACACATTATATTCTTTTCCATCTATTATTTCTTTTGTTCCTATTAGATCTCCTTTACTGTCTCTTGCTGGAACCTCCCCACCATCAACATTATATATAACAAATTTGGTATTTGGTAAAAATTCACCTGTTTCATTATCAGTTTTTGTTAATTTGAATGATGGACTGTTTTCTAATGTTATTGTAATGTTATTTTCTTGTATTTCTATATTTGAAATTCCTCCTTTAGTATCTTTTAAAGAAAATATTCCATCTTTCTTTTCTATTTCAAATTCAACATCTTGCATTTTTGAATATCCTACTGGTGGTAAACTTTCTTGTAATGTATATTTCTGTTCTATTTTCTTTGTTGCTTCATATGCATATAAATTTGGTATTGTAATAATTCCAGTTTCTCCTATTTCATTTGTTGTTCCAATTTTCCCAGTTTCATATCTTCCTAGTTCTTTTCCATCTTTTATTAATTTGAATTTTGCTCCTGATAATAGTTTTCCTTCATTTCCTTTTTCTACCTTTTTTATTGTTAAATTGTATGTTGGTATTGGTTCATTTTCTAAGGTTAAATTCAATATTGGAATTTCATTTTCTGTTGTCATTATATTTTCTTTTACTGCTCCTTCTAAAATGCTTGCTGTATAAACTCCATCTTCGTTATTTATTATAAATTTTATTGGGCTTGATAAATAATACCCCTCTGCTTTTACTTCTTCTAAGGTGTATTCTTGACCTATTTTTAATCCTTTTATATTTACGATTCCTCTACTACTTGTTGCTCCTATTTTTTCATTTTCTGATATTCCTTCTCCTGTTAGCTTAAATTTTACTCCTTGTATTGTATCTTCTTTTCCTTGTACTAATTTAAGTATTGATAAATTTATTTTTACTTCATCTTCTACCTCTAACATTACTTTATAATTTTGTGTTTGTTCTTTTGTAGTTTCTATATTTCTTACATTTCCTTCTAATTTTGTAACTATTAAATTTCCATTTTCTTCTTTTGTAGTAAATTTAATTATTTCATTATTTAATTCATATTCTACTGGGCTTCTTGTTTCTTGTATACAGTATACTTTTTCTATATATAGCCCTTCTAATGTGAATTTTCCTTCCTTATTTGTTATTCTTGTTTTTCCTTCTTCTTGTCCTTCTTCCCATATATAATATGTTGCATTTTGAATTTTTTTATCTTTTCCTATTTGATATTTTGTTGTTTCTAATTCATATTTTTTTGCTACTCTAAACCCTAACTTATTTGGTTCTGTTTGTGTTCTATATTTTCCCTCAATTGTGTCTAAGCTAAAAAATACTGCATGGTTACTATATGAAACCTGATTATATTCTATTCCTTCTGGTATTGATATTTCATATGTTATGTCATGTATTTCTCCTTTTTGTACTACATAGTCTCCTAAGTCTATTAAGAATGTTTTTATTTTACTCCAATCTTCGGGCTGTTGAGTCCAGCTATTGCTTGCGTCTGCTAGGTCTCTACTTGGGTTTTCTTTTTCTGAATAGTATATTGTTGCATGTTCTTTTAGTGCCTCTGGTATTTGTATACTTTCTGGTACTATTGTTGTAGTAAATACAGAACCCATTTCTTCTCCATTAATTGTATATGTATTTCCTTCAAATGGTATTTTCCCTAGTATTGCAACTTCACTTATTGTACTTGTATAATTGTTTATAAAGTTTATTCCTATGTTTGCTTTTCTTTGCTCTTTTGTTATTTCTGCTACTTTTGGTGCTATTACTTCACTTCCCTTTTCATCATAGTTACTTGCCGTTTGCGAAGTTAATAATGATTGTGGTGATACTAATTGTAATGTTGATGTTACTTTTCCTACAATGTCTGTTATATCTGAATTACTATTTATGTCATATATGTCTTCTGCATTGCTATTATATATTGTCCCATTTTCATTATATGCGTATAGCTCTACTTCTTTACTTGTTGTTGCTATTTTTGGGTTTGGTGTTATATTACAGTTTACATTTATATCAAATGTTTGTTGTGATTCTCTTTCTGTAATTATTTTTATGAATATGCTTCCATTTTCTTCATATTTTTCATAGTTTGTTATTCTTACTTCACTACTATTTATTGATATATTATTTATTTCTAAATCTATTATTTCTTCTGGTAACTTTAATAAAAATATGCCATTTTTCCATTTTTCTTCATTACTATTTTGTACATATTTTGCTCTTATTCTGAATATTTCATTTTTTTGTGTTACTTGTGTTGATAATGATTTATGCTCTACTTCTAATGCTACTTCTGTTATTGGCTCTTCATAACGTGCTTGATGTATATCTGAATTTATATATTCTTCTCCTATATATGCTACTACTGTTGATTTTATGTATTTTAGGTTGTCAAATTCCTCCTTTTCATAATTTTGTAATATTTTTTCGTCATCTATCTCTTTTACTAAATATATACTTATTTCTGATTCTTGCTTTACTTCACTTGTTTCTACTCTTATGTGATTTAGCCCTATTTCAAATTTATATGGTTTTGTGCTATTATATTTATTCCAGTTCTCTTTTGTAAATGTTTCTATTAATGTGTCTGATTCATCATCATATACTTTTATTTCTCCATTTTCTCCTAAAATATTTTCTGGATTACTGAAATATATTCCTACTGTTTTACTTACATCTTCCATATTTTCTTCACTGCCATCTGCTTTTATGAATTTGTCTCCTTTTGCTTGCTCTCCTACTTGATTTGTTCTTAATGTCATTCCTGCATTTTTTGCTTCACTTCCTGTGCTTGCATACCATGTTACTAAATATTTATCTTCTTTTTCACTTTCTGATATTTCTTTATATATTTTTAATGGCTTTTCTTTTGATACTACATATCTCCATGTTGGTGATGGTAATTGTTTTCCTACTATTACGTCTACTCTTCCAACAGCTCCATTTGGTTCTCTATATGTTACTGCAAGTATGTCTTGTGCATTACTTGATATATATGGATTCTCAAATTCTTCATTTGCATTATTATATCCTGTATATTTTGCTTTTACTGGCACTTTTATTTGTACAGTTTCTACTCCTAAACTTTTATATGCATCTATTGAGTATGTTACTTTTATATTATAACTATTTAATGGATATGATGCTATTGTTCCATCTTCTCCTACTGTTCCTTCACTTCTTGCTGTTAATGTTCTTGTTTCTTCATTATATTCATATGTTGCATTTGTGTTTGTTACTTCTACTTTTATTGGTGCAAAGTCATTTATTTGTGGTATGTTTGCTTCGATTTCTGAACCTTTTAGTAGCAATTGTTTGTTTTCCTCTGATAAGTTTATATCAAAACTTAATTCCATTATTCCTTTTTCTTCTTTTATGTATTGTAATAATGTTTTTACTTGATTTATATTGTTTATTTTTGTTTTTGTTGTTCCATACCAATCTATATTAAAGTTTACTGTTTTTTGTATTGGTGTCTCTTTGGTTGTTCCATCTTCTTTTTCTTCTACATGGATTCCTGTTAATGTTATACTATTTATTTTACTATAGTTGTTTATATTATCTTTTAATATTTCTTTATTACTTTTTACTTTTGCTTCTAATAGTTTATGTGTTCCTGTTTTTATATTATTTAATTCTATTCTCTCTATATCATTTCCTATATAGTTGCTCTTTATTTCCTCATCTTTTACTATTGCTGTCTCTAAGTAAAAGTTTCTATCTCCATTTATAACTATTTTTCCGTCTTTTAAGTACCCTTTTGTAAGCACATTAAGCTCCATGTAAAGGGTGTCTTGTTTTCCTATCTCTTTACATGTTCCTCTTATTCCTTCTGCATAGCCATCTCCATTTATATCTCTTAAGAAAAATGCGTCAAATTGTACATAGTCGAAATCTACTAGCTCTCCTGCTTCGTTTTCTACTTGTACTTTTTCTTCTCCTTCTTGCACTTGTGCATACGTCATTGCTCTTGCATTTTCTGCACTGTATAGCATGTTTATGTTTTTCTCTTTTGTTATGCTACTTAGTATTAGTGCTACTATTATGATTAATACTAATGCTATTGTTCCCCCTATACATGCTTTTTGGATTTTTCTTTTCTTTAATTTTGGTTCCATTTCGTACCTCCATTTATTTTTTACATGCCTTTATTTTTAAGACATAATATATTACTATATATTTTTACATATTAATGTTGTTCCTGTAAATGGAGATCTTTTCCTGTTTTTCGCTTATTTTCTCTACTTAGTTACGGATGTACGTTTTTGTGCATTTTTTACAACTTTTTGTCTTTTTCATGACATTTTTGTAATATCCTGTCTTTTGTATTTTCTATTAGCAAAATGATATACTCCCCTAGATAACATAGTCTTATGTTTTTAAATTTATTGGAATAAAAGAAAAAAAACTTGTATATAAATTGATTAGACAATTAGATTGTAGAATATTGTAATTAATACCTATTTATTTTCATTAATCTATTTAAGAATAGACTCGTTTTTTACTTCAACTTCCCTTTTCATTAATATATTTAAGGACAGACCTGTAATATTTTTTAATATTACATTGGTCTGTCCCTTTTGGGACATTTTTGTCCCAATTTGCTCCGTCCCAAATTCTCTCAAATTCTCTTTTTTGTTCCAATTTGCTTGAGTCCCAAATTCTCGTTTTTATTTTATTCTAAAACAATTTCATCATTTTCATCTATATAGGCATATGTTTTTATTTTGTCATTTTCGTCTCTTTCTATTTCTTTTATTATATTTGAAATACGTATTTGAGGGCAATCTATTTGATTTGCTGCTATTATTGCTTCTTTGTTTCCTTTTGCTCCTGCATGTGCTAACCCTCTAAGGCTACCTAGTACAACGATGTTTTCGCTGGCTATTACTTCTGCTCCACCATTTACATCTCCTAGTATTACTATACTTCCTTCATATTCTTCTTTTTGACCTGAACGTAATGACCCTCTAAAGAATTTTGTTTCTGAAGATTCTATTTCTTTGCTAAATGCTTTTTTTATTCCATGTAATCCTAATATTTTTGGACTCTCGAATTTTATTTTTACATCTAATATTTCACTTATTACTGCTTGTACTTCTTCTATTTCTCTGTTCTTTAATACTTTTCCTGTTACATGTACAGGTGTTTTTTCATCTTGGTATAATTTTTTTAGATCCCCCATTTTCTTTTTTAGACATTCTATTATTTCTTCTTGTGTTGCCTTTTCATTTATTTTTACTACTATTTCATCTTTTTTTAGATTTATTGTTATACAGTTTTTCATTTTTTATTCCTTTCTTTATTAAGACTAAATTTATAATAATATTTAATTACATCAAATTTATAATTTTTTAGACTTAATTTACCCTTTCTATTTTTTATTAATTTTGATATTGAAATTACTTATTTTCATTTTGTTTTTTATCTTTGTATTTGTGTTGTTGGTATTGCTGTCATGTCTTCTGTTATTTTATCTGCATTCATTCCAAAGTATTCTGCTATTATGTCTCTTGCTACTTCTGCTGTGTAGCTTCCATGTGCTCCGTTTTCTACCATTATTACTAATGCTATTTCTGGTTCATCAAATGGCGCAAAACCAACAAACCAAGCATTTGTCTTTTTCTCATTTATTTGTGCTGAACCTGTTTTTCCACCAACTTCTATGTTAAACCCTCTAAATGTTGAATAAGCTGTTCCTCCCGATTCGCTTGTAACCCCTCTCATTCCTTCTTTTACCGCTGCTATGGTTTCAGGCTTTATTTCTAGCTTTTCTGTTTCTTCTTCTTTTCGATTTAATCTTTCGTTTACAAATTTTTGTATTTCTTCTTTTGGAACTTCATTTCCATATGCGTCTATTATTGATTTTATTATTGTTACATCTATGTCCTTACCTCCATTTGCTATCATGCTTGTGTATTTTGCCATTTGCAATGTTGAAAAACTATTGTCTCCTTGACCTATTGCTGCTATTAATGTTAATCCTCCATACCACTCATGATTTAATTGTTTTGAAGTTTCTGGACTTGATACATGCCCCGCTTCTTCACCTAATAATTCTATTCCTGTTTTCCTTCCTAAACCAAAATATTTCGCATATCTCGATAAGTCGGTAATTCCTACTCTTTTTCCTGTTTCATAGAAGAAGTAATTACATGAATGTTTTATTGCATCTGTTACATTTAAATATCCATGACCACTTCTATTCCAGCAGTGTACTGTAAGATCTGCATATTTGTATGCTCCTACATCTCGTATTTTTTCTTTTGTTGTTATTTTTCCTGTTTCTAGCCCAGATATTGCGGTTATCATTTTAAATGTTGAACCTGGTGATGATGTTGATTGTATCGCTCTATTAAATAATGGACTATGTGCTGCTTCTGAATTGTACTCGTTGTATTTTTCTTGTGTTATTCCTGTTGCGAATAACTCTGGCTCAAAGTCTGGATAACTTGCCATTGCTAATACTTCACCTGTATTTACATTTAATACTACAGCTGACCCTGCATATGCAGCTGACCTTTCTGAAAACCCTCCATTTGCTATTTTATTTATATTCGCTTTTAGAGCATTTTCTGTTACTTGTTGCAAATTTGCATCTATTGTTAGTATTACATCTGAACCTGCTATCGCTTCTTTTGATACATATTCATTTGTTACTGTTCCATCAACTGCCATGTCTATTTGTTTTACTCCATTTGTTCCTTTTAGATATGGCTCAAATATATATTCTATTCCCGTTCTTCCTATTATATCATCTAGTAGGTATTTTTTCTCTTTGTCTTCTTTTATGTCCCCACTCTCTACTCTTCCTATATACCCTAATATGTGTGATGCTAGACTTTTTGATGGATAACTTCTTATTGGACTTACTGGAACATTTACCCCCGGAAATGATGCACTTTGCTCATTTAATTGTGCTAATGTATTTGAACTGACATTTGTTGCTATTTGTACTGGCCTTGTATTACTATAACCATTTTTTATTATTGTATATCTTAATGTCATTATTTTCCTTGCTTCTTCTATATTTTCATTGGTTATTTTGTATTTTTCTTTTAATATATAGAAACTCTCTTCTGCCGTTTTTGTTTCTTCTATATTGTTGCTTTTTTTCCATTTTATTTGTGCTTCTTCATTTATTGTGAAGTTAAATGGATTTATTGTTATTGGTAATTCATCTTTGTATTTGTCTCCATTTGCTTCTAGTATTTGTGTGAATTTTAATAGTGTTGCATTTAATGTTTCTGTGTCTATTTTTGTTTTATATAGTTCTACATCAAAGCCAGATGCTGTGCCTGCTAGTATGTTTCCTGATTGATCCCTTATGTTGCCTCTTGCTGCTTTTAATATACTTTCTCTTGTAAGTCTTGTATTTGACGTTTCTCTATATTCTTCTCCTTGTACTATCTGCAAGTTGAATAATTGCACTAGTAATATTATTCCTATTATGTATATAAATGCTGATGCTATATTATACCTTAGCTTTGTACTTCTTTCTTTTTTCAATTTATCACCTCCTGCATCCACTCTGTGTACAGGAAGCTAAACCCCTGATAACACTATTTTTTATTTTTTTTAAAAATATCTTGTTAATATCTTTTGCTCCTTAAATATTTCTTCTAATTTGTATCCTCCCTTTTGTATAAGTGGGTATAATATTATTGTTAGTATTGCATTATAGAATATTTCTATTATTAGTATTTTTGTAAAACTTATTATTTCTATGTTGGTTGAAAATTCTATTATGCTAAATATATATGTTCCTATTTCATATACTGCTGTTGCTCCTATCATCATTAACATTACTGTTAGTCTACTTTCTTTTGAAAAATTTTTGTCTAAATATCCACCAAAAAAGCCTGTAATTCCTAACATTATTGCACTTATTCCAATGTTTCTTCCTAATACTAAATCTAAAAATATTCCTAATATTATTCCATATGCTGTGCCTACTTTCTGCCCAGCAAATAACCCTAAGAATATGACTAGAACTATGAATAGATTGGGCTTTACTCCCGCTATGGTAAACCAATTAAAGAAGTTTGCCTGCAATATAAATATTAGTATGAATATTAAAAATATTATTGCTATTGATATGGCTTTTTTCATTCTAGTTTACTCCTCTTTTTATATTCTCTTCCTTTTTGCTTTTTATTGTGTTATTACTAATACTGTCTCTATTTTTGTAAAGTCGACTGCTGTCTCTATTGTTGCATATCTGTCTGGTATATTATTGGTGCTTGTTACTGTTGTTATTGTTCCTATTAGTATACCTTTTGGATATATTCCTCCTAACCCTGATGTTTCTACTGTGTCTCCTTGTAATACTGTGGCATTTGTTGGTATATATGTGGCTTTTAATGTTGACTCTTTCTCTAGTGTTCCTCTTGCTATTAGATTGTCTCTTGTACTTGTTATTGTACAACTTATTGAACTTGACGTGTCTACTATTGTTTGTACTTTTGCTGTTGTGTCTGTTACTGATATTATGTGTCCTACTAAGCCTTTGTCTGATATTACTGGCATGTTTATTTGGATTCCATCGTTTTTTCCTACATTTATGATTATGATGTCATTATAGTTTGTTATGTCTTTGTTTATTACATATGCTGGTATTGTGGTATATTGTGTGTATTTGTCTTTTAAGTTTACATATTCTTTTAGTGTTGAGTTTTCTGCTTTTACTATTTCTAATTCTCTTAATTCTTGCTCTAGTTTGCTGTTTTTCTCTTTTAATTCTTCATTTTCTTCTTTTAGCTTGTTTATGTCTGTAAAAAATGTGTCATTTCCTGCTATTCCATTTTTTAAATATGTAAGCCCATTTTGAATGGGTATGATGAAATAACCTAAAACACCTTCTACAGATGATAGGTCATTTGATTTTATGTTTGATACTATAACTATTACTATTAGTATTATTATAGTTATGATTATTCCTATTATACCTTTCTTTCTGGACCTTTGCATTTTGGAAATCTTTCCTTTCTTTTATTGCTTTTACAAAGTTTTGCTGTCTTTTACTTTTGCATTTTTACTTTTTAGCACTTTTACTTGCAAAATTTTGCACTTGTTATTTTATCTATGGCTTTTTTGGCAATATTTCTTTTTATTGATTTTTATTTTCTTCTTTTTGATGTTATTAGCACTGTTCTTAATTTTTCTAAGTCCTCTATTGTTTTTTCTGTTCCATTTACTACACTTTCTAAAGGACTTTCTGCTATATATACTGGCATTCCTGTGCATATGCTTATTAATTTATCTAAGTTTTGTATTAGTGCTCCTCCTCCTGTTAATACTATTCCTCTTTCCATTATGTCTGATGACAACTCTGGTGGAGTTCTTTCTAAGGTTTGCTTTACACTTTCTACTATTTCCATTACTGAGTCTTGCATTGCTGCTTGTACTTGTGATGAGTATATCAACATGTTTTTTGGTAACCCTGTCCCTAGATCTCTTCCTCTTATTTCCATTGAACTATCTGTCATTAGTGGCATCGCACAACCTATTTGCATTTTTATTTGTTCTGCCATTGTTTCACCTATTGCTAAATTGAACTCCCTTTTTACATAGTTTAGTATGTCTTCATCTAGTTCGTCCCCTGCTGTTCTTATTGAACTACTTACTACTATACCTCCTAGTGATATTACTGCTACTTCTGTTGTTCCTCCTCCTATGTCTACTACTATGTTTCCTGTAGGTTCTGCTACATCTATTTGTGCTCCTATTGCTGCTGCCATTGGTTCCTCTATTAAATATACTTCTTTTGCTCCAGCTTGTAATACCGCTTCTTCTACTGCCCTTTCTTCTACTTCTGTTATTCCTGATGGTACCCCTACAACTACTCTTGGTTTTGTTACTTTATATCTTTTACATACTTTTTTTATTACATCTTTTAACATTAGCCCTGTTGCTGAAAAGTCCGCTATTACTCCATCTTTTAATGGTCTTATTGCTTTTATTTCTTGTGGTGTTCTCCCTAACATTTCTTTTGCCTCATACCCTGTTGCTAATGTGTCCCCTGTTTTTACGTCTATTGCAACTACTGATGGCTCTTTTAATGCTATTCCTTTTCCTTTTACTGTTATTAGTGTATTCGCAGTTCCTAGGTCTATGCCTATATCTTTTCCTTTTATTGAAAAAAATTTCATATTAACACCCTTTCAATTTGCTTTATTATTTTATGTTTTTTCTTTTGAATATTTTTGTATTACGAAGTTAAAAGCTTATAGTATTTCTTTTGTTTTTTATATATTTACTATTTCATTCACAAGTATATATTTTTTAATATACTACTGTATTTTTTGTTTTTATATTTCCTATTATTATACTTTTGTACTCATTTTCCCCTATTATTATGTGATCTAATAATTGTACTCCTAGAATTTCTGATGCTAGTAATAATTTTTTTGTTTGCTCTATGTCTTCTATACTTGGCGTTGAGTCTCCACTTGGGTGATTATGCACTAATATTATTTTTGGTATTCCCATTTTTATAGGTTCTATTAGTATGTCTTTTGGCTTTATTACTGCTGATGAACTTGTACCAATTGTTATGTCTATGATTTTTTGTAACTCGTTTTTTGCATTTAACATTAGCAATTTTACTATTTCCCTTTTTTCGTATTTTATTTCTTCCATTAATAATTTTACAACATCTTTAGGGTTGTTTATTTTTGTGTTTAATGTATTTATTGGCCTTGACATTCTTTTTGCAAGCTCACATACTGCTTTTATTTGTATGGCTTTTACTCTCCCTATTCCTTTTATTTTCATGTATTCTTGCAATGATATGTCTTGCAGATACCTTAGATTCTCGATGGTTTCTCCTTTTAATGAAAGTATCTTTTGTGCTAATTCAACTGATGTTTCACTTTTTGTTCCTGTTTTTATTATTATTGCCAATAATTCTGAATTTGATAGCATTTTTTCTCCATACATTTCTAATTTTTCATATGGTCTTTCTGAATTTGGCAGTTTTTTTACTTTTATTGACATGCTTAAGTCCTTTCTTAAGCCCTTTTTTATCCTCTTTTATTTCTCTTATTATCCTCTTTGTTTTTCTTTATTCTTTTTTTATTTTTTTATTCCTCTTTAGTGTTTTTTCTTGTGTTCCATTTTATTCTTTTTAGCATTCTTTCTTGTTCTCTATTTTATTCTTTTTAGTATTCTTCTTGTGCTCTGTTTTATTCTTTTTAGCATTCTTTCTTGTTCTCTGTTTTATTCTTTTTAGTATTCTTTCTTGTGCTCTCTTTTATTCTTTTTAGTATTCTTTCTTGTGCTCTCTTTTATATTGTTATTTACACTTTTCTGTATACAAATACTGCTATTAATACCCCTATTATGCTGGCTATATTTATGTGTATTAGTAGCTTAAAACTTATTTGTATTATGTTTAAGTCTAATTGTACAGGTTCTGTTAACCCGAATTGTTGCCCATATGATAACCAGTTTAGGTAATTTACATTTTTGGTTAGTTCCCCTATTAATCCCCCTATTACTAACCCTGATAGTATGAATAAAATTAGTATCCATATATTTTTTTCTCTTGTTGCCATTTTTTTTACTTCCTTTGCTTTTATATTTAGGTTGCAATAATTCAAAGATATTATTTCCTAGCAATTTTTGATTTCCTTACTTTGAATTTTTACTTTATTTTTTGGCTTACCTATAAACCTCTTTTTCTATTTTTTTGCTCTTTATATTATATATGCTTTTGGTATTTTTTTCAAGCAAATTTGCATTTAAGTTTTAGATTTTACAAAAAGTATTTACGATACTAGAAAATTATGTTAATACAGCAATATGTATACATAGTATATATCATTTTGAAAGGAGTCTCCTTATGATCAACTTTTTTAGTAAATTCTTTAAGAACAGGCAATTCTCTGAAAAGTCTTCTGAAGAGTGTTTAAATATCGTTATTAATACCGATAAAGACTTATCAGAAGGCGATGATGTTTTTATCATATTTCTTATATAGACTGAAACTAAAAATTTTAATTAGTATGTCAATAGTTTTTGAAAATGATACCCTAAAAGCATAAAATTATCTCTATAAAA
>CANRSN010000035.1 GCA_947642455.1 uncultured Clostridiaceae bacterium
AGCGACAACTTACATGTATACTGTTAGATGTAAATAAATGAATTTACATCTAATTTTTTTGGTTGTAAAATTATTTACAAAGAATTTAAGTTAGAACATCAACTTACAGAGGTCTTAGAATCTACCAAATTGACAGTTCGACTTTTATTCCTATTATTAATTTAGTTTTAGATAGTGAGGGCATCGACTCTATATAACAAGCATGATGAAATAATAGTAGAGGTAAAAGACTTAAATTCAAAAAGAAAGTAGGTGAATAATTTTGAAAACAGTATTAAGTGTAGATGTTGCTAAAAATAAAAGCATGATTATGCTTATGAATAGTGATGGAGAGATACTTATAGATACAAAAGAAATAAAGCATAATTTAGAAGAATTTGAGAAAGTAAAGGAAGAAATAAAAGAAATTAACCCAGAAAATCTAACTATATTTATGGAGTCAACAGGTACATACCATTTACCAGTAGAGAGATATTTTAAAGAGAATGGATTTCATACTTTAGTGATCAACAGTTTAACAACAAAAAATAATTTTGATACTATAAGAAAAACAAAAACAGATAAGAAAGATTGTTATAGATTAGCCAAGTTATTTTTTGTAAATGAAGTGGAATATCACGATTTATCTAAAAAAGATTTATATGCTAATTTAAAAGCAATGACAAGGCAATATTTTTATTTAACACAAGTAAATATTAGCTGTAAAAATCGATATAAAAGACTGATAAATATTTGTTTTCCAGAGTTTGAAGGATTTTTCCCACGTAACAGGATTTATGAAGATACGGCATTAAATTTTATAAAAGCATTTCCACATGCTTATATAGTTAGAGAAAAGAGAATTGATGCTCTGTATAATAATTTACGCAAAGTAGATGCTAGACATGATTACTATTATAAAAAATTAGCTAGACAGTTAAAAGATAGTGCAATAAACTCATTTCCAGGAATAGACAAAGACCATGCTGATGTAAAAAACTTATCAGATATGGCTAATATATTGCAAGAAAACAATAGAGCAATAGATAAAATAAGAAAAAATATGATTGAATTAGCAAAACAATCTCCATATTATGAAATAGTAAATTCATTTTACGGTATAGGAGAAGTATTAGCAGCAGAACTTTTAGGAGAGTTAGGAGATATAACAAGATTTGATAATCATAAGCAATTGATTGCTTTTTGTGGTTTAGATCCAGCAATTGTTCAGTCTGGAAAAAGTATAAATGTGAAAGGAGCAATATCAAAAAGAGGAGATAAATATGCAAGGTGGATACTATTTAATATAAGTCAAATGGTAGTAAAATTAGGACATCAATGTCCTAGCCATCCAGTATATAATTATTATTTAATAAAAAAAGCAGAAGGCAAACATTACTACGAAAGCCTAACTGCTTGTTCAACTAAAATTCTAAGAATGTTATATACTATGTGCAAAAATAATAAACGATTCTTAGAAGAATAAATATAATTAAATTTTAGCATAAAAGAAGTGAAAAAGATAGAATTTTTTAAAAAATATATCATTTTCGCTTGTTTGCCATACAAAAAAATAATATAATAAATTTATAAAAAAAGACTTGACAAAGATTAGATAGTCAATCTATCGAGCAGATGATTTATTGAAAATTATCTGCTTTTATACTATTATTTAGTAATTATAAAAGATTAAAAAATATAAAATTCAATAAAACTTCAATGTTTAACTTATACAATATAAAAAGGTGATAATAATGAAAATTTTAATTATTGAAGATGAATATAGTCTAGCCGATGCTATATCAGAAACTCTACAAAGAGAAAAATTCCAAGTTAATATAATAACAAATGGAGAAGATGGGGAAAATGAAGCTTTAACCAATATTTATGACTTAATCTTGTTAGATGTAATGATACCTAAAAAAGATGGATTTGAAATATTAACAAATTTAAGAAAAGAAAAAGTCCAAACTCCAATTATAATGCTTACAGCAAAATCAGAAATATCTGATAAATTGAATGGATTAGAAAATGGTGCAGATGATTATATTACAAAACCATTTCATATGAGAGAATTAGTTGCTAGAGTGAAAGTTATATTAAAAAGAAAAATTAATGTAGAAGATACAAATGTATTAGAATATAGTGATTTAAAACTAGATTTAGGTACAGGCAAGATGAGTGTTAATGATACTGAAATTGCTATTAATGGAAAAGAGTTAGATTTAATAGAAATATTATTAATAAATAAAAATCAAATAGTTAATCGAGAAATACTAGCAAATAAAATATGGGGATATAATAGTGAAACAGAATACAACAATGTAGAAGTTTATGTATCATTTTTAAGAAAGAAACTAAAACTTCTTAAATCAAAAGTAAAAATAAAAGCAGTAAGAGGTATAGGCTATAAATTGGAGGAAGAGTTTGCACTTTAGAAAGGATTTGGGTAAAAATGATTAAAAAGTTAAATGAAAGAATATTTCTATTAATTATGGTATCATTGTCTATTATAATATTAGGAACAATTATAATATTTACTGTTTTAAATTATAGCAACACAATTAATACAGCTACTTTTATGATGGATAGATTTATGGGAGAAGAACCAAAGAAAAGTCCAGATGGTAGACTAGAAGATTATAAGATAAAGCCAGAAACTACTACCTATGGTATATATAATTTTCTAATACAAGATTCTATAATTGTGCAAAGTTCAGTTCCATCAAATGACAAAACAATAAATGAGTATGCCCTAAAAGTAGCAAATAAAAATACTGAAAAGGGAATTATAGGTAAATATATCTATAAAGTTAGAAAAATAAATCCAAATACAGTAAGAATTACTTTTATAGAGAATGAGGACACTATTTCTCATATCAAAACAATATTTATAGTATCAAGTATTATAGCAGTTGCTTCTATTTTTGCAATTTATAAATTAGCAAAAAAAGTATCTAAAATGATTGTAAAACCAGTAGAAGAAACATTCGAGAAACAAAAACAATTTATATCAGATGCTTCACACGAACTAAAGACACCACTTGCAGTAATAGAAGCTAATAGCGATGTATTAGAAAATGAAATTGGAACAAATAAATGGATAGCTTATATCCAAAATGAAACTGATAGCATGAACAAATTAATTAACGAATTATTGTTACTTGCTAAAATAGAAAATGTAGATGATTTAAAAGAATACAAACAATTAAATCTCTCAAAAGAAGTAGAAATTATACTTTCTATGTTTGAAAGTATGGCTTATGAAAAACAAGTAAGTATAAAAAGTAAAATTAACGAAAATATTACAATGAATGGAAATAAAGAAGATATAGAACATATTGTATCTACTTTGACAGATAATGCTATTAAACATACTAGATCTCAAAAAGAAGTAGAAGTTGAGCTTAAAAAAGAAAAAAATGAAATTATATTAGAAGTAAAAAATATAGGAGATCCAATACCAGAAGAAGAAAGAGAAAAAATATTTGAAAGATTTTATCGTATTGATAAATCAAGGAATAGAAATGAAAAAAGATATGGATTAGGTTTAGCAATCGCAAAGTCTACAATAGAAAAATATAATGGAAAAATAGAAGTGCTTTATAAAGATAATTTTACAGTCTTTAAAGTAACAATTCCAAATTAATAAATAGAAGTATTAACAAAATTTAAAAAATGTTAATACTTTTTTCTTTTTTCAATAATTCTTCAATCTTTATGTATTATATTATGAATAGATTAGGAGGTACAAAAATGTATATTTTAAAAAATAGTTTAGTTTCAATTATTAGAAATAAGGGGAGAAACATTTTAATAGGAATTATTATATTGGTAATTGCAGCTAGTTCCACTGTAACTCTAGCAATAAGAAATACGGCAAATAGGCTTGTAAAGAATTACGAAGAATCACACGATATTATTGCTAGTATTTCATTTGACAGAAAAGGAATGTCAGCAAATTTTAAAGGTGGAGAAGATGCAAAAAAGGAAAATATAGAAGCGTTTAATAATATAGAAACATTTACGATTGATGATGTAAAAAACTATGGAAATAGTGAATATTTAAAAGGATTTTATTATCTATATACAACATCCTTAAATAGCGATACTCTAACAAAAGCGACAGATTCATTTGAATATGAAGTAGAAGATAGACAAACAACTACAAGTACAACAAGCAAAACAACAGGTGGAAATAGTGGAATGGGAAAAGGATCAGGAGGAGAATTTGGTGGTGCAGAAAGACACACTACAATAAATAATAATACAACCACTGTAATAACGAAATCAAAAGAAGTATTCCAAAGTTCAAGAAATTTGAGCCGGAGATTTTGAAATAGATGGATATTCTTCTTATGAAGCAATGACTGATTTTGTGAGAGGAACATACAAAATAACAGATGGAGAAATGATAACTGACTTTAACAGTTATGAGTGTGTAATTAGTTCAGAACTTGCAACATTAAATGAAATAACTGTTGGAAGTAAAATAACATTAAAAAATCCTAATAATAGCGAGAAAACTTATGAATTTACAGTAACAGGAATTTATACAGACAATTCAAACACAGATGATACAAAAAATATGTATTTACCATCTGCTAATAAAATTATAACTGGAAGTGGAGTAACCCATTTATTGGTACAAGATGACAGCACTCTTACAACTAATATAACACCATCATTTATAATTCAAAGTAAAGATGCGGTAAATTCATTTATAGAAGAAGTAAAACAAAAAGGATTAAATGAATATTACACAGTAAATACAAATTTAGAAGAATTAGAATCAGCAACAAAATCTATTGAAAATGTAAAAACTTTTGCTACAACATTTTTAATTATTACATTAATCATATCAGGAATTGTTCTATTTATAATTAACATGATAAATATCAGAGAAAGAAAATACGAAATAGGTGTATTTAGAACAATAGGAGTAAGTAAATTCAAATTAACAATGCAATTTGTTTTAGAATTATTAATAGTAAGTATCATTATGTTAATTATTGGTGCAACCTGTGGAAGTTATTTATCAAAACCAATAGGAAATATGCTATTACAAAATGAAATAGAAGATACACAAAATCAAGAACAAGAAATTTCAAACAATTTTGGAAAAGGTCCAATGGATATGAAATTTAATGGTAATAAACAAGTAGAAGAAATTAGTACGATTGATGCAGTAGTAGATATAAATGTTGTAATAGAGTTACTTGGAATAGGAATAGTTTTAACATTAATTAGCAGTTTAGCTTCTATGATAAGTATTCAAAGATTTAGTCCACTTACTATTTTAAAAGAGAGGTCTTAGAATTTTGAAAATAATTAGTATCTTGCGCTGTTGGACTGTAATTAAAATCAAATTGATGTGCAAGAGCACACCTCATTGATTTTAATTTTGTCCGCCTAGCAATATACTGATTCTTTTCAAAATTATATAATAAAAGAAAGGAAAATAAGAATGGGAATATTAAAATTAGAAAATGTAGGATATAGGTATAAAGATGCACCAAAAGATTCGTATGTGTTTAAAGATATAAATTATGAATTTGAACAAGGTAAAATGTATGCGATTAAAGGAAAAAGTGGTAGTGGAAAAACAACATTATTATCACTTATAACAGGTCTTGAAAAATGCACAGAGGGAAAAGTATTGTATGATGAAAAAGACTTAAAAAAGATGAATTTAGATAAATATAGGAATACAGATATAGGAATTGTATTTCAAAGTTATAACTTATTGCCGAGATTAACAGCAATAGAAAATATTATATTATCTATGGATGTAAGTAAGGTAAAAATAAAAGATAAAAAGAAAAAGGCATTAGAACTTATGAAAAGTGTAGGTTTATCTGAAGAACATAGCAAAAGAAAAATACTAAAACTATCTGGAGGAGAACAACAAAGAATTGCTATTGCAAGAAGTTTATCGTATGATCCAAAAATAATTATTGCAGATGAACCAACAGGAAATTTAGATAAAGATACAGAAAATGAGATTTTAAAAATATTCAGAAGGCTTGCAAAAGAAGAAAATAAATGTATCATAATTGTTACTCATTCACAAAATGTTTGTGATACAGTAGACACAGTATATGAATTAGTAAAGGAGTAGAAAAGTTATGAAAACATCAAATTCAAACAACAATAATAATGGAGGGAAGATATGAATAAGATAAGTTATCTGTAATTCACTAATGTTTGAACAACTAACTTAATTTGTGTTGTCAAAATTACCCAAGGAGGTGCGTGGGTAATTTTAACAACACACAATGAAGCTATTGAAAAATTGGTAATTATATAAACTATTAAATCAGGAGAAAGTAATTAAATTTGCTTTCTCTTTTGTTTGATTTATGAGGAATACCTATGATATAATTATCTCGACAACTAGTAATTTGTAGAAAGTAGTAATGTGTTATGGAAAAAATAAAAAAATTCTTTAAAGAACATAAAAAAGCAATTGGCTCTATAATAATTTTAATTGGTGTAGTAGTTGTTTGCACAATAAACTTATTATGGTAAATTACAAGTTATAGATTAGTTTGAAACATAACTAATCTAAATTTTATTCCACTATTTAGAAAAAAATCGAAATACTTATTGACTTTTTAATTATAAAATATTATAATCTATTTAGATATATATCGAAATACTATAAGTGAGGTGATTATTTTGGGAATGTCAGAAACATTAAAAGCAATTAGTGACCCTGTGAGAAGAGAAATACTTGAATTATTAAAAGATGGAAGAAAAACAGCAGGAGAAATATCAAGTAGTTTCAATTTAACAGGAGCAACAGTATCCTATCATTTATCGAACTTAAAAAAAGCAAATCTAATAACTGAAACGAAACAAAAGAACTTTATATTTTATGAGTTGAATAGTTCTGTATTTGAAGATGTTTTAGTATGGATTTATAAGTTGGGAGGAAATAAGAATGGAAAAGAAAAATAGAAAAACACTAATTTTAAGTGTAATTATATGTTTATTACCAATGATTCTAGGTAGCATACTTTACAATAAACTACCAGAACAAATGCCAATTCATTTTACAACAAATGATGTAATAGATAATTATGCACATAAAAATTTTGCATTATTTGGGTTACCACTAATTATGGCTATTGTTCAAGCAATATGCTTAATTGCTATTAATACAAAATTAAATAAATTAAAAAATGAGGAAAAACCTAAAATATTAAAAATAATGGAATGGTTTATTCCTGTTGTATCAGTGTTATTTTATGTTATTATGGTAGAAGTACCACTAGGAAGCACAGTATATGTTGGAAAAAGTATATGTTTAATATTAGGAATACTACTTATGATTATAGGAAATTATATTCCTAAAATGAGCTATGAGATGAGCAAGACAACATTTCATCCAATGCCTAAAAGTGAGAAGTCATTTAGAAAAATGAGTAAGATTATGGGATATTCATTCATTGTTATGGGAATTGTTTTACTAATAATGATTATATGGGTATAAACACAAATTTGAAAGGTAAAAAGATATGCTTAGTATATTTTCGATAATTTGACAAAAAATTGACAATTACAAATTAAAATATAATAGGGGTCATGGATATGAAATATAAAATTTTAATTGTAGATGATGAAGAAATGATAACAGATCTAATATCCTCACATCTGCAAAACTGTGGATATAACACTCTTATAGCAAATAATGTAAATGAGGCTATGGAAGAATTAAGACATCAGCCAAACCTCATCATACTTGATATTAATATGCCTGGAACAAATGGATTAGAGTTATGCCGTAATATACGAAATCATATATCTTGTCCTATTATTTTTTTGACAGCTCGTATTACAGAACAAGATAAGATAAATGGATTCCAATATGGGGGAGATGACTATATTACTAAACCTTTTAGCCTTAAAGAATTAACAGCTCGTATTGAAGCACATTTACGCCGAGATGAGAGAAATAAAAATACTTTTTCTATTTTTACAACTCCTAATGGACTAATCGTTAATTTATCAAAACGAACCATATCTTATTGTGATAAAGAAATACTTTTTTCAAAAAAAGAGTTTGATTTAATAGAATATTTAATTACAAATAAAGGACAAATTTTTGATAAAGAAAAAATTTATGAAACAGTATGGGGATATGATGCAGAAGGAGATAGTAATGTTGTAAAAGAACACATAAGAAAAATTCGTAATAAATTTCAAGAAATAACAGGAAACGATTATATTGAAACTGTTTGGGGAGTAGGTTATAGATGGAAAAATTAAAAAGGAAATGCAGTTCATTACAAAATTATTTTGTATTAATAGTTTTGATTACATTTTTCATTGTTATATGTTTATCCTTATTAAGTATATGGGGATGTCAAAAATTTCGAGAGTATTTATTGCCAGACTCTAATACGATTTGGGTGACATTAAATATAACATATAGCGATGGAAAAACGGAAGAACTTGAATTTAGTACAGAATTAGGACAAGAAATGTATGATATTCCTAGATTGACAGGAGCAGAAGGTGGTTCGATAAATAACTCTGAACTATCTGATATAAAAACAAGTATTGAAAAAATTGAAAATAATTTTGATATGCTAACTCCAAAAAGAAAAATTGCATATCAAATATGTGGAATATCAATGATAGCAATGCCAATGATATTTTCTATAGTTGGAATTTTAATTTGTGGATTTATTTTTTATCGTAAGAAATTAAATAAACCATTAAAACTCCTTGAAAATTCAATGGAACAAATATCAAATAAAAACCTTGATTTCAAATTATCTTATACATCAAATGATGAAATGGGGAAACTTTGTAATTCTTTTGAAAAGATGCGACAAATACTTGAAGAAACAAACAAAGAATTATGGAAAATGATTGAAGAAAGAAGATTAGTGCAAGCATCAGTAGCTCATGATTTAAGAAATCCAATATCAATTATAGAAGGATATACAGAATATTTACAAACAAATTTACAAAATGATAATTTAAGTAAAGATAAAATTTTAGAAATTACTTCAAACATAAATAAAACAGCTAAAAGATTAGAAAGATATACAGATTCTATTCGTACGATTAATGCCTTAGGGGATATAGAAGTAAATCGTAAAGAAATCTCTACTCGAAAATTCATTGAAGATGTAAAATCAGATTTAAAACAAATGACAAAGTCTAAAGGAATAGGATTGGATTTAGAGGCAGAGAAGTTATTTAAAGAAAAGATAAAGATAGATTCTTATATTATTTATAGAATTTTAGAGAACATAATTAATAATGCCCTTAGATATTCCAAAGAAAAAATTAATTTATCATTTAATATACAAGAAAATTATTTAATAATCTCTATTGTAGATGATGGTATAGGTTTTTCGGAAGATGTTTTAAAAGAAAGAAACAATTTAATTATACCTACTTCAAGTGATGACAAACATTGTGGATTAGGATTAATAATTAGTCGTATTCTTTGCAAAAAGCATGGAGGAAAGCTAGAATTATCTAATGATATATTTGGTGGAGCAAAAGTAAAAATTTTTATAGAAATTTGACCGATTTTTGACTTTTATTATATATGATTTCCTTATAAGCCATTTATGGCAATTTAAGGAGGTCATTTTTTTATGAAAAAATTAATTATTTTATTGATAATCATTGGAATAGGTTTGGTATTAATATTTGGTGGAAAATTATTAAAAAATACAGGCTTAACAAATGATGACATTGTATCAAAAGGTTTGGATTGGGTAACAGGAAAAGGAACAGATGAAATAGAAATGAAAGGTAAATTATCTTTAATTTCTAATACTTCAAATACAGATGATGGGTATTATTATTTTCAAAGTGATACAGAAAAATTATTAAATGGTAAAAGAATATCTCATTTGATGTATATTGACTTTGCTACTCATCAAGAAATTTATTTATGTAGTAATTCTGGTTGTAATCATTACACAGAAAGTTGCTCATCTGTATTTTTAGAAAATGAAGTTCCATCTGACTCATCTATACTTTTTATATGGAATAATAAGATGTTTATTTTAAGTAAAGAGCAAGATCAAGATGGAGTCGTAGCTCTAGGGATAAGTACAAGTTCTGGAGTAGAAGGAAGCTCTAGCATATTATATTGTTTAAACTTGGATGGAACAAATAGAGAAAAAATTTATACATTTGACAGTAATCTTACTGTAGAAGATTTTGTAGTTGGAGATGAGAATGGGCTTTATTTTGTTACTAAAAAAGTATCAGCAAAAAGCATTAATGGTAATTCTTATCAAACATCATCAGAGAAAAATTTAGTTTATTTAGATGTAAAAACAAAAAAGGAAAAGAAAGTTTTTTCTATGGACTTTAATGATAATGTTGAATGGGATGTTATTGGATGTAGTGATAAAAATCTAATTTTACATGGAATAGATTTTGGAAAAAAGGTTTCAGATGAAGAAAAGCATAGTGAAAATAATGAAGTATATAAAAATTCTTATGATGTATTTAAAACTCTTAATGTAGAAAATAGAGAAAGTAAAGAAATCTATCGTATCTTTGCAGCACATTCTCGTAGTTATGTAACAGATGATGAATACTTATATTTTTCTAAAGAGGGAGATGGAGAAGTTATAAAAATTGACTTAAAAACAGGAGAAAAAAATTCTTTTGTAAAATTATCTCAAAATGGTATTTATGGAATTATTGGAGATAAAATAATGTGTTATGAGTATAGTTTTAATGACAAAACTCTTTACTTTGCAGATAAAAATACAGGTAAAATTTCTCATTCAAAACTTGTAAACAAAACAGTAGGAAGAACTTTAGATATTATTGCAGAAAGTAAAACACAAGTTTTAGTTGTTTATGATTCAGATGTAAATTATCATCAAGATGGTTCTTATGAAACTAAAAAAGAATATTGTGGTTTAATTAGCAAAGAAGATTTATATAAAGGAAACAGTAATTTTACTGAAATAAAAATGATTAATAATGTTATTGATGTAATTTATAAGGGGGGAAGATAATGCTTGAACTTTGTAATATTTCTAAAAAATATAAAGAGAAAATTGCTTTAAATGATGTTTCTTTAAAACTAGATAATGGAATTTATGGGCTTCTTGGTCCAAATGGTGCAGGAAAATCAACATTAATGAATATAATAACCGGAAATCTTGAACCTACAGAGGGGACTATAAAATGGGAAGGAACGGAAGTCAAAGAACTAGGAAGTAATTATAGGAGTTTGCTAGGGTATGCTCCACAACAACAGGGAATGTATGAAACTTTTTCAGGAAGAAGATTTCTTTCATATATGGCAACTTTAAAAGGAATTTCCAAAAGTAGTATGGAAGATGAAATAAATAGAGTTCTACTATATGTGAACATGTTAGAAAAATCAAATCAAAAAATTGGTACATATTCAGGTGGAATGAAACAAAGAATTTTAATAGCACAAGCAATTATTGGAAATCCTAAATTGGTTATATTAGATGAGCCTACAGCAGGACTTGATCCAAAAGAAAGAGTAAGAATAAGAGAAAGAATAGCAGAACTTTCAAAAGATAAAATTATTCTAGTATCAACTCATGTTGTTTCAGATATTGAATCTATTGCTAAAAAAATAATATTAATTAAAACTGGAGAAATAATTGATTATGCAAATGTAAATGGACTTTGTGATAAATATAATGCTACTAATTTAGAAGATGTATATATGAAAATATTTGGGGAGGAATAATTTATGTTTAGACTTATCTATTTTGAACTAAAAAAAATATGGTGCAAGCGAAGTTTTATTTTTAGTATTTGTTTATTGCTTATGATAAATATATTTTTCCTTTGGTATACAAATCTTGAAAATGAAGATAGAATAGCTCTCTCATCTTATAAAAAATTTGGAGAAGAGATAGCAAATATGGATGAATCTCAAAAAGGTGAATATATCGAAAAATTAAAAAAAGATATTGATGGTGTTTCTTTTGTTATGAATATTATTTCAATGCAAAATACTGAAATGGGAGCAGAATTTGCAAAACAAGAAATGCAAGAACAACCAAAACTTTTTGAAACTTATTATGATTTATATAAGTCAGGAAATTATCTACATTTCACAAATTCGTTTGAAAAAGAACAAAAATTTATAAATGAATTATATGATGAATATACAAAAGTTTCAAACTATGATTTATATTTAAAAGAAATAAGAGAAAAAGAAAATGCACTTGATGGAATTTCTGTATTTAAAAATCAAAACGGAAACGAAAACGATTTTTCTTCTCGTAATATAAAAAAGAGTACATCAGACTATGAAAAACTTGATAATAATGGAATATGCTATATTCCTTCTAAAATGATTACATCTACAATGGAAAATATATGGACTGATATTTTTGTAATATTACTAGCATTTTTATTTATAGGAAGTTTAATAACCGAAGAAAAGGAAAAGGGACTTTTTTATATAACTCGCACTACTAAATATGGAATAAACCATAGTATTATTGCTAAAATGATTGCACTTTTTATTAGTTGTAGCTTGTTTGAAGTTATATTCTTCTTATCAAATTATATGTTCTTTGGAATATCTACAGGTTTTAGTGATATTAGTATAAAACTTCAATCAATTAGCCCTTATATTGGAAGTAATTTATCTATTAACATTTTAGGCTATATACTTATTTCTATTATAACAAAAAGTTTTATCCTTTTTGGATTTTGCACTGTTATAACAGCATTTTGTATACTTTCCGATAGTATGTTATTGCCATATCTATATGGAATAATATCATTAGTGGTAAGTTGGATTTTATATACAATTATTCAAAATGTTTCTAAATTTGAAATATTAAAACACTTGAATTTATTTGGATTATTTAGAACAGAGAGTTTGTATGGTACATATTTGAACTTAAACTTTTTTGGCTATCCAATTTCTCGTATTGTTTTGTCATGGATTATAATAGCCACATTAATGTTTATAGGAGTAGTTTTATGTTATAGATTTTTCTTAAAAGGAAAGAACTTACAATTAAAGCAAAAAAAATCACGAATGATAGGTTTAAAATTTAAACCACACTCAAATCTATTTAGACACGAAATGTATAAAACCCTTATTACCAATCATGGATTTATTATTATTTTGCTATTTAGTATATTAATTGGTTTTAATGAATTAAATCATTCTTATCATCCATCTGTTCAAGAACAGTATTATCAAAACATTATGCTAAAATTAGAAGGAGAACAAACAGATGAAAAGATTGAAATTATTGAAAAAGAAAAAGCTAGATATGAAGAAGCTTTTGGAGAAATAGAAAAGATAGATGAGCTAGTAAGTAAGGGAGAAATTAATAGTGAAACAGGAGAAAAGATGAAGTTCAAATGGTATAGTGTTACATCATTTTATCCTGCATTTCAAAAAGTAGAAGCACAATATAAACATGTATGTGAAAATGGCGGGAAATATATCTATGACACAGGCTATTTATATTTATTTGGAATTATGGAAGATGGAATTATAAATGACTTCTTATTGCTTACACTTGGAATAATACTGGTATTTAGTAACTTTTTTTCTATGGAATATCAGAATGAAACTTGGAAATTATTAAAAGCTACGAAAAAAGGAAAAAGAGGAGTTCTAAAATCAAAGGTAGTGGTATGTATAGTTTTAGTTACATTATTTTCTATTTTACCATTTATATGTAGATGGGTAAGCATTTCTAAAGTATTTCCACTAAACGCTTTATCATCATCAGTGCAAAATATTCCTGTGTACCAAAACTTACCTTTTAATTTGAATATACTATTGTTTATATTACTAAAAATATTATTGCAAATACTAATTTCAGTAATTATGGCTATGGTTGTATTATTGTTTTCGGGATGGAGAAAAAATAATATTCAAGCAATTTTTTTAGGAATTTTAATACTATGTGTACCATTAGTTTTGACTATATTAGGATTTGATTTTATGAAGTATTTTTCATTATATCCTTTATTTTCATATACTTTTACATAAGAATACGAAGTGAGAGATGAGTTAATAAATGAATAAAAAAAGAATCAAAAAAGAAAGAAGAAGTAAAAAAAGAAAATTAATTGTATTTTTACTTATAATATCAATAATTTTTTGTTTAATAAAAAGTTTTTCTAAAAAGGAACAAGAAACAATAAGTCAAGAAAATAGTAAAGATGCTGAAATTACAGTAGCAGATATAACAGAAATAACAGAAAAATCTAGTTTCCCAACTGATGTCTTTGGAGTTCCAGTACATACAGAACTAATTGAAAGTAATACAAAAGCAAGACCAGGTACAAAACGAAGGATAAGATATATTGTAATACATGAAACAGATAATTTTGATAAAACTACAGGAGCAAAAAATCATGCACAATTTTTAAGTGAAAACAATATGGATTCTACATCTTGGCATTATACTGTTGATGATAAAGAAATATATCATCATATACCAGATAATGAAGTAGCATATCATGCTGCTAACGAAATAGGTAACTTATATGGAATAGGAATTGAATTGTGTGTTAATAATGGTGGAAACTTTGAAAAAACATTTAATAATGCTGCAAAATTAGTTGCTTATTTATTAAAGGAATATAATCTTACAATTTATGATTTAAAAACACATCATGATTTTTCAGGGAAAGATTGTCCTCATTCTATTTTAAAAAATAATAGGATGGATGAATTTATAGAAAAAGTAGAAAAATATATGTAAATGAAAGTTTAAGATATGAAGTTGGAAAGGCAAATGATTAGTTGAATTTTATTTATCTTTTATGATATAATCGAAACACAATATAGTAATCTATCGAGGAGGTATAAAATAATGGATAAGAAAAAAATAATGAATTGGATAATAGCAATAATAGTTGCTATTGTATATTTAACAGTAAGCATTATATTTAAGGCTTGGGCATATTCTTGGCTTATATGGGTAGTTTATGCAATTTATAGATTTATAGTAAAATAGCAAAACTACAAGTCAAATTAGGAGTGGGATTAAATATGTTTAATTTAAGGAAAGAAACTATGAAAAAGAATATATTTTTAATACTATCAAATATATCAGCATTTATATTTATAGCAGGTTTAATGTGTACTGCTTTAGGAGATGATAGCCCCGTCAAATTTATAGTAAATGGAAGTCCTATAAAATTGATAGTACCACCATTATTAGTTTTTGTTGTTAGCTTTATATTATATAGAAAAAGTAAAAATACAATAAAAGCAAATACAAAGTAACTACAAAATTACAAGTTTGTAGTTTGAAAGATTTATAGTAATTTATTGTTTGGAATGGAGAATTGAATTATGTTTAATTTAAAGAAAGAAATATTGGAGTTTAATCACAAAAAACAATGTGGTTTATGGTTGATTCTTATTGGAATTGTATTAATAATATCTATCATTTGTGGAGGTAAGTTTTTTGTTAATCCGTTTGTGTTTTTGATAGGCTATTATGCTTGCTTCTTTGGAGTCAATGTAAACAAAAGAGTCAGAGAAAAACTTTCTCAGGGAAATATCTCTAAAAAGCAGATAAATATGATTTATTTTTCGATTGCTGCATTATTCATATTGATGTTTTGTATTGCTGGTCCATTTATCCCTGGATGGCATTGGAGACAGATATGGTTGGGTGTGCTGATGGCAACATCAATACATTTCTTCTTGTGGTTCTTTATACATGGTTGGGGTATGATAGTGCTAGGAAGTGTATGTATAATTATCGTAACAATAGGTTATATGTTTCCAAGTATACCAGTTTCAGTTATTTGCATTGCAGATGCGACAGTTAAATTGATATGTGGAACATATTTGTTATTTATTGCAAAACCATCAAAATACATTCCTAATGCAATGAAGTAGCGAATGTGTAAAGAAACAATTTACAATTTAGGAGTGTGATTATCTATGAATAAAGAAGTGTTGTTATCCAATATAGATAAAGTTCATACTACAAAAATGGGTATTGATAGAATTAAGAGAAATCTAAAATTAGATACAAATGATGTAGTTGAATATTGTAAAAATAAAGTTATAGATAAGAATTGTAATATTTATAAACATGGCAAAAACTGGTATTGTGAAATTGATAATATAAAGATAACTATTAACTCATATAGTTATACAATTATTACAGCACATATTATTCACTAAATTACAATCTGTCTAGGAGGTAAAAAATAATGAACTTGATAATAGCAATAATAGTTGCTATTGTATATTTAACAGTAAGTATTGTATTTAAGGCTTGGGCATATTCTTGGTTTATATGGGTTGCTTATGCAATTTATAGATTTATTGTAAAATAACTAATTAGGAGTGCGAAAAATGTTTTATAATGCAAAAAATAATAATATAAAAATAGGACAAAATGATATTGAATATATAAGTTTTGGAAAAGGAAATAAAAATCTTATTATAATACCAGGACTTGGAGATGGATTAAGAACTGTTAAAGGTATGGCTATTCCACTTGCATTGATGTATAAAAAGTTTGCAAAAGAATATACAGTATATATATTTAGTAGGAGAAATAATCTAACAAATGGCTTTACAACGCAAGATATGGCACAAGATATAGCTCAAGCAATGAATTTACTTAATATATCAAATGCTGATATATTAGGAGTTTCTCAAGGTGGAATGATAGCACAATGTATGGCAATTAACAATCCAGAAAAAGTAAATAAATTAGTTTTAGCAGTAACATCTTCAAAGTCTAATGAAATGATAAATAATGTTGTTGGAAACTGGATTCAGTTAGCAAAGAAGGAAGATTTTAAAAATATATTCATAGATACAGCCGAAAAATCTTATAGCGAAAAGTATTTAAAGAAATATAGAAAATATTATAATATTCTATGGAGAGTTAGCAAACCAAAAGATTATAAAAGATTTATTATTCAAGCTAATTCTTGTTTAACTCATAATGTATATGATGATTTAGATAAAATCAAATGTCCTACTTTAATAATTGGAGGAAAACAAGATAGTATTGTAGGAGCAAATTCTTCAAAAGAAATAGCAGATAGAATTAGCAATAGTGAATTATATTTATATGAAGATTATGGACACGCAGTTTATGAAGAAGCAAAAGATTTTAATGAAAAAGTCTTAAATTATCTAAAAAGATAAATTACAATTTATATAAATGTTAAAAATATTTGCGTAACTTCCAAAGAAATTTGGTAGACTGAATAACAATTAAAAAGTAAAATGTTTTGTGAAAGGAGTGATTATATGAATATAGGTCAAAATATTATGAATTTAAGAAAAGGTGCAAAACTTTCACAAGAACAACTTGCTGAAAAAATGGGAGTCACTAGACAAACGATAAGTAATTGGGAACTAGATGAATCTAGCCCAGATTTAAAACAAGGCAAAGAATTATCTAAAATATTTAATGTAAGTTTAGATGATTTAACTGGAGATTTAACATTTGAATATTTAGATGATGCAGATAGTGATAGAAAAATTACTATAATATCATCAATAGAAAATGTTATAGTAACTTGCAATAAAATTCAATCATCAAATAAATACAAAGGTGGCAAAGATTCACCACAATATGCTTTATTTGGAATTGATGAAAGTAATGATACTATTTTTGGAGTTAATAATACTTTTTTAGGTTGGTATGAAAATAAAGAGCAAATATCAAAAGAAATTATGGGAATAAAAGAAGCCTTTATGTCAGGAACTTTATCATACGAATTAAAGTATAATGTTGAAGTAGAAAAAAAATTAATGGGAATGAAACTTGTCATTAAAAAATAACAAATTACAATAAATCGCTAGGAATGGAGGGATAAAAAATGAACTTTAAAGAATATGGAGATAACAGTAAAG
>CANRSN010000036.1 GCA_947642455.1 uncultured Clostridiaceae bacterium
ATGAAGAGTTTATGAAATCATAAAAGATATTATACGAGGAGAAAAGCAAATATGAAAGATTTAAAAATATTTACTGAAAATATTGAAGAAGAAGCTATAAAACAAATAAATTTATTATTAGAACAAGAACCATTTAAAAATTGTAAAGTTAGGATAATGCCTGATACACATGCAGGTAAGGGATGTGTAATAGGATTCACAGCAGATTTAGGAAATAAAGTTATACCTAATATAGTAGGAGTCGATATTGGTTGCGGAATGTTATGTGTAGAACTAGGAAATATAGATTGAATTTAGAAAAATTAGATAGTGTAATTAATGAATATATACCAGCAGGAAGAGAGATACGAGAACAAAAAATAATAGATTTTGAAAAAATAAATGAATTATATTGTTTAAGGGAGTTAAAAGAAACAAAAAGATTTAATAAAGCTATAGGTACATTAGGTGGAGGAAATCATTTTATAGAAATAGATCAAGATGAAGAAAATAATAAATATTTAGTAATACATACAGGAAGTAGAAATTTAGGAAAACAAGTGGCAGAATATTATCAAGATTTGGCAATACAATTATGCTCTGGAAAAGAAGAAATGTTTTCAAAGAAAGAAGAAATAATTAAATCATACAAAAAACAAGGAAGAAAGTCTGAAATACAAAAAGCATTAAAGGAATTAGAAAAGCAATATAAACAAAATAAACCAGATTTACCAGATGAATTATGCTACCTAACAGGTAAATATAGAGAAATGTATTTGCATGATATGAAAATATGTCAAGAATATGCAAGTTTAAATAGAAGTTGTATTGCGAGAGAAATTTTAAAAAATATGGGGTTACAAATCTATAAACCACATTTTGAAACAATACATAATTATATATCTTTTGAAGATAATGTCGTTCGTAAAGGAGCAATATCTGCTAAAGAAGGAGAAAGAGTATTGATACCTATCAATATGAGAGATGGATCTATAATTGCAATAGGAAAGGGAAATGCTGATTGGAATCAGTCAGCACCACATGGAGCAGGAAGATTAATGTCAAGAAATAAGGCAAAAGAAATGTTTAATTTGCAGGAATTTAAAGAAAGTATGAAGAATATATACACAACTAGTGTAGTAGAAGAAACAATAGATGAAGCACCTTTTGTATATAAACCAATGCAAGAAATAATTGACAATATTCAAGAAACTGTAAAGATACAAAAAATAATAAAACCAATTTATAATTTTAAAGCTAAGAATTAAATATTATAAGAATAAAAATATGTATGATTATGAAGAAATATTAGTAAAAATAAAATAGTAATTTATTGCTAGAGTTGTAATAATATGAAAGGAAGAATGTAAAATGAACGAATCTAATGTTAGAAATATAAATTTTCATAGTGATATACTTAATAAAGATATGGGAATAAATGTGTATTTGCCAAAAGGATATGAAGAAAATAATAATCCACTACCAGTATTATATTTTCTTCACGGAAGAAGTGGGAATGAAAATATTATATTTGATTTGAATATGAAAGGAATAGCAGATGAAATGATAGAAAGTGGGAAAATAAAACCACTAATAATTGTTTGCCCTAGAATTGAAAATAGTAGAGGGGTAAATTCATCTTCTATAAGTAATGAAGTATTAAGTCCAGGAGATAGTGGAATTATTATAAATGTTGGAATGTATGAAGATTATTTTATAAAGGAAGTTGTACCTTTAATTGATAATATATTTAATACAATAAAGACAAAAAATGGTAGATATATTGGTGGTGTTTCAGCAGGTGGATATGCAGCACTTCATAATTCATTTAGACATCAAGAAATGTTTGGCAAAGTTGGAGGACATATGCCTGCAATAGAACTAACTTTAGAGAAAGAAGATACTCCATATTTTAAGGATATATCTGTGTGGGAAAAATACGATCCTATAACGATTGCTAAAAATAATGAAATTTCAAAGGAACTTAAAGTTTATCTTGATGCAGGAAATCAAGATGAAGGACATTTTTATGAAGGATGTAAAGTTTTGCAGGATATATTAGAAAAGAAACAAGTAACATCTCAAAACCACATTTATGATGGACATCATAATGGAGCATATATAATATCTAATTTAGAAAAATATTTAGAATTTTATAATTCATAAATTACAAGTTGAAAGTTAGGTGTATTTATGGAATATGACAAATTAGAATTTGAAACAACTTTTAAAAATGGAGATATGATTCCAGTAGAATATACTGGTTATGGAAAAAATATATCTCCAGAATTTAGAATTAAAAATTTATCAGATAAAGCAAAAAGTTTAGTAATAATTTTAGAAGATTTAAGTCATCCGATAAAGAACTTTACTCATTGGATTGCTTGGAATATAAAGGCAAATTCTGTAATTCCAGAAAATGTTGGAAATATGGATAATGTTATGCAAGGAATTGCCTATGGATTTCATAAATATGCAGGAGCAAAACCACCAATGTTTCAAAAACACAATTATAAATATACAATATATTCATTAGATAACACTTTAGAATTGTCATCTAATATTATGAAAAAGAAACTTTTGAAAGCAATGAATGGGCATATTTTACAAAAGGGAACTATTATAGGTTATTTTAAAAGATAAATTACAATATATAGAGGAGGTACGCAAATTGAAAAAAGAAAAATGGTTAATAATTATTGGAAATATTTTATTATTTATTACTTGCATACTTCAAGTAATAGTAAAATTAAGCAGTGAAGTTTATGTTACTTTAATTACTATATCAGTTTTACTAGAATTAATTGGAATTGCATTAGGTAAAGAAGAATAAAATTACAATTTGAAAGGAATGGAAATGATACTACTATTAAAATATGGAAATACAAATTGTTATTATATAAAAGGTAAAAATGGTAGTATATTAGTAGATACAGACTGGGCAGGAACACTACAAGCCTTTTATAGAAAAATGAAAGAATTAAATATTGAAAAAATTGATTATCTTTTAATAACACATTACCACCCAGACCACATAGGAATAGCACAAGATATAATTGATATGGGAACAAAACTATTATTAGTAGATGTTCAAAAAGATTATATTCATAGTTCAGACACAATTTTGCAAAAAGATAGAAATATTCAGTTTAAGCCTATAAATACAGAGCCTGTAATTATATCTTGTGAACAAAGTAGAGAGTTTTTAAATGATTTAGGGATAGATGGAGAAATAATATATACACCAGGACATAGTGAAGATAGTATTTCTCTAATTTTAGATAATGGTAGTGCTTTTGTAGGAGATTTATACGATTTAAAATCTGCAATAACATTTAATGATGAAAAGATAAATAATAGTTGGAATAAAATATTAAGCCATAATATATCAAAAATATACTATGGTCATCACGAACAAACTATTAGCAATATAAAAAAGATAGAAGATACACTAATCAATTAGTGCTAGAAATTACAAGTTTGTAGTTTGAAAGATTTATAGTAAGTTGTAGGGGAGATTAAAAATATGAAAGAGTTAGTAGATTTTGCAGTTTTAATAATAATATATTTTTGGAAATTTTATAAGAAATGGAAAGAAAAAGGTAGAGATGTACTGCTTGTAAATACTTTAATGTATATATACTTATCTTTTGTATTATTTTTTACCTTAATGCCTATAATAACATCTTTACCATTTATATTTAATCACCCATACGATTCAATGAATTTAGTTCCATTTATTGATGTTTTAAATGGTAGAGGTGATTTTATTAGACAAGTGGGATTAAATGTGATAATGACAATTCCTTTTGGTTTTTTAATGCCTTTAGTAAAAAAAGAAAATGTTAGACTATTAAAAGTTGTTTTTTATACTTTTTTATTAAGTCTAGGAATTGAGTTATTACAGCCTTTAATAAATGGTTTTAGATCAGCAGATATAACGGATTTAATAACTAATGTCATAGGTGGAAGTATTGGATATGTTATGTATTTAATATTCAAACCGTTAACAACTAAAACATTAAATTATATAAGTCATAGATAATTACAAATTGCAATAAGTAGGGCAGGTAATTAATTTGAAAATTACTTGTCCTTTGTGTTATAATCAAAACATCAATTAGTAATTTGAAAGTGAGGTAAACTATGAATAAATTTCTTAAAATTAGTATGATTATAATTGGAATTGTTATTTTACTGACATTATTGTTGATGATAATAAGTTTTATTAATCATAAAATAAAATTAAAAAAGGAAAATGTTTTATTTAAAACAAGTGGTAAACTTGTGGAGATAAACAATCATAATATAAATGTTTATATAAGTGGTAATTCTAATAGCGATACAACATTGGTATTTATGTCTGGAGGAGGAACTTGTTCTCCTACTCTTGATTTTAAAACATTATATTCATTATTTGAAAATGATTATCAAATAGCAGTTGTAGAAAAAGCAGGTTATGGTTTTAGTGATATAAGTGATGTAGATAGAGATATTGATACTATTTTGTATGAAACAAGAGAATCACTAAATAAAGCAGGGATTGAAAATAAAGAATATATTTTATTTCCACATTCTATGTCTGGAATTGAAGCATTGTATTGGGCTAATAAATATCCAGATGAGATAAAAGGAATAGTAGGTTTAGATCCAGCAGTACCTAAATCTTATGAAAATATGAAAATAAATTATTCTTTACTAAATCTGGCAAAGTTTTGTGCAGATATAGGAATTACTAGATTTATACCATCTATCGTTGATGATTCTTCTGCAATTAAGTATGGTAATTTAACAGATGAAGAAAAAGAATTGTATAGAACTATCTTTTATAGAAGGACTGCGACTACTTCAATGTTAAATGAAACAAAAAAAATAAAAGAAAATGCAAAAAAATTGGAAAGTATTGATAACACTAATGTTCCTATGTTGTTTTTTGCTTCTAATGGAGATGGAACAGGCTATGAAAAGGAAGAATGGAGAACATTCATTATTGATTATATAAGTAACAAGACAAATGGAGAATACAAAGTTTTAGAATGTTCTCATTATGTTCATAATATTGAATATCAAAAAATATATGATGAGAGTATAAAGTTTATAGAAAAAATAAAATAACAAATTACAATAAGTAGAGTAGATAATAAGTTAAATTATCTGCTCATTTTTTATAAATATGACAGACAGATGTCATATTTATATGCTATAATATTGACAGGAGGAAAATATGCAGGTAAATAATAGATTATTTGAAATAGTATATATACTAATGCAAAAGAAAAAAACTACAGCTAAAGAATTAGCTGATAGGTTTGAGGTATCTACGAGAACAATATATAGAGATATTGAAACATTAAGCACAGCAAACATACCAATTTATGCAAGTAAAGGAAAAGATGGAGGAATAGGACTTTTAGATAAATATATACTAAATAAAACTATTCTCTCTGAAGAAGAGCAAAATCAAATTTTGTTTGCATTGCAAGGAATGAAAAAAGTAAAAGGACAAGATGAAAAAGATATTTTGGAGAAGTTAAGTATATTATTTAATAAAGAGATAAACGATTGGATCAAAATTGATTTTTCTAATTGGGGTAATGTACAAGAAGAACGATTTGACATTATTAAATCTGCCATTTTAAATAAGCAGCTAATACGATTTACTTATTATAATTCTAATGGAGAAGAAAGTAAAAGAATTGTAGAACCATTACAAATATGGTTTAAAGATAAATCATGGTATTTAGTAAGTTATTGTAAATTAAAACAAGATTACAGAATATTCAAGATTGCTAGAATAAAAGAAGTTAAAATGTTACAAGAACATTTTGAAAGAGAATTACCCAAAGAAGAAAATGAACAATATAACTTCAAAATAATAGAACTCGAACTAGAAATAAATAAAGCTATGACTTATAGAGTATATGATGAATTTGAAAGTAAAGAAATAACGAAAAAAGAAGATGGAAACTTTATTATAAAAGTGAAATATCCAGAAAATGAATGGGTATATGGCTATATTTTATCTTTTGGGGAATATGCAAAAGTTTTAAATCCTGGTTATGCAAAAAACATAATAAAAGATAAACTACAAAGAACTTTAAAAAATTATTTATAATATGACACACAGTTGTCAAGTTATATGATATATACTCCTAATTAGGAGGTAGATATATTATGAAATATGAAATTGTAGAATTAGAAGAAAAGGTTATTACAGGAATTAGAATAAAAACAACTAATCAAGATGGAAAGGCTATGCAAGATATAGGAACTACTTGGCAAAAATTATTTGCAAATGGAATTTATGAGAAGATTCCAAATAAGGTAAATGGTAAAACAATAGGATTATATACAGAATATGAGGGTGATTATACAAAACCTTATACATTTATTGCAGGAGCAGAAGTGAGTAGGGAAGTACAAATAGGCGAAGAAATAAAAAGTATTATTATTCCAAAAGGAAAATATGCTAAGTTTGTTATAACAGGAGATGTGCAAAATTCAGTAGGACAGGCTTGGCAAGAAATATGGAATATGGATTTAAAAAGAAAATATACTTGTGATTTTGAAGAATATCAAAACAATTCTGAAGATATGCTAAAACAAGAAATTCATATTTATATTGCACTAGATAAGTAGAAAGGAAAAGATAAAATGGCTTTTGATTATAAAAAAGAATATAAGGAATTTTATATGCCAAAGAATAAACCTAGCATTATAACGATTCCTAAAATGAACTATATTGCAGTTAGAGGAAAAGGAAATCCTAATGATGAAAAAGGAGAATATAAACAGACAATAGGTCTTTTATATGCGATTGCTTTTACTATAAAAATGAGTTATAAGGGAACACATAAAATAGATGGTTATTTTGAATATGTTGTTCCACCACTAGAAGGATTTTGGTGGCAAGATGGAATGAAGGATAGTATTGACTATAATAATGAAGACCAACTGAACTTTATATCTATTATTAGGTTACCAGACTTTGTAACAAAAGAAGATTTTGAGTGGGCTATAAAGGAAGCGACAAATAAGAAAAAAATAGACTTTTCAAAAGTAGAATTTTTAACTTATGATGAAGGAAGTTGTGTTCAATGTATGCACATAGGTTCTTATGATGATGAGCCATCTACAATAAATTTAATGCACGAATATATGATAGAAAATGGATATGAACTTGATATTACAGACAACAGATTTCATCACGAAATTTATTTAAGTGATCCAAGAAGATGTGATGTAAGTAATACTTCAAAGAGCAACACATGGAGAAGAATGGTTTGGAATTGATTATAATATGAATCTATACAAAGGTTGCTGCCATAAATGTATTTATTGTGATAGTAGAAGTAATTGTTATCAGGTAGAAGATTTTGATAGAGTAAGAGCAAAGAAAGATGAAATAGAAATATTAAATCGAGAATTAAAATCAAAAAGAAAAAAAGGTGTAATAGGAATAGGTGCAATGTCAGATACTTATAATCCTTTTGAAAAGCAATATGAAATAACAAGACAATCATTAGAACTAATTTCATACTATAATTTTGGAGTATCAATAGAAACAAAAAGTAATTTAATCGTAAGAGATATAGATATATTTAATGAAATAAATAAAAAAGCAGATATAATACTTAAATTTACAATTACATCAGCAGATGATGATTTATCAAGAAAAATAGAACCAGGAGTATGTGTTTCTTCAGAAAGACTAAAAGCAATGAAAGAATTATCAAAAGAGGGATTATTTGTTGGAACATTATTAACTCCAATTATTCCATTTATAACAGATTCAGAGGAAAATATTAGAGATGTAATAAAATTATCTTATGAAAATGGAGCAAAATTTATATTTTCTATGGGAGGAGTTACATTAAGAGAAAATCAAAGAGAATACTTCTATGAACAATTAGACAAAACTTTTTCTGAATTAAAAGAAAAGTATATTAAGACTTATGGAAATAACTATTTTTGTTATCCATTGAATAAAAACTTAAACAAAATATTTAAAGAAGAATGTGAAAAGTATGGACTACTTTATAAAATGAATGATATAGTAAAGGCATATAAAAAAGAAATTAAACAAGAAGAGCAATTGACCTTTATATAGAAAAGAGGAAAAATATGGATGAATATATAAATTTAACATTAGAAAATATAGAAAAAGAACATATCTGTTGTGCGATTGGTGATCCAAAACATCAAGTAGGAGTAAATAATAAAAAGGAATGGATTGAAAGTAAGTTAAAAGATGGGCATGTATTTAGAAAACTAAATGCAAGAGGAAAAATATTTATTGAATATGAGCCAATAGAAACAGCTTGGATACCTATTAGCGGTAAAAATTATGAATATATTTATTGCTTATGGGTAGCAGGAAGTTTTAAAGGAAAAGGAATTGGGAAAGAATTACTAGAATATGCAATAAATGATTCAAAAGAAAAGGGCAAAAGTGGTATATGTACTTTAGTTTCTAAAAAGAAGAAACCATTTTTAGGCGAAAAGAAATTTTTTGAACATTATGGTTTTAAAGTAGTAGATAGTATAGCAGATTATGAATTATTAGCACTACAATTTGAAGATAGTGAAACACCTAAATTCAATGAAATAGCAAGAACTATGAAAATAGATAATCAAGATTTCACTATTTACTATAGCAATGAATGTCCTTATGTAGAATATGAAGTTAATGAACTAACTGAATATGCAAAAGAGAATAACATTAAAATTAATTTTATAAAAATAGATTCATTAGAAAAAGCAAAAAATGTACCTTGCATATTTAATAATTGGGCTAACTTTTACAAAGGTGAATTTGTATCAAATACTATATTAAATGCTAATTCATTTAAAAAGTTAATAGAATAAGTTAGTAAGAAGATACAAATTGAAAGTGAGATGAAATAATGAGTAAATATGAGCCATTATGGAAGTATTTAAAAGATAATAATAAAGAAAATTATAAATTATCTTATAAAAAAATTAAAAATATTCTGGGGTTTGATATAGATCATTCGTTTTTAACATACAAGAAGGAATCAAAAGAATATGGATATGAAGTTGGTAAAATATCAATGAAAGAAAAGACTATAATTTTCAATAGGATATAATTATAATTATAATTATAATTTTATAGAGGTACGAAAAGCAGAGAATATCTGCTTTTTTTGTACCCATAAATAAAAAATTTAAAAAAAATATTGACAAGTGTTATATAGTGTTATATACTGTATGACGAGGGGGGCGATAATATGAAGATGATTATTAGTAATAGCAGTTCCGTTCCGATATATGAACAAATAAAGAAATCTATTATAAATCAAATACTAGAGGGAGAACTGAATGAAGATGAGCTATTACCATCTATAAGAGTGTTAGCTGGGGATATAAAAATAAGTGCTATGACTATAAAAAAAGCCTATGATGAATTAGAAAAAGAAGGATATTTAAAATCTATACAAGGAAAAGGAACTTTTGTAGCACCTAAAAATACAGAACTTGCAAAAGAACAAGCACAAAAGGATATAGAAAATTATATAGAAAAGATAGTTGCTATTTCCAATAGATTCGAGATAGATGAAAATGATGTAATTGAAATGTTTAAAATGTTTTATAAGGAGGGTAAGTAAATGGAGAACATTATTGAAATTAAAAACTTAAAAAAGAAATATGATGATAAATTTGAGCTAGGAGAAATAGACATAGAAATACCAAAAGGAGTTATTGTAGGTCTTATTGGAGAAAACGGAGCAGGAAAAACAACACTAATAAAATCAATGCTAAATATCATAAAAATTGATAGTGGAGAAATAAAAATATTTGGAAAAGACTATAAAAAAGAAGAAAAAGAGATAAAAGAAGATATAGGTGTAGTTTTAGATAATATGTTTTTTCCAGAATTATTAAATGCAAAAGATATAAATAACTCTATGAAAGATATATACAAAAATTGGGATAGCAAATTATATTTTTCTTATTTAAAAGAGTTTGATTTACCAGAAAGCAAACCTTTAAAATCAATGTCAAAGGGAATGAGAAAAAAATTAGAAATAGTATCAGCACTAGCACACAAACCAAAGTTACTAATATTAGATGAGCCAACAAGTGGATTAGATCCAGTTGTTCGAGCTGAAGTATTAGATATATTCCAAAAATTCATAGAAGATGAAGAACATTCTATATTATTATCAACACATATAACAAGCGATTTAGAGCATATAGCAGATGAAATTATATTTATTGATAAAGGAAAGAAAGTGTTACAAAAGTCAAGAGATGAAATAATTGATAACTATGGAATTTTAAAATGTGATATTGATTATTATTCAAATATTGATAAAAAAGACATTATAGCATATAAGAAAACAAAATATGCTTATGAAATATTAGTTAGCAATAAGGAGCAAGCTAGTAGAAAATATAATGGATGTGTAATAGATAAGATTACACTTGAAGATTTAATGGTATTAGTAATTAAGGGGGAAAAGGTATGTTAGGGTTAATAAAAAAAGATTTTTTGATTATAAAAGCAAATTCAAAACAAATGCTAATTATATTTGCAATATATTTAATATTAATATTTCAAGGCACAATGGATATTACATTTGTAGTTCCATTAATAGGAATAATGTTATTTATATCAACTTTTAGTTATGATGATTTTAACAATTGGAATCCTTATGCAGTAACTTTACCAGATGGAAGAAAAAATGTTGTTAAAGCTAAATATATAGCATCTGTCATTTTAACAGTTATTTTAAGTGTAGTAGCTTTGGCTTTGGGGATAGGAGTAGCTTATATAAAATCAAATAGTATAAATATAGAAGAAATTCTATCATCATTAATGGGAACAATGTTATCAGGTGTTATTATAATTTCTTTACTTTATCCAATAGTCTTCAAATTTGGAGCTACAAATGGAAGAATAATATTATTTGCAGTAGTATTTGGTGCCGCTGGAATAGTAGCTTTAGTTTCCCAATTTATAGATATGACACCTGTTATAAACATGATAAATGAATTAGATAACTATGCACTCATAACAATACCAATAATTTCCATAATATTATTAGGTATTTCATATCTAATATCAAATAAAATATATAAAAATAAAGAATTTTAAGAATATAATTTACGAAAGTAGTTTATATATAGTAATAGCACTTGGGTTCAAGTGCTATTCTCATATCTTACAGAAATGTAAGATTAATGTAAGGTAAATTAATACCAAAATATGAAATATAAATATATAATATAAAAAAATAAATGGAGTAATTGAAAATGGAGAAAAAGAATCTAATAAAAGAATTAATTATCGTATTTTGGCTATTTATAATAGGAAGTATATTAGGATATATATTTGAAATGATAGTAGTTCTATTTCAAAAAGGATATTTTGAATCAAGACAAGGTTTAATATATGGACCGTTTACACCTGTTTATGGAATAGGAGCAATTATATATTATCTAATATTAAATAATATTAAGAAAGATAATAAAATAAAAATATTTTTTATTACAGCAATATTAGGAGGAATAACAGAATATATTTGCTCTTTAGTACAAGAAAAAGTATTTGGAACAATATCTTGGGATTACTCATATCTTATATTTGATATAAATGGTAGGACAAGTCTACTACATTGTAGTTATTGGGGAATTGCAGGAATTTTATATGTTACATATATAGATCCATTTTTAGAAAAGTTGAAGTGCAAAATAGATAAAAAAAGTTTAAAAATAGTTTCAATAACATTTGCAGTATTTATGCTTTTTGACATATCAATTTCTTGTATAGCAGCGAATAGACAAACGGAAAGGAGAAATAATATTTCTCCAGAAAGTAAATTAGATTTATTTTTAGATAAATATTACCCTGATGAATATATGGACAAAATATTTGCAAATAAACGAGAAGTTTGCAAATAATTTATGAGTGTTTTAAAAGTAGAGCAAAAGTGGTATAATCACAAAGGGAGAATATAAATATGTTTAAAATTGTTATTATAGAAGATGATAAAGAAATACGAGAAGAATTAAAAATACTACTACAAAATAGTGGTTATGAAGTAAAAGTGATTTCAGAATTTGAAAATGTAGAAAATAAAATAATAGAAGAACAAGCTCATTTAGTATTATTAGACATCAATTTACCAGGCAAAAATGGATTTGAAATATGTAGTAAGGTAAGATCAAAGTCTAAAATTCCTATTATATTTGTAACAAGTAGAAACAACTCAATGGATGAATTAAATGGCATTATGCTAGGTGGAGATGATTATATAGAAAAACCATATAATGTACCAATTTTACTTGCAAGAATACAAAACTTATTAAATAGAACATATCATAAAAAGGAGAAAGAAAGCAAAATACAATATAAAGGAATTAGTTTAGATATTTTAAAATCAACAATAACTTATAATGAAAAAATAACAGAATTAACAAAAACAGAACTAAAGACATTACATTACTTATTTGAAAACAAAGATAAAATAATATCAAGAGCAGACATCATAGATTTTTTATGGGATAATGGAGTATATGCAGATGATAATAGTTTAAGTGTAATTGTTACAAGATTAAGAGAAAAGTTAAAAGAAATAGGAATAGAAAATTTGATTGAAACAAAGAGAGGGCAAGGATATAAAATATGAAATTTACCAAATATATAAAAGATAAAATAAATTATATATTAGGATTTATTGTATATTCTATAATTATAATAGCTTATGCAAATGCACTAGAAGTAGATAGAAACTTTATAATTGTAATAACTGTTATATCTTTTGTATTTTGTGCAGTAGAACTATTAGTTAGTTATTGGAGAAAGAATAGATATATAAAAAATATAGAAAATATAATGGATGGTTTAGAAGAAAAATATCTTATATCAGAAATAATAGAAAAGCCTAGAGGGCAAGAAAATTTAGCATATTACAAGATACTAAAAAGAGCCAATAAATCTATGCTCGAAAATGTAACAAATGTAAGAGTAGCTCGGAAAAGATTATAAGGAATATATAGAAAGTTGGGTACATGAAATAAAAATACCAATTACATCAAGTAAATTATTATGTGAAAATAATAAGTCAGAAATAACCAATAAAATAGATGAAGAAATAGAAGAAATCAACAACTATGTAGAACAAGTATTATTTTATGCAAGATTAGATCAAGTATCAAATGACTTTATGATACGAAAAGTAAATTTAGAAGAAACTATTAGAAATGTACTAGCAAGAAACAAGAAAATGATGATTCATAATGGTATGAAAGTTGAAACCAAAAATATAGAACTATCAGCCTATACAGATGAAAAATGGCTAGAGTTTATATTAAATCAAATTATAATAAATGCTATTCAATATAGAAAAGAAAAAAGTCCAGAAATAGTTATTGAACTAAAAGAAATGAAAGAAAATGTAAAATTATCAATTAAGGATAATGGTATAGGAATTAAAAAAAGTGAAATTGATAGAATATTTGACAAAGGGTTCACTGGAACAAACGGAAGAAATCAAAAGAAATCTACAGGAATAGGATTATACTTATGTAAAAGATTATGTGGAGAATTGGGAATGATAATAGAAGCACAATCAAAAGAAAATGAGTATACCAATATAATAATTACAATTCCTAGAACTAAAAAACTAAATGAAGAATAATTGATTCCCTTAAATTTAAGGGAATTTTTTTATCTTACAAAACTGTAAGATAAATGCAAACTACTTCTATATGAAACTAAATAGATTTTTACTATAATTAAGTTAGCTGTTAGCGAGGAACGAGCTTTACAGATAACTTATACAATCGACTAAAAGGAGATTGTAAACATTAAAATAAAGGAGTGATTATTTTGAAAAAAGTATTAAAAGTAGAACAAATACAAAAATATTATGGAAATAAAGATAATATAACAAAGGCAATAGATGGAATTAGTTTTGATGTAGAAGAAGGAGAATTTATAGGAATTATGGGAGCAAGTGGAAGTGGAAAAACAACACTTTTAAATTGCATATCTACAATAGACACAATAAGTTCAGGGCATATTTATTTAGAAAATCAAGACATAACAGAGATAAAAGAGGAAAATATTGCAAAATTTAGAAGGGAAAACTTAGGATTTATATTTCAAGATTTCAATTTGTTAGATACTCTAACAATAGAAGAAAATATAGCTTTAATTTTAACAATTAACAAAGTACCAGAAAAAGAAATAGACAAAAAAACATTAGAAATAGCAGAAAAATTAGGAATAGAAGAAATTTTAAATAAGTATCCATATCAAGTATCAGGAGGACAAAAACAAAGATGTGCAGTCTGCCGAGCTATTGTAAATAATCCTAAAATAATACTTGCAGATGAACCAACAGGAAGTTTGGATAGTAAGGCAGCTAGACAGTTATTAGAAGTAATGGAAGATATGAACAATAAAATGAAAGCAACTATTTTAATGGTAACACATGATCCATTATCTGCAAGTTATGCAAAAAAGATTCTATTTTTAAAAGATGGTAAAATTTTTAATAAAATAGAAAAAGGAGAAAAGCAAAGAAAAGATTTTTACAATGAAATATTAGATGTATTAGCACTTCTTGGAGGTGATGCAAGAGATGTTAGGTAAATTATCTTTTAGAAATGCAAAAAGACAAGCAAAAGACTATTGTATCTATTTTATAACAGTTATTATATCAGTTGCTTTAATGTTTAGCTTTAATTCAATTGCTACATCAAATGATATAAGTGAATTATCATTCTATATGGCATTTTTTTCAAAAGCAATATCAGGAATTAGTATACTTATTGTTTTAGTTATGGCATGGCTAATAAATTATTGTATGAGATTTATGCTAGAAAAAAGAAGCAAAGAGTTTGGAACATATCAAATATTAGGAATAGAAAAGAAGTCAATTAGTAATATTTTTACACTAGAAAATATTATGATAGGAGGAATAGCATTTATAATAGGAATAGCCTTAGGAACATTCCTATACCAAATATTTACTTCAATTATTATGAATTTATTTAATCAACCATATCAAATAAAAATATCTTTTAGCATAAAAGCAGTAGGGATGACAGCTATTTATTTTTTCGGAATATTTGCTTTAGTATTATTAAATTGTAGAAGAAAAATAAAGAAAACAAAAGTATATGACTTATTATATGCAAATAAAAAGAATGAAAACAATATGATAAAAAATGCAAAAGGAAATGTTATACTTTTTACTTTATCAATTGCACTATTGGTAGGTGCAATATTAATAAATAATAATGAATTTGCAAATGCAAGTAATATGGTAGGTAGAAATATATTTATAGCAATTATCATGTTAATAGTAGGAATCTATTTATTTTATATTAGTATATCAAGTTTTATTGTAAAAAGATACCTAAACAATAAATCAAAAAAATATAAAAAAGATAATATGTTTTTATATAGAAATTTAACATCAAAAATTAACACAATGAGTTTAAGTTTGGGAACAATTGCATTAATGTTTACGATTATATTAATTGGTGGAAATGTAGCACTACTTATGAACAGTATGATAAATAACGAAATTGAAATGGGTTATCCTTATGAAATAATGATTACTACAGCAGATGGAGACTTTTCAAAATATAAAGAATATATTGAAAAAAATGCAAAAGTAAAAGATATGTATGAGTATAGGCTATATAATATAAAAGGGATAGGATTATCAACAGCATTTGAAAAAACACCATTTAAAGGAGCAATTGATAAAGAAATTGATTGTGTATTAAGTTTAACAGACTATAATAAATTAAGAGAAATATTAGGATACGAAAAAGTAGATTTACAAGATGACGAAATTATGATTAATTGTTTAAAAACAGCCAAAGGGGGACTTGAAAAATATACTAAAGAAAACGATAAAATTAAAATAGTAGGAAAAGATGTAAAAATAAAAGAAATTAGAAGCGAAAATATTGCACAAGTTGGATTTAATGGTTCGTATTATGCAATTATAGTGCCAGACAGTTTAATACCATTAATAGAAAAAGAGGACCAAAGATTAAGAGATAAAAATGATAATAACAGTACAATTGTAACAGAACAAGAAGATGGAGCAGATAAAATCTATTATTTGGACTTTGCTTATAATTTTGTTGCTACAACAGAAAATATGACAGATGAGAAGTTTTACAAAGAATTAAGTAATTATATTATAAAGCAAGAGAGAGAAATAGCAGGAGAAGTTAATGGAGAAGAACAAAACTATAATATACAAATATCACTTGCAAATGTACAAACAAAAGGTGAAAGAATGAGCCAAACAAAATCATTTTATACAATTATGTCATTTTTAGCATTTTATGTAGCACTTATTTTTGTAATGGCAACAGCTACTCTTTTAGCAATACAACAATTAAGTGATTCAGAAAAATACAAATATAGATATGAATTATTGAAAAAATTGGGAGTGGATGAATTACAGATAAATAGAACAATATTCAAACAACTACTTTTCTATTTTGCGATTCCAATGGTATTGCCAGTAATAATTAGTATTCCTGTTATTTTAGGTGTTGGTCAAATATTTACAGTAGCAGTAACAATGGAAGAAATTTTTAAGAATATTTGGATTATGCTTGGAATGTTTATATTGGTATATGGAATTTACTTTATTGCAACAGATGTACAGTTTGATAGAAATATAAATGGAAATGGGTGAGAAAAATGAAGAAATATCAACCTCCTAAAATAAATGTAGTAGATTTAATAAGAAATAATTTATAAATGACACAAATAAAAAAGAAGGGATTATATGAGCAGAAAAAAGAAAATTAAAATATTT
>CANRSN010000037.1 GCA_947642455.1 uncultured Clostridiaceae bacterium
CTACCGACCTTTGGGTTATGAGCCCAACGAGCTGCCAACTGCTCCACTCCGCGATATATAATATATTATGCAATAAAGTTAATATTAGAACAACTTAAGCATAAATATAATGCTTTTATATTATATACTCTTAGTAAGAGTTTTGTCAATATATTTTGAAAAAAAATCGAAAAAAATTGTGTAACAAATTGTACTCTTTCTTGCTGTATAAACTAAGAGTTAAGTTTCAGTATTTTTTGGAATAACAAGTTTTAGGCTTAAGATATCCCCTATCAGAATATTAATATTCTGTATAAATATTTAAAAAATATAGCCTAAAACTTGTTATTCCAAAAAATACCAAAACTTAAAAACTAAAGAATATTGTAAAAAAGGCACAATTGTGATAAAATATCGCCTAAATTATAACAAGAGTTAATGAGAAAACAAAAATACAATAGGAGGGAAAGAGAATGCAAAAAATACTAATTGTAGAAGATGATGAAAAATTGAGAGGAGAGCTAGAAATATTCCTAAACAAAAATGGGTATCAAACAGAAACACTAAAAACATTTGAAAATACAATAGAGGACATATTAAAAATAGCGCCAGAAATGATATTATTAGACATAAACTTACCAAACGCAGATGGAGAGTACATATGTAAAGAAATAAGAAAAAAATCACAAGTGCCAATAATAATAATTACAAGTAGAGAAAGTGAAATAGATGAGTTAATTTCAATAAATAATGGAGCAGACCATTACATAACAAAACCATTCAACATACAAATATTACTTGCAAAAATAGGATCATTACTAAGAAGGTCAAATGCTGTAATAAATCAAGAAGAAATAGATTGTAAAGAATTCATATTAAACATATCAAAAAACACAATAGAAAAAGGTGAAAAGACAATAGAATTAACTAAAAATGAATTCAGAATATTAAAATATTTAATACAAAACAGAGAAAGAATAGTATCAAGAGAAGAAATTATGGAGAACCTGTGGGATAGTGAAAGTTTCATAGATGACAACACACTAACAGTAAACATAACAAGGCTAAGAAACAAATTAGAAGAAATAGGGATAAAAGAGTTAATAGAAACAAAGAGAGGACAAGGGTATATAATAAAGGAATGTGATAAAAAATGAAATTTAGAGAATTTATAAAAGATAAAATACTTGCAATAAGTATGCAAATATTTATACTATTAACAATAGAAATATTTTTATTAATATATCCAGTAGGGCAATTCATAAAAATATACATACCATTAGTAATAATAATTGCATATATAATACAAATAACAGTAGAATACATTATAAAAAAGAATTATTACGAAAATATAATAGAAATCATAGATGAATTAGAAGAAAAGTATCTAATTACAGAATTAATAAAAACTCCCAGTTTTGAGGAAGGAAAAATACTAAAAAAAATATTAGGACAAGTCAATAAATCAATGATAGAAAATGTGAACAAATATAAATATTTAACTCAAGATTATAAAGAATATATAGAATTATGGATACATGAAATAAAGACACCAATAGCAGCCAGCAAACTTATAATAGAAAATAATAAAAACGCAACAACCAAAAGCATAGAGCAAGAGTTAGAAAAAGTAGAAAACTACATAGAGCAAGCCTTATATTATGCAAGAAGTAGCACTGTTGAAAAAGACTATTATATACGAAAGAACAAACTAAGAGAAATAGTAAATGAAGTGATCAAAAAAAATAAAAACCAATTAATACAAAGAAAAATAAGTGTAAACATTCATGACGTAGACGTAGAAGTAAATACAGACAATAAATGGAGTATATTTATATTAAATCAAATAATATTAAATAGTATAAAATACATGAAAAAGAATAAAAAGTTAGAAATAGTATTAAATAAAGAAACAGAAATAAATAGGAACATAGAAGAAAAAATAAGTGAAAAACAAGAAACAGAAATAAATAAAAACATAGAAATAAAAATAAGAGAAAAACAGGAAGAAGAGACAAATGGAAAATCAGAAATAGAAATTTATGCAAAAGCAGGAAAAGAAAACATTATATTATACATAAAAGATAATGGAATAGGAATAAAACACGAAGAAATAACAAAAGTTTTTGAAAAAGGATTTACAGGAACAAATGGAAGGGAGCAAAACAAAAAATCAACAGGAATAGGTTTATATCTATGCAAAAAACTATGTAACAAATTAGGAATGGGAATAGAGCTAAATTCCATACAAGAGCAAGGTACAGAGGTAAAATTAATATTTCCTAAAAATAGCTATATAGATTTATAGTAAAAATAGAGTTGGGTTAAAAAGCATAACTCTATTTTTGCTTATAAACAAAATAAATCCTTACAAAAATGTAAGAATTATGTAATACAAATCGATGGTAACAGAGTAAAAAAGCAAGTATAATAAAATGGGACGGAGCAAATTGGGACAAAAATGTCCCAAAAGGGACAGACCAATGTAATATTAATATATGAATCAACCCATAGTGTATCTAAAGAAAGGAAATGTGATTAAAGATGAAAAAAGCAATAAAAATAATAACAATATCAATACTAATAATACTAAGCATAATACTACTAATAATTAGTGGTGGATATACAATGTACAAAAATGCGATAGAGCAACAATCATTAGAACAAAAAGTACAAAATGTAAGAAATAAGCAAAATTATACAAAAATAGAGGAAATGCCAAAAACATATATAAATGCAGTAATAGCGGTAGAAGACCATAGATTTTACAAACATGGAGGAATAGATATAATAGCAATAGGGAGAGCCATTATAAATGATATAAAAACGATGAGTTTAATAGAAGGCGGAAGTACAATAACACAACAAATGGCTAAAAATTTATATTTTACACAAGATAAAGTAATAGAAAGAAAAATTGCAGAAGTATTTATGGCATGGGAAATAGAATCAAAATATTCAAAAGATGAAATTTTAGAACTATATTTAAATACCACTTATTTTGGAGATGGATATTATACTGTAAAAGAAGCATGTAGAGGGTACTTTAATAAAGAACCAATAGAAATGACAGAATACGAATGCACATTATTAGCAGGAATTCCAAATGCACCATCAATATATGCACCAACAAAAAATCCAGAACTTGCAAATCAAAGACAACAGCAAGTCAAAAAGCAAATGATAAAATATGGATATATTACAGAATAAATATTAATAACTAAACAAACAGTATAATACTCTAACTTGCCAAAAAATACCAAAACTTAAAACACAATATAGTTGCAATAACAAAAAAAATTGTATATAATAAGCCAAGAAGGAAAGTAAGGTTGAAAAATAATTACAATTTTGGCATATCAAACTTTGTTTTAAATTTAATAGAAGTACAATCAGTATATTTCATAAATATAAGACTTGTTTTCCAGCCAACACATAATTTTTTTCCAACCAATTTGTACCTTTAGAAAGGAATGAGTAAAAAATGAAAAATGAATTAAAAATAAAAAAGTGTAAAAAATGTGGGGCAATTGTAAAAATAATTAAAGAATGTAATTGTCAAGGTTGTGGAATACAATGTTGTAATGAAGAGATGGAGGAATTAATACCAAACTCAGTAGATGCAGCAATAGAAAAACATGTTCCAGCATATGAAATAATAGAAGATGAAATATACGTAAAAGTAAATCATGTTATGGAAAAAGAGCACTTTATAGAATGGATAAGTTTAGTAAAAGAAAATAAAGAAGAGACAGTTACATTATATCCAGAGCAAAATGCAGAAGCAAGGTTCAAATATGTACCAGGTTCAACACTATATGCGTATTGCAACAAACATGGGCTATGGAAAATAGATGTGAAATAGTGAATGTTCAAACATTATGTTCACACGCCAAAATTACTTTAGAAATTTTGAGTGAAATGTTTGACGAAGCTGTTATATATTAGGAAAGTGTAACAAATTGGTATACTTCCTAAGTCATATAAAAAGAGACATGATAAAGTATTTTAACATTTTAGAATACTTTTCATGTCTCTTTTGTTCTACAATAGGAAAGTCATACTGACTTTCCTATTGTAGAAAAAGCTTCGCAAAAATTGTGCACAAATTTTTAAAAAAATTTGGCACAGAACAAATTTACGGAAAGCCAAAGAGAAAAGTTAAAGTTATGCTAATTTAAAGGCTTTCCGAGTTGTTCTAATTAACGGCAACAATCCTATTGTGAGGATTATAGGTATCTCTTGAAATAAGAGTTCTAGAAATGACAGTGCCATTTTTCTTCAAAATTTTATAAGTTTCAGTCTTACAACCATTAGATCCTTTTTCAATAACCTTAGAAGCGCCTTTTGCCAAAGAAGCATCCTTTTGTTGAATTGTCTTATAAGGAATACTTTGAACATATTTAGACTCAATTACAACTTCGTAATCATCATCAGAATGCAATCCCCAAACTTTAAAATTAACTCTACCGCCAGTACCAGAGCAGACAATCTTTATAGGGTAATTTCTATTATTTTTAAATCTAAAATCAGGTCCTCCCCAAGAAACAGTAGCATCCTTACCAGCCTCAACATAACCAGGGTTAAAATAGTGATTAGTTCTTTCAACAATTTCTAAATTTGCTAATAATACAGCATTATACAAAGTAGAAGAAACCTGACAAATACCACCACCAATTCCAGTAGAAACCTGACCATTTACATATACACCTGCAGTCTTGAAACCTGCAGCAGCAGTACGTTTACCAACAGTTTGATTATAAGAGAAAACTTCTCCAGGCATAATAACAATACCATTAATTTTAGAAGCAGCTAAAGCAATATTAGTACTTCTATTATAATTTGAAGAGCTATAAGTTGTAGAAAATTGACCAAGCAAATCAGGAAATGCTTCTGGACCAATTTGATTAGTAGTAACATTAGGAGATAAAATTTTAAGAGGAATAGTACAACTTTCACCTTCTGCATTTAATAAAGCGGTAGCTTCTTCAAGGGAAATCTTAAAATCAACACCATCAACATGAGGGTGAACAACATAAGGATTAGAGGTATAATAAGCATCTTGAGGAGCTTTGTAAATTTCTTGATGAATATGGTTAATATCAACTTTAGATGCAGTTTTATTTTCAACAGGTAATTCAATAATAGGATCCTTATATAATAAATTATTAAAATAGTAAATAATTTCACCTTTTAGTTCATTATCAGATATAATAATGCCATCAACACCTTTGGAAATAATTAAATTATTTCCTTCAACATAATAAGTTGGTTCTATAGCTCTATCTGGTAAATTAGGTTCAATCTCTGTAATAAGAGATATAATACTTTCATCACTATAAGAAAAGCTAGGAGTAATATTAACAGTAGAAAAGTATGAATTAAAAATAGTAAAATTATTTTCAAAAATATTACCAGTTCTGCCTCTGTTATAAGCAGACTCAATAGCAGAATTAATATCAAAATTTATCTCAAATTGTTCTGCAAAAACAGAAGTCTCGTATTCATTATGCTTTATAGTAATAGGACCTGAAAGTTTTTCTGCAAAAGCAGAATTCACCTTTTCAAAGGCATCTTCCTTGGAAAGCCCAGAAACATCAATACCACTAATGCTAGTTCCAGAAATAATATTAGTATTTCCCAAATTTAAAAGCCCAAAAATAGTACAAAAGACCAAAGCCAAAGCAGCAATAATAACAAAAATAATAAGTGTAATAATCCATTTTTTGCTCTTGCTTTTTTTTACCATAACATAAGATGAACTTTGCTCATCTTCTAAAGAAATATTGCTATTTTCTATATTAGCATTTATATCAGAAAAATTATCACCATCTAAACTAGCATTCTCAATAGAAGAGTTACTTTCAAAAGAAGAATTATTCAAAGAAAAGTCTTCATTAGAAGAGTTATAATCAGGAGAATTGCTATCCTCTGAATTATCACTTTCAATAGAAGAGTTACTTTCGAAAGAAGAATTATTCAAAGAAAAGTCTTCATTAGAAGAGTTATAATCAGAAGAATTGCTATCCTCTGAATTATCACTTTCAATAAAAGAGTTACTTTCGAAAGAAGAATTATTCAAAGAAAAGTCTTCATTAGAAGAGTTATAATCAGAAGAATTGCTATCCTCTGAATTATCACTTTCAATAAAAGAGTTACTTTCGAAAGAAGAATTATTCAAAGAAAAGTTTTCATTAGAAAAGTCATTATCAAAAGAATTGCCATCCTCTAAACTATCATTCTCGATAGAAGAGCTACTTTCAAAAGAAGAAGAGCTATCTTCAGGATAAAGCCTATTTTTTAAAGCAATATTTCCATCAGACTTATTCTCAACAGAGCCATTACTTTTTAAAGAAGACTCATTTTTTACATAATTATTTATTAAATTATCATTTTTAAACTTATTTTTTTTATTTCTATTCTTTTTCTTACTCATAAAAAACCTCATCAAAACATAATATTCAACAAAAGATTGCAATATTTTACTTATTATACTATATTTAACACCAAAAAGAAGTATTTGTAAATACATTTCTGAAATTTTAAGATAATTGTAAGATAATTGCAGTTACAATTCATAGCCCAATTTTTATTTAGGTAATAGAAAATTTGAGTAGGGAAGTTCTCACAGTAGAAATGATTCAGAGTCACCTACGAAGCTAGTAAAAAACATTGACAAAATAAATATTACCTAAAATATATAATTTTATGAACTGTGAATTATAACTAAATAATATTACAAAAAACAAAAAATAGAACAGAAAAAAAGAGTAAAAAACTAGAAAAAAATAAAAACAAGTGATATAATCAAAAAAGCTATAGTATAAAAAAGCGAAAAAATAGAAAAAATACAAAAGAAAGCTACAAATAAAGAGGGAGGAATAAGTAAAAGATGAAAGCAGAAGAATTAAAAGAAAAGCTATTTAGAAAAGGAAATACAGGATGGGAAGGCATAGAAGAAGAAAAAAAAGAAGAAATATTCAAATACACAGAAAAATATATGGAATATTTAAATAAATCGAAAACAGAAAGAGAAATAGTAAAAGAATCGAAAAAAATGGCAGAAAAAAAAGGTTTTAAAAATATAGCAGAATGCAAAAAACTAAAAGCAGGGGACAAAGTATATTATATAAACAGAGAAAAAAGTATGTATTTAGCCATAATAGGGCAAAAAAGTATAGAAGAAGGAATAAATATAATAGGAGCACACGCAGACTCACCAAGACTAGATTTAAAGCCAAATCCATTATATGAAGAAGCAGGAATGGCATATTTAAAAACTCACTATTATGGAGGAATAAAAAAATACCAATGGACAACAATACCACTTGCAATACATGGTGTAATAGTAAAGCCAAATGGTGAAAAAATAGAAATAACAATAGGGGAAGACGAAAAAGATCCAATATTCACAATAACAGATCTATTACCACATTTAGCAATGGAACAAATGGAAAGAAAACTAAAAGAGGGAATAAAAGGTGAAGACTTAAATCTACTAATAGGAAGCATACCATACAAAGGAGAAAAAGTGCAAGAAGCTGTAAAACTAAACATACTAAACATACTAAATGAAAAATATGGAATAACAGAAATTGACTTTGTAAGTTCAGAAATAGAATTAGTACCAGCATTTAGAGCAAGGAGTATGGGGTTAGATAAAAGTATGGTAGCAGCATATGGGCAAGATGACAAAGTATGTGTATACACATCATTAACAGCACTACTAGAAATAGAAAAACCAGAAACAACAGCAGTATGTATAATATCAGACAAAGAAGAAATAGGAAGTATGGGAAATACAGGAATGGAATCACATGTATTTGACACATTCATATCAGAAATACTAAACAAATTAGAAATAAATAGACCAAATCTACTAGACAAAATATTCTGTAATTCAAAAATGCTATCAGCAGACGTAGATGCAGCATATGATCCAATATATGCATCAGTATTTGAAAAAAACAATGCAGGTTTCATAGGTAAAGGAATAGGCTTGAACAAATACACAGGAGCAAGAGGAAAATCAGGAGCATCAGATGCAAATGCAGAATTTGTAGCAACAATTAGAAACATATTTGAAACAGCAAAAATAAAATATGAAGTAGCAGAACTAGGAAGAGTAGATGTTGGAGGAGGAGGTACAATTGCGTACATTCTAGCCAATAAAGGCGTAGATGTAATTGACTGTGGTGTACCAGTACTATCAATGCATGCACCATATGAAGTAACAAGTAAATTTGACATTTATGAAGCATATAGAGCATATAGTGCTTTTTGGAAACATGTATAAAATGGGACGGAGCAAATTGGAACAAAAATGTCCCAAAAGGGACAGACCAATGTAACAAAAAATGAACACTTGGGAACAAAATGTCATTAAATTAAGATAGATAGTGTAAAATAAAGGACTTTGTCAAGGAAAGTGTATAATTTTTTTTAAAAATTTAATTTTTATGAAATCGATGACTAAATTAAGCCATCGATTTGATAGTGTAAAATAAAGTGTGTAAGTTAAAGGTACCAAACTTATGCACTTTATTTTATGCTATCATAGATTAATATTTAAGAGAGCATCAAAAAGTATATAACTTTCTAATGCTCTCTTAAACATTGCTTCTAGTACTAAGCTAAACCATTTAAATCCTCTTCATTAATTTCTTCTAAGCCTTCAATAGCAATCAAATTATCATTTAATAGTTTAAAAATTTCATTTTTACTAAGTAGTTTATTATAATTATAATTACCATTTAGCCATTCACGTCTAGTGTCATAGATTTTTTCCAAATCTTCTGCACTTCTAACATCGCAGTTATACAAATTATTATCATAAACCTTAGCAACTCTCATAAAATAATCAATCCTTTCATAATAAAATTCATCATTTCTTATTTAACTCAAAGGTATACATAGCTATGAAAAACGTATTTCTTTCAAGTTTAGAGACAATGCACCTATAAATTATTGAAAAACAGCAATTTTACCTAACCTAAACTTATTAATTAGCAAAATATCAGCAAAATCAAGTTTCTCATCATAATTAACATCACCAGCCCTAGCGAAAACATCATGTAAAACAATTTTATTCAATCTGTGTTTATTAACATCTAAAATATCATAAAAATTAGCCTGACCGTCACCATTCACATCTCCAGAGACAATTAAAGTATAAGAAACCCTACCATTTAGTAACATAGTAAAGCCAGTACAAATAAAATCTGAACTTTCAATCTCAGTATTACCATTTAAAACCTTTACATCTGAAGTATTAAGCTTAACATCTTGTAAAAACTTAGATAAAGAAGTTTTAGGTTGTATCTTACTAATATAAGTATCAGTTATTTCATAATCAATAGTAGAAACCGAAAACTCTTTAACATCAATCTTAAAAGAAGTAGACTCATTTTGATATGTAACAACAATTTCCTGTTCCCCTGAAGCATATAGAACTGTTGTTGAACAAGAGTAATTAGAAGTAATATCGAAAGTAGAGCCATTATTATTAATTCCAGTTAAAGACAAACCAGAAACATCTAAAGTATCGCCAACAAAATATGAAGTTTTATTTGGTAAAGTTTTAATTTTAATACTACTTAAAGTAATAGGAATTACATTTACATTAAACTTAGTAGATTTACCTTCATAAGTAACAACAATTTCCTGTTTTCCAGCAGTATCTAATTTTGTTTTAGATACAGTAAAGCCAGAAGTAATAGTAAATGTAGAATTATTGTTATTAGTTCCAGTTAAAGACAAGCCAGAAGTATTTAGAGTATCGCCAACAAAATAAGAAGTTTTACTTGGCTGGGTTTTAACAGCGATGCTACTTAAAGTAATAGGAACTACATTTACATTAAACTTTGTAGATTTACCCTGATAAGTAACAACAATTTCCTGATTTCCAGCAGTATCTAACTTTGTTTTAGATAAAGTAAAACCAGAAGTAATATTAAACCTAGAACCATTATTATTTACTCCAACCAAAGCCATACCAGAAGTATTCAAGGTATCTCCTACAAAATAAGAAAGTTTTGAAGGTTGAGAAGTTAACTCTATTTTGCTTAACGTAATTGCTTTTACTTCTACATTAAAAGTAGTTTTCTTGCCTTGGTAGGTAACAGTAATTGTTTTAGTTCCAGGTGTAGAAGAATTAAAGCCAGATAAAGAACAATTACTCAAAAGTATATCTTCATAAGTTTTATCTCCATAAGTAATACGTAACTTACCAGAAGAAGCGTCAAAAGAATCTCCTACGAAATAAGAAGTTTTTGGTGGTGTACTTACAGAGATAGAACTTATATCATAGGAATGTGTAAAAACTACAACCTGAGGATTATAATTTATAGACTTCCATTGACTATTATCAAGCAAATAAGTACGACCTCCTGTACTGTCAGCCTTATATAGACCATAATCAGCATCAGAATTACTATAGCGAGAAAAGTTAAACTTAATAGAAAAATTATTTCCAGTTAATACTTTTTCAGAAGATGGAGTAAAAGTAAACCAATTTTTGGTATCTATATAAGGTGAAGAATTACTACCAATGTATGAATAATTACCAGTTAAGGAATTATTTTCAGTATTAAGGTATAAAGAACTTGAACCTGTCCCACAAACTGCAATATAGTCAATATATTCTTTACCAGAAGACTTTTTATCAAATTGTAAAATAAAATTACCATCAGATAAATTAGAAACTACACTACCAGGTTTTAAAGTAAAATTGTTATTAGGGTAATAAGTATTAAAAGTATACCCAGAAGCATAAGGGTGCATATCAGTGCTAGAAATAATACCCATCATATACTCATGAACATGAGGGTCATCGTAAGATACCCAAAAATATCCATTATTTCCCCAACTAGAGCCCCAAGAGTTTGCAACTAACCATGCTCCATTGTTAGATGGTTTATTACTACCAGAGGCAGTAAAATTAGATTTTGAAAAATTATCATCCCAACCAATAATGCTAACAATGTGAGCATCAGAATTACAAGTATTTACAGAAGAACAATAAGCATAAGCACTAGAATTATAACCCAAAGAACGAGTAGGAGTATTAATTCTAGCAAGAACAGCTCCATATTTAGAGATATGAGATTTTACAGTATTCTTTAAACTTTCTTTACTATCTGCAGAAGAACTTGTATCAACATAAGGGAAAACAATATATTGTTTAACCCTTGTTACACACTGGGCATTCTTAATTGCATTAAGATTACTTGAATAATTATTTCCATTAGGAATAACACTTTCTGTAGTAGCACCTTTTACTGCCATTAAGTCAAAGGCGTCCTCAGACCAACCACTACCACCAACACTTCTACGGTACCCATATACATTAGTTGATGTAATATAATCTAAATATGTCTCAGAATAGTCATATGTTTGATTACGAGCAATTTTAACATTAGTTTCTAAAGCTTTATTAGCCCCATAAGCCCAACATAAATCGCTATCTCCTTGATCTTCAATATTTAGAGCTCCAATAGAATTCCTCAAATCATAAGTTGCATTATTGGAAGCAGCAGCTCTTCTAATTCCATTTTCATTGGAATTATCGTACAAAGACTTAATATATTCATTATCAAGTAAATCCATTTTTACTTTGAACTTATTAGGAATAACAGATACTTTACTTTTTTCTTCTTCAGACATATTAAAGTATTCGATATATTCTTTTGTATATTCTTTAGTATTAACATAAGTACTAGATACATTTGTAGAAGTAGAAATATCAATTGGGTTAGAATTATCGGAAACTTCCATAGTACTTGCTTTTAAATCAGAATTATCTGTAAAAGATGATATACTTTCATTGTCCTGATTTATAATAATTAAAGTTGTAATAATAGTACAAATAATTACTAAAAATAAAATTAATTTAATTACTACTTTTTTCTTCATTTTTTAATCAATTCCTTTCTTGTTTCTGTAAAGGCATACATAGAAATAAAAGTTTTTTCGAACTACTACCGCTAAATAATATCCTTATATTTTCTATATAGCAAAAATGATACAAACATAGCTATAAGAGAACCAATTAAAACAAAAATAAAAGTAATATTAGAACCTGTTTGAGGTATTTTCCCTGTTGCAGCTGAGCTACTAGAGTTTGAAGTAATATTAGATGAATTTGTTCCAGACTGTGGTTTAGAAGAAGTATTATTTATTCCTTGTTCAGGTTTATTATTAACATTAGAATTTGAACCTTGTTCAGGTGTATTATTAGAAGGATTATCAACACTTGTTCCAGGTTTATTTTCACTAGGGTTATTAGTATTTGGTTTGTTATCTGTAGAAACATTTTTAGCTATTGTAACAAATATCTTTTGATTTTCAATATTAATATTTGAATCGGTTGATTTATCAGAATCAAGAATAATATTTGAAATGGCTATTTCAAGTTTAGATTCTTCTTTAGCAGTGTCTTTTACTCTAAAAATAAATTCGAATAAATTGGAATCGGTTATTTTAGAACTAGAGTTACAAATAACAGCAAGTTCATTATTTACACCTAAATTACTCCATTTGTTAGAATCACAAACAGTTGCATTTACAAGTTCAAGATAATCTGAATCATATGAATAATTGGCAGAAAAGCCGTTAATTCCATCTGCACATTTGCCATGTAAAACTACTTTAAAAGTTTCACCTTTCTTAACACTGTTAGAACTTGAATTTAATGTAATGCTAGCAACTGAATTTGCGTAAACAAATGTAGTACTTAATATCATGAAAATAATATATATAATAAAAATTTTTCTTTTCATTTGTATAATCTCCTATATAATATTTTAGGATTATCCCTTAATAAAATAATACCAGATAAAATAAGAAAATTCAATAGATTTTGATATTTAAGTTTAGGTATTTTGTTACAATTCACAGTTTAAAAATTATATATTTTAGGCAAAATAAATATTATTTTGCCTAAATAGAAATTGAGCTATGAATTGTAACATATGTATCAATGATGTGAAACAAACTCTTATAAAAAATCGTAGAATTATTGAATTTATTATTGGTTACTAGATTCTATCACCATATGGCAAAGATTTTATATAATTTTCCATATATTCAAAATCTGGTACATACCCTTCATTATTAGCATACTCAAGGTTTGGTTCATATTTAGATGGTAATTTTAATTTTATTGTTTTGGTATCATTAACTCTACACTGTCTCCCATAATTCCATCTGTAATTTTCATTATAATTAATAACACTAGAAATAAATAAAGCAATATATATATTTATTTGAAATTTAGGTCTTAATATATTCACATCACTTGTAGCACAAAAATTATCTTTTTGGAAAAAAGCCATACAATTAATTTTTTCTGTTGTTATGACATTTCCACTAAAATCTGAATCTAAATCAATATATTCTGTAACTCCATTATTTTTATTAGTAGCACTAATATATGGAGTAAATCCCTTATCATATTCTGATTTATAATGATATATTCCTGCATTTACATCAAACAAAGTAGGAATATTATATTCTTTCCATTCATTCACATCTAATTTGATTTTTTTAGAAATTTTATTTTTTGTTGTTATTTTAGCACTCTTTAATCTTTTGATAAATTTCTCCATATATTCAAAATCTGGATTTCCTTCACTATTAAAAGGTATTTTCAATTTTGTATTATATATTGTATCTTTTAAGAAAGCTCTTCCATATGAATATCTGAACTTTTCCTTATTTAGCAGTGTAACTATATATAGTCCAGTATATTCATTCAACCAATCTGCCCTTATTACAACAATATGATCTCCTGTTATAAATCTTTCTTTTTGATATGCAACTGTAGCTGTTGTATCTCCGATAACAATTGCATTTCCTGCTTCTATTTTTTCTAATCCATTATCAACAGCAAAACCATCAACACAATTATTAAGCTCTGTTCTTGACACAAAAGGAATTGTGTTTTCTTCATTGTACTCTCTTAATTCTAATTCTTCTTTGGTATATGCATAGGATTTATATATATTTTCTGATTTTATTAATTCTCCAAATTTAATTATTTTAAAGGTAGGATTGTTATTTTTCATATATATCTCCTTTCTTAATTAGATAAGCAAGATAATTATTTATTGAATTTTGAAAATCACTTTCACTTAAATCATTATAGTCAGTTTCCATATATGCTTCTGCTAACCATTCATCATTTTCATTTACTTTATGGGTTACTGACAATCCTGGTTCTGTTATTCTGTTTTTATATAAATATAACCATTTTTCTTCAGTTTCAACCCATAAACTCTTTCCATTATTATCTGTTTTTTCTATTCTTCCAGTACCTTTTCTTTTAATAAATTTATCATCTTTAAAATAGCCAAAAAATGTGTCTCTATTTGTTCTTTCATGTCTTTGTGATAAATCAAAAATCATACAACATGCCGTTGCTGAAGCTCCTGGATAAAACATTTCATTTGGCAATGAAAACACAGCATCTAATGTATAATTATCTAACATTTTCTTTTTAAACTCTTTAATAACCGCTCCATTACCAATTGCACATTGCATGGGTAATAATACTGCCATTTTACAATTACTAGAAACATGTCTTGCAATCCATTCTACATAATGGAAACCTTTTGATGGATCTTCTTTTGTTGATGAAGACCATGTTTGTGCAAATTTAGGATTACTTTGATTTTTAGTGGCATTATATGGGGGATTCATAAGTACAATATTAATATTTTTATCTTGAATCCAATCTTTTCTATCAAACATAGAATCTTTTACTACATTACTATTTCCATCTCCATGTATTAGCATATTTGTTGAAGATAATCCAAATGCACCATCTTCATATTCAATACCATATATTTGATGTCTTTTTACATTTGTTCTTTGACTTTCATTATCACAATCATCCATAGCATCAGTCATAGCTCTTACTAAGAAAGCTCCACTTCCACAACATGGATCTAATACAATAGAATTTTTATTTACTCCAACTGCCTTAGACATGAAATCACATATATGATCTGGCGTAAATGCTTGATTTTTATCTGATTTTCCAACATATTTATTAAATGTTGTAAAAAATAGATTTAACAAGTCTTGCCCTGCTGTACTACTATCATCAATATATGGTATAATATTTTCATCTATAAATCCCAATATTTGTTTAAAATCTTCATAATTTAAATTTTGAACATCTTGATCTTCTAAAACCCTTCTATTCAAAGCGGAAATTTTTTCTGCTTTATTTAATCTTGACTCACTATTATCATCTTCTTCAAAATCCTTTGCTAATAAACCACTTAAAATGTCAGTTATTCCTTTAAGTATTACTTGAACCTTAGTTAATCTTTGACCATTTTCTCTATCAATTGATTCATTAATATTTTTATATTGTAATCCATTTTTTATTGCTAATAAACATGTTCCAACAAATTGACTTCTCAATCTCTCATTAATATTATTTGAGTGCAATAATTCATTTAACTGTTTTATTGAATCTACTATTTTTATTTTATTATTTACTTTTCCAAAGCATAAATTTTCATATTCTTCAAAACTTTTTATTACTCTCTCTTGCAATTTTCTATGTTGGTCATCTATAATTACTGAACCTCCATACCAAGTCCAAACTTCATCGCCTTCTGTTTCGGCTAAAATTGCAACAATTCTTTTTTCAGTATATTCTTTTTCATATCTAACATATTCTTGTAGTTGTCTTTGAATCTCGCCCTTATCCCATCTTGAAAACTTATTTTTACATTCCACTAAAACAACTAACCTATGATTTTCAAATCTTATATCAATATTTTGATGGTGAGTACCATCGGTATTATACTGAAAGTCTCTAATATTTTTGCCAATACTTCTTAATGCTTTTACATAACTAAATTCTTCGTTTTCTATATTACTAGTTAAATATTTTCTGCCTATTGTTGCAATTATATCTGTTCTAATCATAATTTTCCTCTCCTTTATTTAATACTTCTCTAATTTCATCCCATTTGGACTGATTAATCATCATTTCGTTATAAATATCACTTGGAATATCTTTCTTTTCTTTTGCAACTAAATTAAAAAATTTCACTTTTTTATTTTCATCAAAACCCAGAGCATTTGATATCTTAATTTGTAATTCTCTACTTGGTGGTCTTTTCTCACCTTTTATCATTTGTCCTACATAATAAGAAGAAATACCTATTTTCTCGGCAAATTTGTTTTGACTTAATTTATTTTTGGAAATTTCTTTTTTTAAAAATTTACCAAACTCACTCATTTTTTTACCTTTCTTTTTATAAACTATAAGCTTATATATTATATATCATACATACTTATTTATTGCAATATTTTCATAAAAATTTGCATAAAAAAGAGGGTGTCTTATAATAAATTTTTACTAAATTATTTTTCTATATTTAAAAGTGTTTAAGCTCCAAGTTCATGAGGAATATTTTTAAAGAAAATGTTTCATAATAAAAGAAAAGTAATAATTGATAGTTTATGAAATTATAGTTTTAGGAAAAATTAATAATACAGCAGACAGTATATA
>CANRSN010000038.1 GCA_947642455.1 uncultured Clostridiaceae bacterium
TTACTTTTATATTAAAACATTTTGTTCTAAGTTTTGCAAGTCTTTTTCTTAAAAATTATTTTTTTCTACATAGTTATACTTCACAAATTGTACTCTTTTTTGCTGATAAAATGATAAATTAATTGACTATTTCGATTTTTTAATATATTATATAAAGGTAAATTTTTAAAAAAGGAGACAAAAATATGTTATGTTCAATATGTAATAAAAATACAGCTGTTATTTTTATTAACAAAAAAATGCCAGACAACTCTATAGCCACAGAAGGGCTTTGTTATTCTTGTGCTAAAGAAAAGGGTGTTAATCCATTAGAGGCATTAGCAAAACAAGCAAACCTAAGTGAGGACGACTTCAAAAATATGTCTAATCAAATAGAAAGCATGTTTACAGATATGACAAATAATATAGATATGGATGACATTATGCACATGGAAGAAATGTTATCTAATGAAATAAATAATAATGAAGATATAAATAATCCCGATGCTCCTAAAGGAATACCTCTTGGTTCTATCTTTTCAGGTTTCTTTGGGAATGCCAATAACGACAACCTTTCTAATCAAACAGAAAATTCTTCTAGCAATGATAAAAAGAAAGTAAAAGTTGACAAAAAGCCTAAAGATAAAAAGAAAAAAGCATTAGATACTTTTGGAACAAACTTAACGCAAAAAGCCAAAAACAATAACTTAGATGCAGTAATTGGAAGAGATAAAGAAATACAAAGAATTATACAAATTCTAAATAGGCGTTCTAAAAATAATCCTTGTTTAATTGGTGAACCTGGTGTTGGAAAAACAGCTATAGCTCAAGGTCTAGCAATAAAAATTGCAAATGGAAAAGTTCCTGCAAAATTGTTAAACAAAGAAGTTTATTTGTTAGACATGACAGCAGTTATTGCTGGTACTCAGTTTAGAGGTCAATTTGAAGCCAGAATGAAGTCAATTATAGACGAATGTAAAAGCCTTGGAAATATTATTTTAGTTATTGATGAAATACACAACATTATTGGTGCTGGAGATGCTGAACATTCAATGAATGCTGCAAACATATTAAAACCTTCTCTTTCAAATGGAGAAATTCAACTAATTGGTACAACTACTTTAAAAGAATATAGAAAATATATTGAAAAAGATAGTGCATTAGAACGTAGATTCCAACCAGTACTTGTTGAAGAGCCATCTATTACAGACTCCATTGGAATACTAGAAGGTATAAAAAAATACTACGAAGAATTCCACAAAGTAAAAATTTCAAATGATGTTATAAAACAAACAGTTATAATGTCCGAAAAATATATTCATGATAGATTTCTACCTGACAAAGCTATTGATATATTAGATGAAGCATGTTCAAGAATTAACTTAAATAATAAAACTCTATATCAATTAGAAGTACTAAAAAATCAATTAAAATCAGTACAAGAGGAAAAAGAAGAAGCCGCTCAAGCAGACTCTACAGAAGATTATCAAAAAGCAGCAGAATTAAAAGCCAAAGAGTGTAGTTTAATAGAACAAATTGATAAATTAAATGCTAACTTAAAATTAAAAGAACTAACAATTCAAGATATTGCAGAAGTAGTTGAACACTGGACTAAAATTCCTGTTAAGAAAATTACAGAAGAAGAAACTGCAAAACTTTTGAATTTAGAAACTAATTTGCATACTAGAATTATTGGACAAGAAGATGCCGTAAGCAGTGTTTCACGTGCTATTAGAAGAAATAGAGCTGGCTTAAAAAGTACAAAAAGACCACCTTCATTTATTTTTGTTGGTCCTACTGGTGTTGGAAAAACAGAACTTTCCAAAGCATTAGCTTATGAGATGTTTGGAGATGAAGACTCTATTATCAGAATCGATATGTCTGAATATATGGAAAGTCATTCTACTTCAAAGTTAATAGGCTCTCCTCCTGGATATGTTGGCTATGATGATGCAGGTCAACTTACTGAAAAAGTTAAAAGAAAACCTTATTCTATCGTATTACTTGATGAAATTGAAAAAGCTCATCCAGATGTTTTCAACATTTTGCTACAAGTTCTAGATGATGGAAGACTTACTGATTCACAAGGAAATACTGTTAGTTTTGAAAATACTATAATTATAATGACTTCAAATGCAGGTTCTAACTTAAATACAAATTCTATTGGTTTTGGTGGAAATAGTATTGCTAATAAAAATAAAATTATGGATGCTTTAAAAGATAACTTTAGACCAGAATTTTTAAATAGAATAGATGAAATCGTAATGTTTGAACCTTTAACAAATCCACAATTAATGCAAATTATTGACTTGATGCTAAATGACACAAGAAAAGCTCTATCAGATAAAAATATTACTATGGATATTTCTGTTGAAGCTAAAGAAGAACTTTTGAAAAGAGGCACTGATATTAAATATGGTGCTAGACCTTTAAGAAGAGCTATTCAACGATACTTGGAAGATGAATTATCTGACATGATTCTCAAATCTGAATTACGTAATGGTCAAAATGTTTCTATAACAGTAGAAAATTCTAATTTTAAATATAATGTACTATAAATTCGTAATAGTTACAAATGGAGAATGTTTTATCATTAAATTGGTATTATATTCTCTATTTTCTAATTAAAAGTGGTTGTCATGTTACAATTCACAGTTTTTTTTAATTATATATTTTAAGCAATATAATATTTATTTTAACGAAGCTTTTTACTGGCTTTGCCAATCGCTCTGGGTCATGCCCACTCTGGGAGCTTCCCTGCGCAAAACTTCGTTAAAATAAATATTATATTGCTTAAATAGAAATTGAGCTGTGAATTGTAACAAATAGTTACGAAAAAGTGTAAATTTTTATCTAAAATTATTGAAATTTGTCTTATTAACAGATATAATCTAATATGATAAGTTATTTTATTATAAATGATAATACAAATATATTAATTGATGTACTTTTAGGGGGATAAATATGTTTAAACATGTACCAAATATTTTAACCATTGTAAGGTTTTTGTTAATTCCAATTATATTAATTTTAATTTTTCAAGAAAATTATATCTGGGCTTTTGTAGTTCTTACTTTATCTGGAATTACCGATATCTTAGATGGATATATTGCTAGAAAATTTAATTTTGTTACTGACTTTGGAAAATTAATGGATCCACTTGCAGACAAATTAACTCAAATTTCTATATTAGTTTCACTTTGCATAAAGGAAATTGTTCCTGTTTGGATGATTATTATAATATTTTTAAAAGAACTACTTATGATTGGCGGAGCATCTTTCCTATATAAAAAAGATCTTGTATTTTCTAGTAAATGGTGGGGAAAACTTGCCACTGTAATTTTTTATATTGCAATTGCATGTTCATTAATAATACACTACTTTAAATTAAATGTAAATTTTGATATATATATTTACTATATTGCATTATTTGCTACTTTATTCTCTTTAGTAATGTACTTTAAAGCTTCTTTTAAACAAGAATATTTAGATAAGAAAAAATAGAGGACAGCCTCTATTTTTCTTTTCTGTAATTTTTTGATTTATATATTATTCATAATCTTCAATTGTTGCATTTAATTCTTGTTTTCCATTTACTTTTATTCCATCCCTTAATCTTGCTATATCTGTTTCTGGCAAATATTTAGTTACAACTCCAGTTACTTCATTTAATATTTCCTTTCCATTTTCATCTATATTATATATTGCAACATATCCATAATTTTCTCTTAATATATAATGTTCATTGCATATTCCCTCTTCTTGTTTTGATAATGTTATTTCATTGCTACTAAATTTTTTTATTTGATAATCCTTGTATTTCATTTCTATATCACTTTGAGTTAAATTCACTAAATCTTGTGGAACTTCTATTTGTTCTATTGAATTATGACCACATTTTTTATAATATCTTTCAAATATTATAACTGCATTGGGTGATATTTTTATTTCATTTACACTTGTTGTTATTAGTTGTATGGTATTAGTTTCTATTTCATTTTCCTCTTCTGCCATTTTTTTAGTTTCTGTTTGTTTGATATTTGCTGTATTATTTTGATATAAATATAATCCTAAAATAAATGCCATTATTAATATAATACACATTGTTATTCCTATTATAAAACCCTTTTTCATAAAATCCATTCCTTCTCCTTATTTTTACATTTTTGTTATCTTTACTATTATTATGGAACTTTTTACTAAATTTTATACACTTATCTTTTGTTGATTTTCTGGCTTTTTTCGACATTTTTGAAAATTTTTTCAATTTTTTTTCAAAAAACTATTGCATTATGTCAATTTTAGTGTTATAATGTATTCATGCTTTGAGAAAAACTCATAGTAAATATTCAAGGAGGTAAATTCTTGTAACTCATTAACAATAGCTTTAGGCGAAATCGCTACGAGGTAAAATGTATGAAACATTTTTTCCCAAGTGGATTTATTTAGTCTTTAGTCTTTGGTTAAATTAGAATTTTATTTAATTAAGGAGACAACATGAAAACAAAGCGGAAGGCGTATTTTTCAGGTTTTGTATAGCAGTAAGCAATAATATAATTTTATTTGTGGCAGTTTAGCCGGTTAAGGAGACATCATGAAAACAAAGCGGAAGATGTATTTTTCAGGTTTTGTATAGCAGTAAGCAATAATATAATTTTATTTGCGACAGTTTGCCGTCTATACGGTTAGGGAGACAACATGAAAACAAAACATAAAACGTACTTTTCAGGATTTGTATAGTAGCATATAATTTTATTTTAATTGCAACACTTTTCAGAGATTTTAATGTAGAGGACGGATTTACCCAATATATCAAAAAAAAATTTAATATGATAGACCACACACTTGAAAAAGGGAGCCTGTAATACAGGCTCCTTTTCAGTTTATATTTTCATGTCTCGTCTTTGTTTATATGCTTTAGAACTTTGATTTTTCCATTACGATTTACTTTAATACTTATTTCTCCACATAAATCAGTCCTATAAATTTGACAATCTAAATCTTTCAAATTATCTAATGTGACTTGACTTGGATGTCCAAATTTATTATTTTGTCCTACGCCGATTAGTGCTATTTTAGGCATTACAGCATTTAAAAATTCTTCTGTAGATGAGGATTTTGACCCATGATGAGCTATTTTTAATATAGTAGATTTTATATTCTTATTTTCCTCTAAAATAGCCTTTTCTGCAATTTCCTCAATATCTCCTGTAAAAAGCACTGAAAACCCTTTATAATTTAATTTTGCAACTATTGAATTATTATTTAGAATATTTTCTTCAATTTGTTCTACTTTGGGCCATAATATTTGAAATTTTAAATCTTTTTCAATATTCAATTCATCTCCCATTTTAACTTCAATAACTTTAATTCTCTTTTCTTTAACTATTTTTTTAAACTTTTCATAATTTTCTGACTCTTTTTCTTGTTTACAAATAATAATTTTATCAACTTTTAGATTTTCCATCACTGATAACATTCCGTCCGTACATGGTCAGAATCGAAATGAGAAACCATCATATAATCTATTTTACTCACTCCCCTATCTAATAAATAAGGAATCAATGTATTTTTACCAACATCAAATGTATCTAAATCCATTGTACCTCCACCATCTATTAAAATTGATTTATGTTTTGGTGTAATAATTAGTGTGCTATCTCCCTGCCCCACATCTATAAAATATAATCTTAGCTCACTTGGAAGCATTGGAACAAATATTAAAGAGACTACTAAAAATGTAAAAATACATATTTTCAAAAATCTTTTTTTACTTATAATTGCATAATAATACAATATAATTTGCATAATGCTTGGCGTTATTACATAAATTTTTGAAAACGGTAAATTGCTACATATATTTGCAACAAATATTAGTACTTCTAAAAATATACTTAATACTTTTGACAAAAGTAAACTTAAAGGATTTAATATAAAAGATATTAAAACTATTATAAAACCTAGAATTATTACTATACCCAAAATTGGACTTGCTAAAACATTTGAAATTAAAAATGTAAAAGATATTGTATTATAATGTAACATCATAATCGGAATAATTACTATATTAGCAGACAAAGTTATTATCATCATTTCTATTACTTTTTGTAATATTTTTATTTTAAATTTTTTAAATTTTATCTTTTTATAAAAATATACTATTCCTATAGTTCCTCCATATGATAATTGAAACCCTATATCCAATAAATTATATGGATTCTGTATTAACAAAATTAGCATTGATAGACTTATACTAATTAGTATATTTGGCTTTTTATAAAGCAAATTACCTACTAATATATATATTGCCATTATTGAAGCCCTTTGCACAGAAGGAGTAGCACCTGTTAGTATTGTAAAAAATGTCAAAAACATTATTGTAAAAACTTTAGACAACCTTTTTCCTATTTTTATTTTATCTAAGGCAAATGTAACACCTAAAATTACATATGACACATGAGCACCTGATATTGCCAACATATGTGATAAATTGCTATCTCTAAAGTCACTTTGTATCTCCTCACTTATTCCTGCCTTATCCCCTATTAAAATACCTGTTAATAAACTTGCCTGCTCCTCTGATAGCATATTACTTATATTTTCTTTTATCTTTTTAGATACTTTATTTGCAAACATATTTACTATGTTAATATTATTTGTTTTTATTAGTCTAACTTGTGACATTTTACTAATAACTACTCCATATATGTTTTTTGTTTTTAAATATTCTCTATAATTAAAACCTCCATAATTCCTTTGCCCCTGTGGTAATTCAAATTCGCCTGTAAGCATAATTTTATCACCATAATTATATATATGATTTGTTTTTTCTTTCTTCAATTTTAATAATATATATGTTCCTTCACATTGTTTTTGTTCTTTTCCATCAAATTTTAACTTCTCTACTTTTACATTATATTTATAATTATATTCTTTATCTTCTGCATCCTTAATAATAGTACCTACTATTGTCACCTCCCCCGAAATATTTTTATATTTATTTATAAAACCCTTTTCTAACGTATAAATATATATATTTGAAATTAAACAAAATATTGAAAATAATATTATTAAATTTCTTTTTGATTTATTAAAAATCGCTATTATTACTAAAAATACCAAAAAAGGGACTATACTAAATTTTAAGTATAACCCCCATATTATTCCTGTTATAAATGCAAGCATTATTATAAATATTGTCATTTTTCCTCCTATTTAAGTTACTTAAACAAACTTTATATTATAAAGCCTTGTAACTTATTAGCCCTATTACATCCTCTATATAATTCTTCTTGCAGTTTCATATCTTTTTTCATAACTTCCTGATAATAGTGTAGAAATTTTTACACAATAGCCTGTTCCTGATGAGGCATGTATAAATTCCCCTCCACCTATATATATTCCACAATGCCCTATTCCATCCATTGTTTGATAATCTTTAAAAAATACTAGATCTCCTGGTTGTAAATCCTCTTTAGATACATAAGCACCCCTTTTTGACTGTGCTGTTGCTGAATGACTAAGTGAAACACCAAAATGTTTGTATACATACATTGTAAACCCTGAACAGTCAAATGTATTAGGCCCTGAACCTCCATACACATATTTGCAACCTAAATAACTTTTTGCATAATCTACAATTTGTTCTCCTACTGATGTAGAATTACTAGTTTTTAGGCTTTCTGCACTTTGTGGATCTCTTTGTGCCTCTCCTCTTGATGTAGTTTCTTTTCTTGTATTTCCAAGTAACCAACTTGCTACAAAACCTGTTTTTCCATCTACTTGTACTTGATACCAATCATTTGACTTTCCTGTTATTATAACTGAATTATTTAGTACTAATGAATCTACCACACTATATGTTGTTGCAGGTCCACTTCTTACATATACTGATGGCTCTTGTACATACATTACTTTTCTGTCCACTGGTGTTACATCTATTTTGTTACCTGATGTTCCCTGATTGCCTCCATTATTACCTGTTTGGGTATTTCCATTGTTTCCAGTTTGGGTATTTTCTCCACTCTGAGTATTTCCGTTATTACCTACTTGAGTATTTCCTCCACTTTGAGTATTTCCACTATTGCCTGTTTGAGTATTTTCATTACCTGTTTGGGTATTTCCCCCATTTTGTCCATTGCCTTCATTTTGATCATTTCCTTGTGTTGGTTTTCCACTAACAGGTATACTTGTTCCATTATCTCCTCCAGATATATTTACAAGTTTATCTATTCTAACCCAAGCATTTATAGAATTTGATTCAATATATGCCCAACCATTTACTGTACTCAATACTCCTATGGTTTCATCTTTTGTAAATTCATGTATTATATTTGAATTTAGTAATGGTAATATGTAACCTTTTGTATTTTCTGATATTTTCATTTGTTGTGATATACTTATAGGTGCATTTGTTGTTGGAGCTTTTGGTTCACTAGTTTGGTTGTCTGGCTTATTATTAGTTTCATTGCTTTGATTATCATTTTTTGGGTCAGGTTCTGAGCTAGTAGTTTCTTCTTTTATTTTTGAATAGTCTTTACTTATATAACCTGTTACTCCACTATACTTTACCTTATACCATTCATCTAACTCCTCTAAAAGTGGCACTTCTTCATCTTTTGATATCATTTCTAATACATCTGATGTTTTAGATGCTTTTTCTCTTACGTTCAATCCATCTGTAGTAACTATAACTGTTTTAGCAAAACTTTTTGTATTTATAAGCATTGCCACTGCTAACATTCCTGTTACGACTACTACTTTTCTCCATTTTTTCATCAATAACATTTCTCCTTTTGTTTGTTTTATGTATAAATTTTACTATAATATAAAAAAAATAGCAAGTTTTTCTTGCTAATTTTTTATGAACATTGTAACTATTCAGAGGTAATCAAAATTTATATTCTGCTGTGTTATTAATATTTATTTTTAGAAGTTTTGCGCAGGGAAGCTCCTAAAGTGGACGCGACCCAGAGCTACCCACGAAGCCAGTAAGAAACTTCTAAAAATAAATATTAATAACACAGCATATAGTTTAAGATATCTGAATAGTTACTGAACATTGGGGACGATCCTTTTTGTTCGTTTTATAAACAGCAAGGTTCGCCCCCTAGTATTCACTATTTTACTCTTATTCCTCTAAACCGAAGCTCACTCCTAGAGCATTATTAATTTTATTCATAACTATATTGTCATCTATATGTCCTATTTTTTCTTTTAATCTGCTTTTATCTATTGTCCTAATTTGCTCTGCAAGTACTACCGAATTAGACTTTAAGCCACTATTTTCTGCCCCGATTTCTATGTGTGTTGGTAATTTATTTTTCCCTGTCTGTGATGTTATTGCAGCTGCAATAACAGTTGGACTATGCTTATTTCCTATATCATTTTGTATTATAATAACAGGTCTTACCCCACCTTGTTCTGAACCTACTACTGGACTTAAATCAGCATAAAACATATCTCCTCTTTTTATTACCATTTGTTACTCACTCCTACTATTTCTGTATTTAAAGTTTGATTTTTGATATATTTTAAATATTAGTTGAAATTTAAGATATTTCTATCTCACTATATAATATGTATGCTGTCATTTTTTTGTTAATATCTGCTACTGTCATTTTTGTAGGTTTTCCTGTTTTTTTGTCGATATATAACCTTTTATAGGTATTATATATATCATCTTTGCTTTGAATCTCTAATATTATTTGATTTTCTTCTACTATTGTATTTGTACTACTACTATTTTTATATTCTGAAATAAATGAGTCTAACCACAATCTATTATTTACTATATATTCATAATTTTCATATGTTGTAGTTAAATTTAACCTATTATTTACTATCTTTAAATTTTTTCCATCATATTCTGTTATAATTCCTGCTAAATTTTCTGGCTCTATTACTTCTTGTTTTGAGATATTACCTCTTTTTAGTTCTTGTTTTACTATATACTTATTTGAATTTTTATTTGATGTTACCTCTATTTCTACTTTTGCTTTGTATGAACTAATATTTAATATATCTTGAACAATCTGTTCATCTGTCTTATTAATATTAGTATTTCCGTTTTTTGAAAAATTATAATATAATATTGCAGAAATTATTAAAATCAATATGATTATTCCTATAATTATTACTCCCTTCTTATTCAAAAAAATCACCCCTCTGTTAAATTTTCTATTCATTAAAATATATTCCCAAAATCTAAAAGTATGTAGTGTTTTTTTTTATAAATCCTAGCCATAATATAGCTTTTATCTACTAGGAAAGCATAACAAATTGTTATACTTTCCTAGTAGATAACACAAAACAAAACCAACATGAAAATATCCATGCTGGTTTTTGTTATTCTATTTGTACTTAATTTTATCAGAAAAAACATTTAAAAAACATCTCTTCATTTGCTACACCTCTTACAAGCGCTGACCTCAGTTGTTGACTATTACCTGATAACTTCTCATTATTCAATAATTCATCTAATTTGTTAAAAAACTCATCTTCTGCCTCTTGTCCTGCAAAAAGTTTTTCTTTAGTGAGTTTCTCAATTCTTAATCCTGCTAAACACATTAAATAAGTATATTCTTTTATATAAACTTCTTTTATTTCCTGTTTTTCCAAGAATCCATTATCTACTGGTAATACACTAACAATTGCTTTACATAAATTCTCTTGAAACTCATAACTTTCTCTGTATTGTTTCATTTCCATCGAATAACTTTTTATAACTTGTTCATTCTTTTTTTCTCTATTTTTAATTACATCTTTTATCGCAATCATATAATCTAAAAATTTTTTGTCTTTTTCTACAGAGATTTCATATACTTTATCTAATTCAAGTATTAGACTTTTTAATCTTTTTGATTCTTCTTTTACCTTTTTTAACTTTTCTGATACTTCGTTTTCCTTATTTTTTAATGATACTATTTCCCGTGCTATAGGTAATAACCTATTTAATTCAACAACTCTCATTTCTCTTATTTTTTGCATGCTTTTTCTCCCTTCTTAAGCCTTTCACTGTTTTCCGAGTACAAATTATTACATTTTATGTATACTATTATATCGAACTTAGTATTATATGTCAACGTTTGTGTGGAATATTTTACATTCATCAAAAAAATTAATTAAGCACTTTTCTAATTCTTCTTTATTTTCTATTTTGTTTATCTTCTCTCTAAACATAGTTGCATTAGGCATATTTTTTATATATGCTGAAATATGTTTTCTAAGTTCTCTAATTCCAGCCAACTCTCCTTTTTCTGTTGTTTCTAGCTCAACATGTTTTAATATTGTAGACAATTTTTCTTCTAAAGAAATAGTATCTACTTTTTCTCCTTTTAAATATGATATTATTTCTCTAAATATCCAAGGGTTACCTAAGGTTGCCCTTCCACACATAATTCCATCTACACCTGTTTGCTCAAACATTTTAAGTGCATCCTCTTTTGTCTTTATATCACCATTTCCTATAACAGGTATATTTACACTTTGCTTTACCTTTTTTATAATTTCCCAATCTGCAACACCTGAATAAAATTCATCTCTTGTTCTTCCATGAATTGTTATTGCAGACGCTCCAGCATTTTCTATTATTTTTGCTGCCTCTACTGCTACAATATTTTTATTATCCCAGCCCTTTCTTATTTTTACTGTTACTGGGATTTCCACTTCTTTTACTACTGCTTCTACTATTTTTCCTATTAAGTCTAAATTTAATAATAATTTACTTCCATCTCCATTTTTAACTACTTTTGGGGCTGGGCAACCCATATTTATGTCAATTATATCTGCTATTTTTGACACATACTTAGCTGCATATTTCATACTTTCTATATCACTCCCAAATATCTGCATAGATATTGGTCTTTTTTCTTTATCTGTATTTAATAGCCTTTCTGTCTTTTTATCATTATAAAAAAGCCCTTTACTACTAACCATCTCTGTGCACACTAAAGCTGGGCCATATTGCTTAGCTATAATTCTAAACGGTCTATCTGTTATTCCTGCCATTGGTGCTAATATTATATTATTTTCTAATTCTATATTTCCTATTTTAATCTTTCTTAAGTACATATACTTTTACTCCTTAACTTTCAAAGAAAAAGTGAACAAATTCGTTGCTTATGTTCACTTATCTTCTATCTATTCTGCAAATATAGCCTTTTGTCTCCTTCCACTAATATTTATTAAAAGTGCTACTAATATTAAATTTGTAAGTAATGAGCTTCCACCATAACTTACAAAAGGAAGTGGTACACCTGTTATTGGTAGTAACCCTATAGTCATTCCTATATTTTCTACCATATGAAACAAAAATATTCCAGCTATTCCCATTGCAATATAAGCTCCTAGGTCATCCTTAGCCGTTTTGGCTACATATATTGACTTCGTAATAAGCATTACATATGCAATTACTATTCCAGCTGTAGCTACAAATCCCATTTCTTCACCTATTACTGAAAATATAAAGTCTGTACTTTTTGGATATAAAAAACCTAATTGTGTTTGATTTCCTTTTAATATTCCCATTCCAAATAATTGACCAGACCCTACAGCAAGTTTTGATTGAATTACATTATAACCTGCACCTCTTGGGTCCAAGTCTGGATTTAAAAATATATCTATTCTACTTTTAGCATGGTCAGGCAATATAAAAAAGTATAACAGTGGTACAGCTACTATTACTATTGCTATACAACTAAAAATATATCTTTTCTTTATTCCTGCAACAAACAAAATTAATACAGTTGCCACTAAAAATGCAAGTGCAGTTCCATAGTCTGGTTGTTTTATTATTAAAAATACTGGGACTGCAACTATTAGTAATGCTAGTATTAATCTGGTTGGTCTACTTATTTCATCTCTACCTCTTGCCTGTATTTTTGTTATAACAAATGAGAATGTTAATATTACAAATATTTTTGCAAACTCAGATGGTTGTATTGAAAAAGGTCCCACAGTAAACCAGCTACTTGCTCCATTTATGGATTCTGTGAACAGTACTGCTACCAATAATATTAAACAAATTACATAGAAAAATGGAGATACCTTTGCTATAAGTTCATAATCTATACATATAATTACAATCATTACTGGTATGCTAATTATTAGCCACATTATTTGCTTTTTTAATTCTTCATATTCTGTACTTTGTGTTGCTGAAAATAATGCTACCATACCTATTGCAATTAATAATATAGTACAAACAAGTATACCCCATTCTATATTTCTTATTATCTTTTTCTTCATTATTTAACCTCATTTTGGTTTTATAATTTTTGTTTTACTTTTGGAGTTTCCGTTTTTGATTTTGATTTTGCCTTTGTTACTTTTGCTACTTCTTTGCTTTTTACTCCTTCTTTCGCTACTTTTAATTTAGTTTTTGTTTCTTTACTTTTTACATCTTTTGCTTCTTTTGCAAGTTTTATAGAAGATTTATTTTTTGTAACTTCTTTTTCCACTTTTACTGAAGCCTTAGTTTTTGTAGTTTCTTTTTTTGGTTCTTTACTATCTTTTTTAGTTTCTACTTCTTTCTTCTTAGTATATTCCTTTTTTTCTTCTTTTTTTGGCTCTTTGGCACTTTTTATTTCTTTCTTTTCCTTTGGCTTAGTTACCTTTTTTTCTTCCTTTTTATCTATATTGATTTTCCTTGTTTCTTCTTTTATATTAACAATAGGTATATTGGCATACAAAGCAGGTGCACCTGTTGTTCCATCATTATTCATTTTATTTGTTAACTTAACATCTATTAAACCTTCATCAATATCTACATATTTTTTTATTACTTCTATTATTTCTTGTTTCATAAGCTCTAGGAAATCTGCAGATACATTTGCTCTATCTTGCATTAATACTAAATGCAACCTTTCTTTTGCAGTATTTTTTGAATCTGCATCTTTGTCTTTTGGAACCTTCTTGAAAAATTTTAATATATTCTCGAACATCCTATTTCCTCCACTATCTTAGTCTATTTTTTTGAGAAAATTCGCTTTATCCTTGCAAAAAATCCATCCTCTCTTCCAGGAATTGAAACTTCTACTGTTTCTCCTAATATCCTTTTTGCTATTTCCACATATGACTTTCCTGAAGGCGCTTTGCTATTTGATACAACTGGCTCTCCCTTATTTGTTTGTGTTATTATATATTCATCATCTGGTACTACACCAATTAAATCTATTGATAATAAATCAACAATATCTTCTACATCCATCATCTCGCCTTTTTTTACCATATTTGGGCGTAACCTATTTACTACTAATTCTGGATTTTTTATATTTGATGCTTCTAACAAACCTATTATTCTGTCTGCATCTCTTATTGCTGATATTTCTGCTGTTGTTACTACAACTGCTCTATCTGCCCCTGCTACAGCATTTTTAAAACCTTGCTCTATTCCTGCTGGACAATCTATTAATATGTAGTCAAATTCCTCTTTTAGTTTGCTTGTTAATTCTCTCATTTGTTCTTCATTTACTGCACTTTTATCTCTTGTTTGGGCGGCTGGAAGTAAGAAAAGCTCATTAAACCTTTTATCTTTTATTAAAGCTTGTCTTAATTTGCATTTTTCTTCTACAACATCTACTATGTCATACACTATTCTGTTTTCTAGCCCCATTACAACATCTAGATTACGAAGCCCAATATCTGTGTCTACTAATACTACTTTTTTACCTCTTAAAGCTAATGCTGACCCTAAGTTGGCTGTAGTTGTAGTTTTTCCTACCCCACCTTTTCCAGATGTTATTACTATAACTTCTCCCATATTATTTCCTCCTTATTGAATAATGTAGAGTTACCTTTTATTATTCTTTTTATAAAAATGCATATTTTCAATACATATATAATATATGTTTTTTTGTAAAAAGTCAATATTTACATAAAAATTTTTAAAATATATAGTAACTATTCAGATGTCTTAAACTATCTGCAGTGTTATTAATATTTATTTTTAGAAGTTTTGCTCAGGAAAGCTCCCAAAGTGGACACAAAAAAATATACCACGAAGTGGTATAACACGAAGTGGACTAATTTCAAAGTTTTTTCGTTTCGCAAACCTTCGAAATCAGCCCTTTGCTGTAGCTAAGCTACCGCAAGACCATCGAATCTTACTATTTACCTCTGCTCTGTTTCTTTACATAATGTGTTCCTGCTTGCAGAGCCCCTACGGGCTCTTTTTTCAGCGTTCAGCGTTACATATAAAGTGCACCCCTAACTCCATTGACGGAAAAGCCATAAGTCGGAACGTTGCTGCCCCGGTTGGAAACAGGACTGCCGGAACCCGAATAGCCATAATAGCCACCGACGACTAACACGATTGTTGGTATTGTCGGCTTCCATGGTCCTATCCCATACATTTCCAGCCATATCATATATATTATTTACT
>CANRSN010000039.1 GCA_947642455.1 uncultured Clostridiaceae bacterium
AACATTATTTTTATTTGTAGCTTCTAAAATTTCTTGAACTTGTTCTTTAGTAACAATTCTATTTGTTATATTTTGTTTTAATTCTGCTATTTCATCTGTACTTGTTTTTTGAAAATTCCTTAATTCAATAGTATTCTTTTCTTGTAGTTCTTGCCATTCTATTTTATTTCTTTCCTGTAATTCCTTTAATTCAATAGTATTTTTTTCTTGAAGTTCTTTCAATTCACTATTATTTCTTTCTTGTAGTTCTTGCAATTCTTTTATTTCAGTACTATTTCTCTCTTGTAGTTGTTTTAGTTCATTACTATTTTTTTCTTGAAGCTCTTTCAATTCACTACTATTTCTTTCTTGTAGTTCTTGTAATTCTTTTATTTCAGTACTACTTCTCTCTTGTAGTTGTTTTAGTTCATTACTATTTTTTTCTTGAAGTTCTTTCAATTCACTATTATTTTTTTCTTGTAATTCTTTTAATTCAGTAGTACTTTTTTGTTGCATTTCTTCTATTTTCTCACTAAGTATTTTTTCCATCTTGGTTTTATCATTTCTATCCTTTAATTCATTTTTTAGAGTATTGCTATTTAATTGGACTTTTATATCTGATATAGTATCTGAAACTTTTTTCAAATATTGATTTTGTTTTTTAATAATTTTATCTATATTATTCCCTTTATTTTCAATAACTTGTTCTTCTTGCAAATCTTCAAAAATATTTTCTTCATCACTAATATTAAAATCTTTTTCTTTTAATTTTAATATAGCTTCATTTAATATTGAATCAACAGTAATAATTTCTTTTTCCTTTATCTCATACGTGTCATTACTGTGTACATAATAGTAACCTTTACTATATGTTTTTTCTGTAGCTTTTACCTTATTTAGAATTACCCCTATTATTTCTCCACCAACATTTTGAATAGATTTTTTTACTTCATTTAAGTCATTTATTTTTGTTTTCTCTGAATTTGCTACCAAAATTGTAGAATCTGCTATTGTTGATAAAATAATACTATCAGTAACTAGTTTACAAGGTGGTGCATCTATAATAATAATATCATAAACATTTTTCAATATTTTAATTAATTCTTTCATATTGCTTGAGTTAAGCAATTCAGAAGGATTTGGGGGTATTGACCCATTTGTTAGTATGTGTAAATTAGGTATTTTTGTTTCTTTTATATATTCTCTTAATAATTCTATATCTGTTTCAATGTCTCCAGTCATAGAATATAAGTAATCTGAAAGACCTACTTTATTATCTATATTAAATATTTTATTAGATCTTCCTTTTCTCATATCTGCATCTATTAATAATATTTTCTTATCAGTTTCAGCAAAAGATACTGAAATATTGGCAGAAATCCAGCTTTTTCCTTCTTGTGGAGTACAACTTGTAATTAATACTGTTTTATCATTTTTAGTAGAATTCATATATAAAATATTTGTTCTAATTGTATTAAGATGCTCTGTTATATATGATTTTGCATTATTTTTATTAACTATTTCTTCATTTTTGTTTTCATTAATAGGAACTGTTCCTAGTGCTTTTATTTTAATGTATTTTTCTATATCATCCTCTTTTTTAATTGTATTATCAAAAATATATATTGTTATTATTAGTATTGCTACTGTGAATATTCCTATTGCAAAGAATAATGCTATGTCTTTTAAGTGATTAATGTTATATGGTTGTATTGGCATTTGTGCTTCATCTACAATTCCTATATTCTCTAGGTTATATAATTCTTTAATTTCTTTTAGGAAAACATTTGATAATTCCTTAGTTATATCCATTGCTTGTTGGGGATTTGTATCTGTAACAGATACTTCTATAACATATGTGTTTTTTATAATATTAATTTTTATTTTGTCTTTTAATTGCTTTTCTGTCATTTCTAAATTTAAGTTATTTATTACTTGTTTCAATACTCTGGAGTCTTTTGCGATATTGCTATATGTAGATATTAAACCTGAATTTAAATTTAAGTCCGAAGTCGTTGTGGTTGTATCCTCCTCAGAGGTTAATAATAAAGTGGATTTTGACTTATATTCTGGAATAACATAATAATAAGAATATACATAGCCTAATAAAGTAAAAAGTATTATTATAAATGTAATTAATAGCTTTTTACTTTTTAAGATATCAAATATTCTTTTAATCTCAATATTTTCAAATTCTCCCATATTTTATCACCCTATACTTAATTATACAATACTTTTTGCATTATTGCAAGTATTTATGTAAAATACTGGTGCAAAAGAGTACAATTCATAGATTGAAATTAGAAGCCAATAGGCAATATAATATTTATTTTTAGAAGTTTTGCGCAGGGAAGTCCCCACAGTGGACATGACCCAGAGCTACCCATGAAGCTAGTAAAAAACTTCAACAAAATAAATATTATATTGCCTAGATAGATAATTAATATCTATGAATTGTACTCTTTTGTACTAATAAAATATGGTTTTTATGGATAACATTAGAGCTACCTACTAAGCTTTTTTATATCTAGTACATTAAATCCTAAATTTTCAATTTTATTTTTTAATATATTGTCTTCAATATTCTTTTTTAAAATTACTATTGCTTGCTTTTTTTCTAAACTAACATCATATTTTTCTACTTCTTTTATATTACTTAGTACATTTTCAACTCTCTTAGTACAACCTTCACATTTCATACCATCTATACTTATAGTAACTTCTATTTTTTTATTAAACATATTACTTATCTCTCCTTTTATACTTTTTTATATAAACTTATCCTTGTAGTACAGATAATATTATTCTCTAAAATGCTTTTATGTTTCTGGAGAAAGTTTATATTAAATAGATTAGTTCTTCTTTAGCCTTAAAGAATTTATAATAACAGTTAAACTACTAAATGTCATAGCAATACTTCCAAACATTGGATCCATAGTAATTCCAAAAGGTTTTAGTATTCCCATTGCTATTGGAATCATACAAACATTATAGAAAAATGCCCAAAATAAATTTTGCTTTATTATTTTATACGATTTTTTACTAATATTAATAAAATCTAATATATTATTTAAATCATTATTCATTAAAACGACATCTGCTGAATCTATAGCAACATCTGTTCCTTCATTTATACTTACACCAATGGTTGCTTCTACTAATGCTGGTGCATCATTAATACCATCTCCAACCATCATAACTTTTTTATTATTAGATATTAATTTTTTTATTTCATTTGACTTATTCTCTGGCATAACTTCAGAAATAGTATTTTTTATTCCTAGTTCCTCTGAAATAATTTTTGCAGTTATTTTATTGTCTCCTGTAAGCATTATCACATTTATATTTCTATTTTCTAATTTTTTTATAAAATCTATAACATTTTTTCTGATTGTATCTTTTATCCCAACTAACCCAATAATAGTATTATTTTCTATAACATACATTATACTACAACCATTATTTACTAAAATTTCGTAGTCGTGTTCATAAGTATTTACTATATTAAATTTTTCTAATATTCGTTTGCTTCCAATATAATATTGTGTATTATCTATTTTCCCTTGTATTCCAATTCCTTCTATATTTTTAAAATCTTCTACTTGTTTATTGTTATTTCCTTTAAATGCTGTTGCTATTGGATGTGTTGAATTTGCTTCTAAACTACTTATTATTGATAATAGTTCATTTTCTGATATATTAGAATAGTTAAATAATTTATATATTTTTAATTTTCCATATGTTAATGTACCTGTTTTATCAAAAACTATTGTATCAATACTTTTTGCAATTTCTAATGCTTGACTATTTTTAACAAAAATACCTTTACTTGCACATAATCCATTACTTACTACTATAACAAGTGGTACTGCCAACCCAAGACTACATGGGCATGCTACAACTAATACTGTTACAAATGTATTTATTGAGTCACTAAAATTATTTCCTAATATCAGATATATTGCAAATGTTATTATTGCTATTATAACTAATATTGGTACAAAATAACCACTAACTCTATCTGCTATTTTTTGTATTTTATTTTTTGTATTTGTTGATTCTACTACTAATTTTACTATTTCAGATATTGTTGAGTCTTTACCTATCTTTTCTGCTTTATATTCTATAACACCATCATAATTTATTGAACCTGCAATAACTTTTGAGTCTACTACTTTTGCTACTGGAGCACTTTCTCCTGTTATAAAGGCTTCATCAACATGTGTTTTTCCTTTTAAAACTGTTCCATCCACTGCTATTTTCTCTCCAGGTCTACAAATAATAATATCTCCAACTTTTACTTCATCAATACTTACTTGAATTTCTTTGTCTTCTCTTTTTATTGTGGCTATTTTGGGTGTAATTTGAACAAGTTGTTTTATTGCATCTTTTGTCTTATCTTTACTTATATTCTCAATATATCTACCTAATTTTACAAAATAGATTATCATACAAGTTGACTCAAAATATAATGCCCCCATATATTCCATATTTCCTATGAAAATATTTACCAGTCCATATAAACTATATAAGAAACTACTTATAACACCTAAACTCACTAATGTGTCCATATTTGGCATTCCATGTAGAAGATTTTTTATTCCGCTTCTTATTATATTAAAACCATACCCTATAAAAATAATTGTAAATATACATAGTACTATTCCATAATTTATTGGATTTTTATGATGACTTATTAATGGTATTTCCCATAGTCCAAACATATGTGCCATACTAACATACATTAGAATTACTGTTAATATTGCAAATATTATTAGTGTTTTCTTTTCTGATTTTGTTTCTTCTAAATCATTAATATCTTTAAACTCTCCTCTGCTTTTGAAACCCGCTTCTGCAATATATTTCTCAATATCCTTTTGTTTTATTCCATCATATGTTATTGTTGCTATTGCCATTACAAGATTTACATTTGCTTCTATTATTCCACTCTGCTTTTTTAAATATTTCTCAAGTCCACTAGAACAAGCACTACAAGTCATTCCATCTATTTTTAGTACAACCTTTTTCATCATTAGTCTTGTATAATTAAATTTCTTAATTATACTCTCCTTTCTTTCATAATATGTTACACATTTATTAATTGAATTTGTTCAAATACCTCTTTCCAATTATGTACCCTTTTTATATTTCCTGTATCTACTTTTTCATTAAATTTTGATGTCATTAATATTGAGTGTATTCCTTTATTTGCGAGCTCTACACATGTATCATAACTGTCTTCTATAAAAATATTTATTCCTAACTCCTCAGAAAACTTTAATTTGTCTTGTGCATTAATAATTAGTTTATCATATGGTATATTACTTTCTTTTAGAGTCTTTTTTGTTATTTCTTCTGTATTGCAATTTTCAATATTATTAAACCTTGCTGTTATGAAATATATTGAATGTCCTTGTTTCTTTAATTGTTGACATACTTTTGCTACATCAGGCATTACCTTACATTCTTCTAATATATTTTTATAGTATTTTGTGAAAAAATCAAATTTTTCCTCTGCTGTCCAACCATATAATTCACTTAAATAATATTTACTTTTTATAAAACCTAAATTATGCTTTTTTTCATTTCTTCCTAATACTGATGTATGAAATTTATCTGCATATTTAATTATTGAATTTATTGTTATTACTGTTGTATCATCTATATCTATTCCTATTTTCATTTTTATGTTTATATGTATATTATACATTCCTTTCTATATTTATTATAATATACTGCTCTAAAATTCCCTTTCTACATCATAATTACTTTCTCTTGCTACACTTATATTATTTTCAGAACTTTTAGAACCACTTAATGCCATTACATTATCACTTGCTAATTGTTTACCTAAATCTTCTCTAAAGTTATTTAATACCTCAATAAATGCCTGATTTGATACTCTTCCTACTTCTTGATTTTGTTTTGCTAAACCTACAGTTTCTAATATATTACTTGTTAAAACTTTAGCAGTTTCAACATCAATTACTCCTTTACTTGAAGTATCTTGAATTCTTCTAATAGCTTCTTTTGAACGTTCACTTTCTGTTATTAACATTTCATTTACTCTACTTACAAATTGGTTATGAGTATCTATTGCCTGAATTAAAGAATCATTTGCTTCTGCCATTACAACTATACCTTTTAATTCTGGTAATAAACTTGCTAAATCTCTGTCATATTGGCTTGCTAATTCTTCATTATTTTGTGATAACAATAAAGCCATTATCGATTTAGTTGCTGCATTTATGCTAATTCCTCTACAATCTGCTATTTTTCTATTAATATTTCCTTCTGCCTTATTTATCTGTAAACCTTGATTTATCTGGAAAAGATCTCTTTTCTCTGGAAGTGATTGTTTTTCATTTTGCAATCTCTTTTGCATTTCTTGTAAGGCTACAATTTGATATTGTATATTAACATATTGCTTTAGTGAGTTTTGAGACATAATTCCTAATTTTCCAGCATTTGTTCTTAATTGATTTCTTATTGTTTCTAACCTTTCTCTTATAGCTTCTATATTTGTTAAAACCTTTTCTCTTCTATAGCGTTCACGAGTTATTGTTTTTTTAGGTTTATTTTTTAAATTTTTTAATGCTGATAATGGTGATTTTTTAAATGTATCTAAAAAACCTTCAGAGTCTGGTTTAGTATCTTCATTAATAGACATCATTAATTCAGTAAACATTTCCTCTATACTCATGTCATTTGTTCTTATAGTTCCTATTAACATATCTAATTCTTCATATATTCTCTCGGTTTCATTTTTTCCAAATTCATCTATTGTTTGTGGATTATATACATCTATTTTTGACATATATTCATCAACAACTCTTTTTCCTTCAGCAGTTAGTTCTGAATAATCTGGTATTTTTGTATTTAATGTTGCCATTTGTTTATCTACTTGTTCTTTTATATTTATAACTATCTCTTCTTTTGAATTATTTGTTTTTACTTCGTTCATTTTTTTCTTCCTTTCTTAATTTTATCTTTCTAATTTTTTTGTTAATAATTCAATTTCTTTAACTTTTTTTAATTCTTCTTTTGTCAATAATTCTATCTTTTGATAATCTATAGGCAAATCTGATATGTCATCTATTTTTATACAAATCGTAAAATGTGGTTCAGAATTATCTTTACTACATTTTTTCACATCTATGCCTAAATCTTTAAAATCTCTTTCATACTTTTCCCATAATAATGTTGAATCATTAGATGCTGAATAAATTTTTTTAGGTCTATCTGATACTTCTATTACAACTTCTTTGCTTATACCAAGATATTCAAAATCCTTTTGATACATATTCCATAATAATTTAGAATCTTGTGGTATTTTTGCCATATATTCTTTTCTTGGTAGTTCAGTTAAATATACTTGTCCATCATTTTGAAGTCTCATATCTTCTAGTGGTACTATTTTTCTGGAATTATAGTCATTACTTAATATTGTATCATCTAATGCTAATAACCCTTCTCTTATTTCTTCTAATGATGTTATACTCATATTTACATCTAGATTGATAGTATCTCCTTTTTCATCTTGAAAAATAACATTTTTTTCTGTAGCAATATTTCTTTTTTCTTGTAACAAATCTCCTTCACTTATTTTTTGTTTCTTTGTGAAAAAACTTCTGCTTTTATTTTTTAATGATACTTGTCTTTTGTTAAGAATTTGAGTTAACAAGCTTTCTTGCATCTGTTGTGTATCATGAAATTCATATGACAATGCTTCTAATTCTATTTTACAATATTCATCCTGTTTTCGGATTGTTTTATTTTTCTTTATTTCTTCTAAAAATTGTATAACTTCTTTAGTATTTTTTACATCATCAAATATCATTTTTATACATTGTTGACCTATATTTAGTAATATAGGAGCACATTTAAAACCAAATTTTCTATATATTTTTTCACACTCTATAATACTCATATTCTCATCTGTTATTATACTTTTTAGTATGGCTACCAATAATGCATAATTAACTTTATTTGCACTAAACACCCTTTCATCTAAATCTTCTTCTTGTATTGCAAAAATTTCTTCTAAAAAAGGATTGTTTCCTATATTACATAAATGTGCATTGAAAATTGGAGCTTTCAATAAATTGATATAGTTATATGAGTTTGCTTTCATATCTAGTATTATTAATCTTTCTATTAATCTGCTATCTTCTAATATTTCATTTATCGCAATATTAAATATTGCATCTTCTTTGACTTGCTCTGCATTATTTTCATAAGAAGATATTATTTTTTGTTTTATTAAATTAATTTTTTTCTCTAAAAGTTGTTTAAAGATTTCTTTTTCTTCATTATTTTCATATTGCTCTAAATAGTTTTTTATGTCTCCATTTTGATATATTAGATTTTCTACTTGTTTTCTATATAATATTTCAAACTTTAATTCTACTATTTCATGTATATTGTTTGCTTCTATATTTTTACTAATATATGGACTGTATAATTTTAATATTTCTTTTAATGTTTCTATATTTTTTAATTCATTTTCTATCTGGTAAAAATTTTGAAAGTTCTCAGATTTTTTTACTCTTTGTATAATATTATTTATTATACCTTCACTGTTTTTTGATGTCTTGTATATATATTCATCTAATTTTAATTCTATTTTACATATTTGTCTTAATACAACATCTTCTATTTCTTTGTATTTTTCATATTGTTTATTTTCTATAAGTTGATTATACATCTGTATATAGTATTTTTTTATTATTTGTAGAGCGTTAAGTTCTTCGCTTTTAAAAGTATTTAATAGCATTTCATATGTATTATATAATTTATCTATCTTTTGTGTCATTACTTTAGCTTTTAATGCTAATAATTCTTTTTGTTGCTCCATTTTTATCCTCCAGAGATATGATTATTATATAAATTTTGAACATTATATCATATATTTTACATAATGTAAACACTATCTATATTAAATCAGCAAAAAAGAGTACAATTTGTTACAATTCATATATTGAAATTAGAAGCCGATAGGCAATATAATATTTATTTTGTCGAAGTTTTTTTTTACTGGCTTCGTGGGTAGCTCTGGGTCATGTCCACTGTGGGAGCTTCCCTGCGCAAAACTTCTAAAAATAAATATTATATTGCCTAGATAGATAATTAATATCTATTAATTGTAACAAATTGTACTCTTTTTTACTAATATTAAATATATTTCTATACCCAATTTCTTATAAATTCTTCATTAAAAGTGTATTGGTTTGACGGTCTATATGCAGATTCTTTTACTACTTTATCTGTTTTCTTAATCATTGGTTGTATTTTCTTTCTAAAATTTGCTGCAACGAGTTTTTTGTCTAATATAATCTCATAAATTTGTTGCAATTCTGAAATTGCAAACTCTTTATCTAAAAAACTAAATGCTATATTGGTATTTTCAATTCTATTTCTTAATCTTTTAATTCCAGCATGTATTATAATTGCAGTTAATTCGTTTATTTCATATTTTCCTACTAATTTATTTATATATTCTATATTTTCTCTAACTCTTTTTACTATTGTATCTATTTCATATTGTATTTTCTTATTTTTATTGCTTAATGTAATATGCTGTATACTTGAATTTTCTTTATTTTCAATATGTATATCGTAAAATTGCAAATTTTTAGGCATTTTTTTTATATTTTTTTTATTTATAATAGCTAAATATGAAATTGTAAGTTCTGAATTATTTATATGATAACTAGGATCACCCCAAGTATATAACTGTTCAATATAGAATTGAGGTGTTTTAAATAATTCTTCTATTTTATTCTCTGCTGATTTTTTTATATATTCTTTACTATTAATTTCAAATGTAGGAAAATTATTATTTTCATTCAGTACTAATTGTAATTTTTTTTCTTTTAATTTTCTTACATCTTTTCGTTCTTCACTATCTGTACTAAATATTATTAAATTACCTTGTATTTTCATATATTTTTCTTTTTCTCCTTCAATATTATAAATTCACTATCTATTTAAGTTTGATATCTATAAATTTATACCATTTTCGCTATTTTTTCTGCTAAACCAGTATAATTTTCTGGTGTTAAATTTAATAAAATTCCCTTATCTTTTTCATTAATTCCTAAATCACTTATAAATTCTCTTACATTTTCTAATGAAATATTTTTTCCTCTTGTTAATTCTTTTAATGTTTCATACGCATTTTTACAACCATTTTTTCTTAATATCGTTTGAACTGGTTCTGCTAAAACTTCTGGTGTGTTATTAAGATCACCCCTTAACTTTTCTTCATTAACAGTTGATTTATTTAATCCTATTATAGTTTGTTTTATCGCAATCAAACTATAGGCAATTACCATTCCTATATTTCTTTGTAGTGAAGAATCACTTAAATCTCTTTGCATTCTTGATATTTGTAAATTATTAAGAAATACATCTATTATTCCATTTGACATTTTTATATTTGCCATTGAATTTTCAAAGTTTATAGGGTTTATTTTATGTGGCATTACTGATGAGCCTACTTCCCCGATTATATTCTGTTGCTTAAAATAATTTCTACTAATATACATCCACATATCATTATCAAAGTCTAATACAATATTATTTAATAGTTTAATTTCTGAAAGTACAACTGCAATACTATCATGTGACTCGATTTGAGTTGTATACATATTATATTCTAATCCAAAGCTTTCAACAAACTCTTTTGCAACATTTATCCAATCTACATTAGGATAACTTATTGAGTGTGCATTAAAATTACCTACCGTTCCATTAAATTTTCCTGTTAGTTTTTCTTGTTTTATTCTATTTAGAATTTTTTCCATTCTATATACAACTATTGAAAATTCCTTTCCGACTGTTGTTGGTGTTGCATTTTGCCCATGTGTGTGTGAAAGCATTGAAATATTTGCATACTTTCTAGCTTTTTCTCTTAGTATATGAATTAGTTTACTTATATTTGGAATATAAACATTTTGGACTAATTCTTTTTCCATAACTCCATAAGCAATATTATTTATATCTTCTGAAGTACATGCAAAATGCACTAAGTGGTTATATTTTTCAAGATTATTCTCTGCAAGTTTTTCATCAATATAGTACTCAATGGCTTTAACATCATGTTTTGTTACTTGTTCTATTTCTTTTACTCTTTTAGCTTCATTTATATTAAACTCTTTTGCTATTTTATCTAGTATTTTAAGTTCTTCTTCTTTGATTTTTAACTCAACTTCTCTTATATTAAATAATTTCTTTAGCCATTCAATTTCAACAATAATTCTATTTTTAATTAAATGATATTCACTAAAGTATTTTTTTACTTCTTCTGCGGTTTCTTTGTATCTTCCGTCTATTGGTGAAATATTTAACAATTCTTCTTCTATAAATTCCTCCTAGCAAACTATCATATTTTCTCTTCCTGCTCCTGTTCCTATAAATTTAATTGGAACTTTTACTATTTCTTCTATTCTATTCAAATATACTTTTGCATTTTCAGGTAATTCTTCTCTTGTTTTACAATTTGATATATCTCCGAAATTTCCCTCAAATTCTTCATATATAGGTTCACAATTAGCAAGATATTCCTCATCAGTTGAAAAGTCCATTGTTACTTTCTCGTCTTTTTTATATCCTACACATAGTTTTATTTTATCTAGCTTTCCAATAGTATCTACATGGTTAATTGCTAAACCTGTCAATCCATTTACCATTGTTGCATATTTTAAGGCAACCAAATCAAGCCATCCACATCTACGAGGTCTTTTAGTTGTTGTACCATATTCATGTCCTAATTCTCTTATTGTATCTCCTATATCATTATTTTGTTCTGTTAAATATGGACCTTCTCCTACTCTTGATGAATATGCTTTTAATACTCCATAAACTTCTCCAATATATTTAGCGCCTATTCCACTTCCTGTACATATTCCTCCAATAGTTGGATTTGAAGATGTTACATATGGGTAACTTCCAAAGTCGATGTCTAATAATGTTGCTTGAGCTCCTTCGCATAGAATTTTTTTATCTTGATTAATAGCATTGTGCATTAATGTAATTGTATCTACAACATATTCTTTTAAGTAATCTGCATATTCATTATATTGTTTTATAACTTCATCTGCATCAATTAATTCATAATTATAAATCTTAAAAAGTTCATTTTTATTTTCTATATTTCTTCTTAGATTTTTTTCAAATTTCTTATTTACAAGTTCTCCCATTCGTATTCCACATCTCTCAAATTTGTCGCAATATACAGGTCCTATTCCTCTAGCCGTTGTTCCTATTTTATCTCTTTTTCTTAGTTCTTCTTGTAATTTATCCATCTGTACATGATATGGGAATATTACATGTGCTTTATCACTTATTTTTAAATTTTCTACACTGTATCCATTTGCTTTAATGTTTTCCATTTCTTCAATCAAGACTTTTGGATCAACTACTACTCCATTTCCTATTATAGCAGTTGTTCCTTTATTTAATATTCCTGAAGGAATTAAATGAAATGCAAATTTCTTTCCATCAATTTCTATTGAATGTCCTGCATTATTTCCTCCTGTACATCTTACTGAAATATCAGCATTTTGAGATAAGTAATCAATTATCTTTCCTTTTCCCTCGTCTCCATAAAAGCTTCCTAAAACTACATCAACTTTGTTCATAAAAAATTCTCTCCTTTACTTATTATATTTTTTATATTAAGCACTTACATTTGCATTATACATATTAATATAATTTTTGTCAATACTTTTTATAAAAAAAATAATAAGTATTATTAAGTAAAATCAATTATAAATATTTTTTATTAAACAAATATTCCATCACAACAAAATAATCTGTTTTAAATAAATTTGGCTTCTCATTCATTAATATTTTAATTTCTTCTTTAGTCATATAATATAACTTTTTGATACCATCTTGATCATAATTGGTAATTTCATTATTATATTTTAATAAATATACTTTTTGAAATGTATTGCTATTACTATCATATGGAGAAAAATATGCAATTTCTTGTAATTTAGTATTTGTAATTCCCAACTCTTCTTTAAGTTCTCTATAAGCTGCCTCTTCGTAATCTTCTCCTGAATTTACATGTCCCCCTACTGAAAAGTCATAACAATTAGGAAAAATTCTTCTATTAGAACTTCTTTTAGGAACTACTATTTTTTTATCATCATTAGTTATTATGATATTGATAAATCTCAACTGCGATGGCTTTATAGTATTTTGCATATTTTCAGGTATTTTGCCTATAACTTCATCCTTTTCATTTACAATATCAAAAAATTCTATATTATCTTTCTTCATTCATTTCACTCTTTTCTCTATATTTCAATCTTTCTGGTAAAATTATTTCTGGAACTATAACTTTTCCATTTTCAATTTGAACAATTGGAATGTACTCTTTATAATATCTTTGTAGCTCTTTGCTATCATACATTGGAATTATTACTTGATTAATTATTTGTCTAAAATATTCATTATTTATTTCATTATATTTATCTGGAATTGAACTTTCCACTATTTCTTTAGGTACTCCTTTTTTTACTAAATCATTAATTCTATTTGTCCTTAAATTCTCATATTCACTTTGACCTACTACTTTCTTTCTATATTGCCTTCTATTATTATCATCTAAAAACAAAATATCTTCCCATGGAATTGAATAGGTTTCGTGACAAGAACTTCCATGGCTTAAATACGAACCATCCCATCCCTTTCCAATATAATCTATAATTAATTCTTTTTGTGCTCTATAATCTAAATAAAAACTACCTTCTATTTCGTATGTTGGACAAAAATCTCCATCATTCCAATATATTATTGCAACACCACTTGAATCTAATTCATTAGATTTCTGTCTTACTTTTCTTATATATTCAAATATAGTTTTTCTATTTCCATTTTGCCCACCAATACCAATAGGAACATCTCCTATCTTCGCATCTGAACGCATACAAAAATCGTTTTGATCTTTATATGTATCTAATAATGCTTGTATTTCATCTTCACTTTCTACTATAAAAAAATTAGAAAATGTGGGTAATTTATATCTTTTAGCTAATAAAAAACCTTTTGCTTTTCCATATTTAGAAATCTCTTTTATGTCAGTTACTTTATTGGCATTTAACATACATATTCCTCCATTATTTCATATTTTCCATTTGATAATGTGTTTTCAGTTTTTCCATTGGTCTGTAAATGCCTTTAAATCTCTTTTTGTTTCTTCTGACAACTGATTATATTCTATATCACTAATTGCTCCTTCAAGAGTATATAAATGTACTAAACATATTTCTGGATATTTCAATTTTAATCTAATCCAAGTATCTTTACTGCCAATCTCTTTTAATTCTTCTGCTGAATTTATACCTATTGTTTTTAGTTTTCTTTCAGTTTCTTTTCCAATATTTCTTAATGAACTTAATTCTGTCATTTTTATATCTCCCATTCTATAATATATAAATTAGGTTATATTTCTATATCTTCTGATTTAAAATTATTGTAACATCTTGCCCCTCTTTGCTAATAGAACTTATGTAACAAATACTTTGTTTATCTATCATTTTCTTGCCTCCTATATCTCATATTCTTTTAATTTTTCTATATATTTTTCAATACTTTTATCATTTATATCTTCTGGAGATATATTACAATACTTCATTATTTGCTTTTCGATTTCTAAAGAACATTCAATTAAATGATTAGCTTTTTCTTCATTAGACCATACTGATGATGATATATTTTTATATCTCTTTTTAACTTCTTCTAATCTTTCTTTTAATGATGTAACTCCATATGGTGCTACTCTTTGGTCTGAATATAACAATATTTTTACATCATACCTTTCTGAATTTAAAGTTTCTTCTCCTCTTTTAGAACTTTTTTTATCTATAATTTCTATTTCATAATCATTTAATCCTTCTTCTTTAGCTATTATTAGATTTATTTTATGCGAGTTTCTTTCATATTTATCTATATATTCTTTCCTTATTTTTCTAAACTTCTCATCTTCTATTTCATCATCTGATATTTTAGCCATGTTTCCCATATCATGTAATAAACTAGCTCGTATTATTGATTCCTTATTTATTGTTATTCCATTCCAATTATCTAATATTAAATTAATACATGCTGCTACTCTTAACATGTGCATCTGCAAATGTTCTGGTAAATGATATTTTTTATAAATTTCTATAATATTCATATATTTAACCTCTCTTAAAATTATCTGATTTTGCAAACTCTACAGCTGTAGCCTTTCCAATACCTTTACTGCTTCCAGTTATC
>CANRSN010000040.1 GCA_947642455.1 uncultured Clostridiaceae bacterium
TTATTTCATATTCTATTTTTCTTCCCGTTTCATCATATTTAGGTAATCCTTTTACTTCATGTTTCCAGTTATTTGTTTCACTTAGTTCTGCTGTTAATGTGTCTTTTGATGCTGTTTCCATTATTTCTATGATTACACTTTCTGGACGTTTTTGTTTTTGGTTGTTGTTGTCTTCCCATTGTTTTTGTATTTTTATGTCTACTGTATATTTTTGTTTTACTGTTTCTTCATCTGTTACTTCTTTTTCTATTTGCTCTTTTCCTGCTTCTGGATGGTTTTCTGGATAGTATAGTTTTACTGTTCCTGTTACTACGTTGCTTAAGTCTTTTATTATGTTTTGGTCTATATACACTAGTTTTATTTGCTTTTGTATTTGTTTTGTATATATTCCATTTTCATAGTTTGCTTTTTCTGTTTCATTTTTTGTGCTATCTTGATTTTCTTGATTAGTTTTTGTTTCATCTTGATTAGTTTTTGTATTTACTTCGCTTGTTCTATGGTTATTTGTTGTTTTTTCTGTCGTTGTTGTTCCTACTGTTGTTTCTGCTGTTGTTGTATATGTGTCTATGTTTTCTATTTCTTCTATCCATGTTATTGTGTTTTCTTCTTCGTTGTATGTTCCTCCATTTAGGTCTGATTTGTCTTTGTCTATTTTTGCAGGTAATGTGTCTATTATTTGTATTTCTGCTTTTCCTATGTAGTTTTCTATTTCTGCTTTGTAGTTTATGTTGTATGTTATTTGTGAACCTTCTACTGTTATTGCTGGAATGCTTATTTCCGTAGTTGTTCCGTCTTCGTTTGTTATTGTTTCTTTTTCTTCTGTGTTTGCTTTTGCTGTTTTGGTGATTTCACTTTCTACTGTTGGTGTTGCTAGGCTATAGTAGTAGGTTACTTCTATTGTTTCTTCTCTCATTTTTCCTTCATGGTTTTCTGGAGTAGCATTTACTACTGTGTAGTTTGCTGGTACTTTGCTTGATGGATTTGTTGTATATTCTTCTCCTATTACTCCTTCTTTTGTCTCATCTTCTGCTAGTTTTATTGTTGTGTATTGGTTATTTTCTGCATCATAGATGTAATGATGTATTATTACGTTTGCTGGTATTTCTACTGGTACTTCTTCTGTGTCTTCTTGTTCATCTTGTTTTACAGTTTCGTCTTCTGTCGTTTCTGTTTTTGGTATTTGAAGCTCTATTTTTGTTTTTACTGTGTTTGCTATTTTTAATTTTGTGTCTTCTGGTAAGCTTCCTTCTTGTTTGCTTGTTGTTCTTTCATTTTCTTGTGTACTATTTGCTTTATTTCCATTTGTTTCTTGTTTGCTTGTCATATCTTCATTTTGTTCTATAGTTGCTACTTGCTTACTTGTTGTATCTTGCACTGTTTCATCTTTTATTGTATTTTGCTTTGTTTCTATGTTTTTTATTTGTTCATCAAAGTTGCCATATTTGTATTTTAGACTTATTTGTTTTTGTATCGTTATTTGTTTTGCTTCTTCTGTTCTAAATGTGTCTATTTCTTCGATTTCTTCTTCCCATGTTATTGTTTTTGCTTCTTTGTTGTATATTCCTCCTTTTAGCTCTGAGTTTTCTTCGTCTATTTCATATGGAAGCTCATCTATTATTGTTATTTTTGCTTTTCCTTGGAAGTCTTCTATTTTTGATGTGAAGTTTATTTCATAATATATTGGGCTGTCTTTGGTTGTTACTTTTTGGCTGTCTGGTGCTATTTTTTCTACATTACTTTCTAGTTTTGGCTCTATTTCTTTGTATGTGTTTGTTATGTTTAGCCCTTCTATTGTTGTTTCATAATGTACTAATTCCCCTTTTGCTACTTCTCTTTCTCCTACTGTGTATTGTATTTCTTGCCCTTCTTCATCATATATTGGTAATCCTGTAAATGTGTAACTCCATGTTTCTTGTTCTGTTTGATTTTGTTCTTCTTGTGTTTCTCCGTTCTGATATGGCTCTGTTTGTGTTTTGCCTATATTTGTATTTTCTGTATTGTTTTTATTTTCTACTACTTTGTTTGCTACCGTTACTTCTGCTTCTTGTACTACTGTTTCTCCATTTTTTACTTGCAAGATTACTCTTTCTGGTCTTGAATATTTGCTTTTTCCATGATTCCATGTTTTGGTTACTGTTAGGTCTTTTCCTGCATTTACATAATAGTAGTTTACTTCTATTATGTCTTTTGTCATTTCTCCTGATGTATTTGCTGTTGCTTCATAGAATTTGTAAGATTTATTTATATCTTCTTTTGCACTTGTTGTATATGTTTCTCCTATATATCCTCTTAGTATTTGATCTTGTGCTTCTGTTCCATCTTGTAATGGTACTTTTTTTGTTGTGTATTCTCCTGCTTTTTCATCATATATGTAATGGTGTACTATTACTTTTCCTGTTACTTTTTCATTTATTACATTTATGTTTACGTTTTCTTCTGTTTTTGAGTTTATTTCTATTTCTTGTGTATTGCTTCCATCTATTCTATAGCCTTCTGGAGTTTGTATCTCTGTTATGATGTATTTTCCTGCATTTAAGTTTAATTCTATTTTTCCTTGCTTGTCTGTTTCTTTTTGTTCATAGTAGTAATTATCTACTGGACTTATTCTTATTTCGTTTATTTTAAATGTATCTTGTCCTTCATCTATATCTTCATTTTTGATATATCCTAAGTGTAAATAGTATATTTTTCCTCCTTCTATCTTGTTTGTTGTATATTCTTTAGCAGATATATTTCCTGATATATCTATAAATTTATTTTCATTATTATATTCTACTCTTTCTGTGTTTTCTGTTATTACTGCATATCCATAGTCTCCATTTTTCTCACTTGATATTTCTGCATTTACTGTTATTTTATATTTTCCTGTATATTCTGTTAGATCTATTGGTATGTATGAATTTGCTACTGTATTTGGCGTTCCTTGGTTATTTGATGTATATATTCCACTATTTTCTTCAAAATAGTATGACTTGGTTTGTAACTTATGTATTTTTATACTATTTATTGTTATTTTATCTTCTCCATTACTACCGCTTCCATCTTTTGTATATCCTATATGTAAATAGTATACTTTTCCTCCCTCTAATTCCATGCTTTCATAATTTGCATTTCCTTTTTCTCCTGAGATGTTCATAAATTTTTCACTAGTATCATCTTCTATATTTTCATTTATTGTAACATATCCATAATCATAGTTGCTTTCACTTGATATTCTTGCATTTATGGTTACTAAGTATGTTCCTTCTAAATTTGTTAAATCTATTTGCATATATGATTTTGCTGTTGTTCCATCTACCCCTATATTGTTTGGTGTTATTGTTCCATCTTCGTTTTGTATAAAATGATATTCCTGATTTTCTGCATTTGTTAACTCTCCTAATACTTCTATTACTTCACTTTCAGAATTTTTTATTATATGCTCTTTTCCATTATTTTGTATATCTCCTATTTTTTCTGTTGGAACCCCTTGTTGACCTTTTAATGTTACTTCAAATTTTGCTCCTGCAAGTGGTGTTATTCCATCTTCTGCATATTTATTTATGTTCACTTTTCTTTTTACCATCTTATAGTAATATGTTACTTCTACTTCTGGATATTGATATGTTCCTGTACTATTTGATGGTGTTTCTAATAATTCGTAATTTTCATCTAGTTGCTCTTGTTCTATTGCTTGTGTTGTATATGTTTCTCCTTCATTTCCTGTATTTGTTATGTCTTTTGCTTCTGTTCCATCTACTAATGGTACTGGTGTTATTGTTCCTTCTATGTAATGGTGTACTGTCAATTGTACTGGTTTTAGAGTATAGTAATATGTTACTTCTTCTATTTCTTTTGTATATGTTCCTTTCCAGTTTTCTGGTACTATTTGCTCTCCTGTTTCATCTTTTATTAATTCATATTTATCTAAATCTATTTTTGGTGTTGTTGTGTATTCTTCCCCTGTTGTCCCTAAATAGTTTTCGTCTTCTGCTACTTTTACCGCTTCTATTCCATTTATTCCTGTTCCTTGTACATAATGGTGTACTATTAGTTTTGGCTTTTTATGGTTTGTTATTGTTATTTCATTTTGCTCTCCTACTTTCATTTCATGTACTATTGCTGATTTTGATATTTCATATTCTTCTGGTGCTTCTATTTCTGTTATACTATATCTTGCTATTGGTAAGTTTGCAAATGCCTGTCCTAACTCATCGGTTACTACTTGTGCCCTATATAAGTCACTTCCATTTAGTTTTACTTCTATATTATTTATTGTAAATGTGTCTGTTCCTGTATCTGTGCTACTGTCTTTATAATATCCTAGATGTAAATAATATATTTTTCCTCCTTCTAACACTGTTGTGTAATCTTGCGCTTGTTGACTTCCTGATATGTATATAAATCTTCCTGCCCCATTGTTATATGATGGTCTATCTGTTCCTTCTGTTATTGTTACATATCCATAATCGTAATACTGACTTGATATTTCTGCATTTACTATTATATTGTATTTTCCTGTTTTGTCTCTTAAATCTATTGGTATGTATGAATTTGCTGTTGTATCTGCTTTTCCTTGATTATTTGATATATATTTTCCATCTATTGTATCAAAATTGTATGTTTCTATATTTGTTTCACATAGCTTTATACTGTTTATTACTATCCTGTCTTCATTACTATCTCCACTAGAATCTTTTGTATATCCTAAATGTAAATAATACGTTTTTCCTCCTTCTAATACTGTTGATGTATAATCTGTATTTTCTACTGTTCCTGATATTTGTTTTATAAATTGTCCTGTACTATTGCTATATGATGGAGCTGTTGTGCTTTCTGTTATTGTAGCATATCCTTTATCATAACTACTTTCACTTGATACTCTAGCATTTACTACTATTGCATAATTTCCTGTTAATCCTGTTAAATCTATTGGTATATATGAATTTGCTGTTGTACTATTTATTCCACTACTTCCTCCATTTGCTTGTTGATATGTTTTTCCATTTGTTGGCTCTATGGTTCCATCTTCATTTGGTATAAAATAGTATGTTCCATTATTTGTTAGTTCTCCTAATTTTCCTGTTATTTCTTTTGTTTTATCTGCTGTAACATATTTTTCACCATTATTTTGTATTTCTCCTATTACTCCTGTTGGCTCTTCTCTTTCGTCTATTTGTTCTATTTTGAATTTTACTCCTTTTAGTGGAGTTATTCCATCTGAGTCTTTTTTATTTATTACAAATTTTCCAATTGTTTGAACATATGTTACTACTACTTCTTTATCTTCTAACATGTTTTCAAACTGTGGCAATATATATGTTCCATCTTCTTGCTTTTCAAATTGTATACTTTGACCATTTATTGTTATTTTCGCTATTTCATATCCTTCATCTGGTGTCATTTTTATTTCTTTTGTACTTGTTTGGTTATATTCTACTATTTCATATGGTTTTTCACTTTCTCCTGAAATACTTCCTCCTTTTGACTCATCTATTATTTCTACTTTAGTAGTTATTTTAAATGTCTTTAGTTCATTTTGTATTACTATTTCTTGTTGCTCATGTATTTTTTCTTCAACTATTAATTTTAATGAGATTGCATCATATTTACCTTTATTTATGAATTGCTCTTTTTCTACTTGTGTTATTTTATTATTAAATGCTCCTCCCGCTTATATTGCCCATCTTCCATTTGTATAACTGTATTTATTTTTTTTCCATTCTCTAATTTCCATATCTTCTCTACTTTTCCATTATTCTTTAATTTTAATGCTATTCCATCACCGTCTTTTGTACTAACCATCTTGTAATCTTCTATTTCAACTTTCGTATTTGTTCCAATGACACATCCTCCTATAATATATCCACCATCATTTGTAATATTTATACTTTGTACTCCTGCATACTCCTCTGTTTTTATGGTTTTTAACCATTCTACTTCATCGTTTTTATTATATTTTATTATTTCTGAAATACCTCCACTATCCACTACAACTGTTCCTGTTATTTGTGTTGCATTGCCCATAACTCCAATTATTATATAACCTCCATCTTCTGTTGGCTTTATTTGTTTTATATCTGCTCCTGCTCCGCCCTACAAGCATATTACCACTATCATCCCAAGATGTATCTCTTTCTACTCGTTGTATTAATTTTATATTTCCATCGTTGGCGAATTTTATAATTATTGCTTCATTAAAATATGGAGCTTGCCAATTTCCTATTGTATATTCTCCTATTTTTATCTTTGACTCTCTAAAGTCTGCTGCTATTACTATTTCACCATTTTTTGTCTCTGCTATTGCATTTATTCTATTTTCAACATCTCCTTTTAACGTTATTACTCTTTCAACTTTTCCTTCTTCAGTATATTTTACTATTATTCCATCTTCTATATCAGGTAGTTCATTTGTTATTATATTTTCTCCTATTTGTACTTCATTAATATATGTTCCTCCTGCTAGGTAACCTCCACTTTGACTTAAAGCTATTGAATTTATGTTATATTCTTCACATTTTACCCACTCTACAATACCATATTTATCATATTTTATTAAAATCCCACATGTTTCTTTTTCTATATTTTCTTTTTTTACTGTTATATTTTCTATTTGCATGCTTTCTGAATATAGTGTTCCACTTACTATATATCCTTCATCTTCTGTTTGTATTATAGAACTTATTGAATTCCTTTCATTATCTATTGTAATTGTAGTCGTCCACTCTATTTTTTTGTTTTTATTATATTTTATTAAAGCTATATTTTCTTCTCCTTTTCCATCTATAGTATAGTCTTTTACTTCTACTGTGTTACTCCCAAAATGTAAAATTTCTATATATCCTCCGTCTTTTGTTGCTTGAGATGTTATTATTTTATCATCGTTTTTCGTTCCTAAATAGTACTCTAATTTTGATGTCATATTTGCTATTTCTTCTGTTTTATATGTTTGTACTTCTTTTTCTTTTATTATTTTATATTCTTCATCATTAACTTTCTTTATTACTGTATTACTTCCACTTGTTGCTATTTCTATATCATTGTTTTTATTATATTTTATTAAATAGTTTTCTTTATTATATGTTTCTAATACATAATCTCCTATTTGTATAATATTATTAGCTATTCCTTTTACTATATAGCCTCCATCCTTCGTTGCTTCTACATAAAACTCTTTATCATATGTTATGTCTCCTTCTATAGTTTCAATGTTTTCTATAATGTCTTTTGAATTATATTTTATAATTATATTCCTTCCTGCTACTGTATATTTATCTATTTGAATAGTTTCTGAATAACTTGATATTGTTATTGTATATCCTCCATCATTGGTTTTGGCTACTGATGTTATACGATCATTATTTTTCCCTTTAATTTGTTTTATCCATTGCACTTCTCCTATGTTATCATATTTTATTAATATTCCCTCTGAATTATTTATTCCTGCTTCTGCATTTTCTATTATTTTTTCTCCTAATTGAATACTTTCTGATTCAAAATATCCTACTACTATATATCCTTCATCATCCATCTGAACTGCTGAAGTTATATGTTCATTCTCTGTCCCTCCTATTTGTTTTACCCATTCTACAGTTCCAGTATTACTATATTTTATTACTATTCCATCAGATCTCCTATTTCCATATATATCTATTTTACTTTTATTTGTTATTGTATTTTCTCCTACTTTAATACTTTCTTTTGTAAAATATCCTCCTACTATATATCCACCATCATTTGTTTGAGTTACTGATGTTATTATGCCTTCTATTCCTGTTTCCCATTGCATTTCCCCATTACTAGTATATTTTATTAAATTTCTATTATTTGTTGTAATAATATAGCTTCCATTACTACTTGAAATCACTGAATCTATTTGTTTAGCATATACTACTGCTACTGACTGCACTTCTAGGTTTTCATTATAGTTTATTATCATTTTTGCACTATCAGACTTTTTATCTTTTGTTAAGTTTATCCCTCCTACTTGTACTGAGTCACTCCAAAATTCCCCTATAACTATATAACCTGTTGTACTTTTCTTTATTGTCTCAATAGTTTCTGCTGAACCTGCTCCTATTGTTTCTATTTTCTCTATCTCTCCATTTTCTTTGTATTTTATTAAGATTGCATCTTTGTTTCCTTTGTTTTCTATTGTAGTTCCTCCTATTTCCATACTGTTATAGAATTCTCCCCCTACTAAGTATCCTCCATCTTCTGTTTCTACTGTTGTATTTGATGTGTAATCTCCTTCTAATCTCATCGTGCTTTGATATTGCATTTTCTTTTTTGCTTCTCTTGACGTTCCTATTCCAAAGTATATTTCATTTGCTAATTGGTATTTGTTATCTGATGCTTGTACCTCTACTGCTTTATATAGTCCTTGTGGTAAATCTACTGAAAACTCACCATTTTCATTTGTTGTTAATACATTGTATTCTTTTCCATCTATTATTTCTGGTGTTCCTACTAACTCTCCTTTACTATTTCTTGCTGAAACTGTTTCATCGTCTACATTATAAATAACAAATTTTGTATTTGGAAGTAATTGTCCTGTTTCGCTATCTGTTTTTGTTAATTTAAATGATGGATTATCTTCTAATGTTATTGTTATGTTATTACCTTCTATTTCTGTATTTGCAATTACTCCTTCTGTATTATTAAAACTATATGTTTCATCCTCGTTTTTAGTTACTTGAAATTGTATATCTTTTATTTTTGAATATCCCTCTGGAACAACTACTTCTTGTAATATATATGTTTGGTCTAGTTGTCTTGATTTTTCATATGCATATAAATTTGATATTGTTACTTTTCCTGTTTCTCCTATTTCTTGTGTATTTTCTATTTTTCCAGTTTCATATCTATTTAGTTCTTTACCATCTTTTATTAGTTTAAACCTTGCCCCTGATAATAACTTTTCTGTATTTCCCTTTTCTACTTTTTTTATTGTTAATTTATATGTTGGTATTGGCTCATTTTCTACTTCTATATTTAATGTTGGTATTTCATTTTCTTTTGTTATCGTTACTGTTTTTATTGTTCCTTCTGTTATGTTTTCTATATAGTTTCCTTCATTATTTGTTATTATGAATTTTATTGGGTTTGCTAAATAATACCCTTCAGCTTTTACTTCTTCTAAAGTGTATTCTGTTCCTATATATATTCCTTTTACACTAATTTCTCCATTTGTATTTGTTGTTAGTATTTTCTCTTCTTCATATCCTTTTCCTTTTAGTTTGTATTTAATTCCTTTTAATACTTTTGTTGTTCCTCTCTCTATTTTTGTAATATGTAAATTTGCTCTTACCTCATCTTCTACTTCTAATTGTATGGTATTACTTTCTTTGGCTATTTCTAATTTTTTAGTAGTTCCTGCTAATTTTTCTACTATTAATTCTTCATTTTCTTCTTTTACTTTAAATTTAATTTCATCTTCATTTAATTTATATTCATTTGGTGTTTTTACTTCTTTTACAATATATGTTCTATCTACATATAAATCTTGGATTGTTAAATTTCCATTTTCTTCTGTTGTTTTGGTTATTGCCTCTTGTTCTCCTTCTTCTAAAATTCTATATGTTGCACCTTTTACTACTTTTGCTGTTCCTCTTTGATATTTTGTTAATTCTAAATTATATCGTTTTGCTATCATAAAACCTAATTTGTTCGGTTCCGTTTGTGTTCTATATTTCCCATTTTTTGTATCTAAACTAAAGTATACCGCATGATGACTAAATGCTGTTTTATTGTATTCTACTCCTTCTGGTATGTTTATTGTATAATTGAATTTGTGATTTTCTCCTTTTTCTAGCACATGCTCTCCTAGGTCTATTAAATAGCTTTTTACTTGTGTAAAATTGTTTGGTGAAGTTGTCCAACCATTTTGCTCATCTTCTATGTCTTTGGTTGGATTTTCTTTTTCTGAATAGTATACTTTTGCTATCTCTTTTAATTCTTCTGGTAATATTATTCCTTTGTTTGCCATTGTTGTACTAAAGTTTGAGCCCATATTGCTTCCATTTATTACATATGTGTTTCCTTCATATGGTATTTTTCCTAATATTGCTACTTCACTTATTGTACTTGTATAGTTATTGGTTATTTCTAATTCTATTTGTGCTGTTCTTTGTGTTTTTTCTACTTCTGCAATTCTTGGAGCTATTGTTATTTTTTCTGTTCCATCATAGTTTCTTGCTACTTGATTTGTAAGTAATGAGTTTGGAGCTACTAAACTTATACTTGTTGTTGCTTTTTGTACTAGTTCTGTTGTATTTAAGTTGCTATTTACATCATATATATCTACTGTAGCATTGCTATATGTTGTTGCATCTTCATTTGAAGCATATAGTTCTATCTCATTTGTTTGTGTTACGATTCTTGGGTCTACTGTAATATCTGATTTTATTTCTATTTTGTAACTTGCTTCTTGCTCGTTTTCTGTTAGTATTTTTATAAATATGTTTCCATCTTGTTCATATTTTTCATAATTTGATATTTTTACTTTTTCATTATTCATGTTTACATTTTTTATGTTTATGTTTACTATTGTTTGTGGTAACTTTAATAAAAATGCGCCATTTACCCATTTTTCTGTATTACTATTTTCACTGTATTGTGCTACTATTGTTATTACACTATCTTTTTTTGTTTCTTGTGTACTCATTACTCTATCACTTATACTTACTGTTGCTATTGATATGTCTGATAGATAGCTTGCTCTATTTGTATCTGTATTTATATATTCTTCTCCTATGTATCCTACTAATGTTGATTTTATGTAATTTATGTTTAAAAATTCTTCTATTGTGTATTTTGTTGTTATTTTTTCATCATCTAGTTCTTTTACATGATATACTGTCATTGTTGATGATGGGTTCGTCTCACTTGTTTCTATTCTTACATGTTTTATTGGTATTTCATATTTGTATGGTTTTTCTTGTGTATAAGTATTCCAATTATTTTTTGTAAATGTTTCTATTAGTTCATCATTTTCTTCATTATATAATTTTATCCAGCCATCTTGTCCTAATATGTCTGTTGCTCCACTAAAATATATTCCTATATTTGTTGTTATGTCTTCCATGCTTTCTTCTGTTCCATTTGATTTTATAAATTGATCTGCTACTTGCATGGCTCCTTTTGCTGTTTCTTTCATAAGTATGTTTTGTGTTTTCCCATCTGTTCCTGTTTGTGCTATCCATTTTACTAAGTATGTATCATCTTTTTCTTCTTCTGATTTTCCATTATATATGTTTAATGGCTTTCTTTTTAATATTGAATTTGTATATGATGGATATGATATGTATTTTCCTACTTCTACATCAAACCTTGCTACTGTTCCTGCCATTTTTTTATAACTTACAACTACGGTTTGCTGTGCTTCATTTGATTTGTATGGATTCTTGAATTCGTTGTTTGTGTTGTTAAATCCTTCATAATATGCTTTTACTGGTATTCTTATTTCAAATGTATCATTTCCTAATTCTTTGTATGCTTCTAGTGGATATTCTATATTAAGTTTATATGTATTTGTTCTTGCTACACTTGTTACTATTCTTCCATTTTGGTCCACTGCTACTTCTTTTTGTGCTGTGAATTTCATTGTTTCTTCGTTATATGTACTCTCTATATTTGTTCCTTGTATTTCTACTTTTGTTGGCTTATATCCATTTAGTTCTGGTATTGTTCCTTCTATGTATGTTTTACTTATATTTAGTTGCCCTTTTGTCTCACTTGTTTGTATTTCAAAGTTTAGCTTTAGTTTGTTATTTTGTTCATCTTGTATGCCATCTATATATTTAGTTATATATCTACTTATTTGACATCCTACTGCTCCATGCCAATCTATTGCAAATTGTACTGTCTTTTCTATTGGTGTTTCTACTATTGTTCCATCTTCTTTTTCTTCTACATGTGTTCCTGTTAAGGTTACACTATTTATTTTGCTATAGTCATTTATGTTTGAACCTATTTTACTTCTTATTGTTCCTGTAAGTAGTTTTTGTGTTCCTGTTCCTATTTGATTGAATTCTATTGCTTTTATATCTGTTCCTATTGTGTTGTTTTTTATTTCATTATCTTTTGGCAATGATGTTTGTAAATAGAAATTTTCTCCATTTATTTCTATTTTTCCATCTTTTAGATATCCTTTTGTAAGCACGTTAAGATTCATGTATAGTGTATCACTTTGCCCGATTTCCCTACATGTTCCACGTATGCTTTCTGCATATCCATCTCCATCTAAATCTCTTAAAAAGAAGGCATCAAATTGTACATAGTTGAAATCTACTAGCTCTCCTGCTTCGTTTTCTACTTGTACTTTTTCCTCTCCTTCTTGCACTTGGTCATAGGTCATTGCTCTTGCAATTTCCCCTGCATTTTCTCTTTTTACTTCTTTGGGTGGTTTTACTAAATTAAGTATTGTAGCTATTACTGCTATTATGGTCAGTAATGCTACCCCCCCCCGACGAACATTTTTTTGTTTGTTTTTCTCTTTTCTTCCATGTTTCTACCTTTCCTTCCTTCTCATCAAAGTAAACACTGGGGCACTCTTTTTTGTTCTCTTGTGCTTGTTTTGGTTCAAAAAGTTTATCAATTTTGTTTATTCATAAAAGATTAATCATTTTAATTCTCTTTTGTTTGTTTTGATGATTGAAATTTTTCTATAATTCGTTACTTGTATTTTTACATATTTGTTTTTACTTGTAAATGGTAGTTTTTTCTTGTTTTTCTGGTTCTCGCATTTTTCTATTACGGAAGCTATTTTCTTGTGTTTTTTTACACTTTTTTGTCTTTTTTATTACATTTTTGTAATATTTTATTTGGTACTATAAAAGTGTAGTAATTAATTACAATAAAGTAATTGATTATTACACTTTTATAGCACCAAATAAGCCTTAGATCTATTTCTTAATCTAAAGCTTGTAATTGGACACCCTCTTTATACCTATTTTAATTTTTCTTCCATTTCACGTTCAATTTCTTCAACAGTTGGTAAATTTGATTTTAAATCTTCTGGTATTGCTTTTATCAATTCATATTCAGAAATTCCAATAGGCTTATTTATATCTTTTAATGCATATTCTGCTTTTACTTTGTTTTTTTCTTTACATAACAGTATACCAATAGTTGGATTATCTTCTTCGGCTTTTACTATATCATCTACAGCAGATAGATAAAAGTTTAATTTTCCGCGCAAATTCTGGTTGAAATTCTACAGTTTTTAACTCTATTACTACATAGCATTTTAATTTTAAATGATAAAACAATAAGTCTATGTAATAATCATCTCCTCCAATCTCTAAATGATATTGTCTGCCTACAAAAGCAAATCCAGCACCTAATTCTAATAAAAATTGAGTAATATGTTTTACTAATTGATCTTCTAAATCTTTTTCCTTATATTGCTTTGATAGTGTTAAAAAATCAAATATATATGGATCTTTTAATGTTTGCACTGCCAATTCTGATTGCACTGGTGGTAATGTTTTAGGAAAGTTGTGTGTTTTTTCTTCTGTTGAAACTCTATTGTATAATCCATATTCTATTTGATGAATTAAAACATCTCTTGCCCATCCATTTTTTATAGTTTCATTTATATACCATATTCTTTCATTTTCATTTTTAATTTTGCTCATTAAAACAAGATTATGCGACCAACTAACTTTAGAAAGCTCTTCTTTTATATCTAAATAATTTGAATATGTTTTTGCAAACTGGCTCATATATTTAAGATTTCTACTTGAATATCCTTTTGTATTTGGAAAAGCTGTAGTTATATCATTAGATAATGTATCTATTACTTTTGCTCCCCAACCTTGCTCCTTCTTTTTATTCAAAATAATATTTCCAATATCCCAATACAAATCTAATAATGTTATATTAGTTGAAATAACAGCTCTTTGTTGTGCTATTTCTATTTTTTGTATAATCAATTTCAATGTTTCTTTATAGTCATTTGGTAATAATTCACTTTTCAATTTATTGCCTCCTTTAATTGGGCAACTACGGTTGCCTAATTATAATTTATGTTTTCATTATAACATTTATTTTATTTTTTTTCATTAAATTTTCATATTTTTCTATTTATAAATTATTTCATCACATACTATTTCTTCTACACAATTCTTAATATTGTTCATATTCTGTACCCATAATATTTGATTATTTGCTTTTAATTCTTTATTCTCCATAATTTCTATATTTTCTTTCAATTTTTTGCCATAAGAGAATAAAATCGTAATAATTTATATATTTAAAGGACAGACTTGTAATATTTTTATAATATTACATTGGTCTGTCCCT
>CANRSN010000041.1 GCA_947642455.1 uncultured Clostridiaceae bacterium
TTTTTAGGGCTTATGTTTAAAAAATTTTGGGACATTTTCAAAAATCATTGACATGCCTATTTGTTTATTTCTTTATCTATTCTCTCACTTGTCTTTATTATTTTTGATGTATTTATACTTTTATCCTCACAACATTCTTCTTCTAGTATTGTTTTTATTTTATCTTTTGAGCATCTATCTATTGGCATTTCTGCATTTGTTCCTAGCATTTCTCCTGCTATCCCTAACGTTGCTTCAGTGCTTTTAAGTTTTGTTGACTTTTTATGTAAAATATGATATATTATTAATATTGATTTTTATAGTAGTTTTCTATATTTAGAAAATAAAAAATTAAGAAAGGAGAGCATTTAGGTTTTATTTATCAGTAAAAAATACGATAGAAAGGAACATATGAATATGGATGTAATTTTGAATAACAAAAAGGCATGTCAAAAACAATTTGAGGAACAAATTACACGGTATGTACAAGAAAATGTTGTAACTATTATAAACTCTGTTGATAGTGGCAATATTCCTGTACATTTAGCTAAAGCAGGTTACAAAGTTATTGTTGCAGCTTCTGAGAAAAAATTAAATGGATATTCAAGAGTCAAAAACGCTATAAAGGAGTATGACTATCCTAATGCAGAAAAGTTAATAACTTATAATAATGTTTCTGCCATGTATGATAAAAATTATCATATAATATTTATGTCATATAGTAACAAAGTAATTAACGAAATTATGCAACACAACAAAGATTCTAACTTTGCTGTAATAATTGAGGGACCTTATAACAATATTAATGCTCAGGTATTAATAGCTTTTTGTAAAAAACTCATAGAGGCTGGCTCTAAGTTCAAATTAGTCATTATTAATAATTTTTCTTTTTTTAATGCTAAATTGTCTAACCTTTTCAATGGAGCTAACATAATAGAATCACCTATAAAGTCTGAAAATGTCATTACTTTATATAAACCATTTAAGTATATAAATGAGATTTTAGTAAATTTACTTCTAGATGATTCACAACATAATTTTTTGATTTTACTTGCACATCCAAATAAAATAAAAAAATTTCATTATACCATAAAAAATACTTTGGAAAAATTGCAAATGGATGTAGAAATATTTATATTACAATCTAGTGCATATCTAAGTGAAATAAGCAATAATTCCTTAAAAAAAAGAATTATTCTTGCTGCAGATATAACTCAAGTACGGTGTCTACCTATCGATATAGATGTAGTAATTGACTGTGGCATCGAAAAAAATATTAAAGTTATTGATGGAATTCAAACTTCATTTCTACAATATATAAGTTTGCAAACTATTGAAGAACACAAAGCCTTAGCAGGAATTTATTCTCCTGGCACATATTGGCTATGTTCTAATAAAAATTACTCATGTAGAAAAATGCTTCATACTGAGGTTGATTCCTCTCTTGATAATATGTTGCTTGAATTATTTAATTATAATATTCATATTTCATCTTGTGATTTATTATTACTAAAATCTATGTATTACATAGATTCTTCAATTTCTTTATTGAAAATGTTTGGTGCTATTGATAATAATTTAAAAGTTACAGACTTAGGTAAAGATATGTGTAAAATTCCTATTAATATACGCTTTGCTCGTATGTTGGTAGAAGCTAAAAAATATAATGTTGAATTTGATGTATTACTATTTTATATCTTATGCAACTTTAATCCACCTCATTATATTATCAAAAATGGTGTCTCTACACCTACTAATACAAATCTGATTGAATTGATCAATTTGTTTAAAAAGGCATATTTTAAAATTGATACTTCTATTTTTGATAAGGATTCATCTAAAAAATTATCTAGTTATATTGCTACAATCAAAAATATATCTACATCATTTAATATAACACCTCGTTATTACACTAATGTAGTGGCTTTAAAAAAAGTTATTCCATATGGCTTTCCAGATAGTTTATATGTTTTATCTGACACTTATTCTTATATAAATAGTGACACTAGTTTACCAAGCTATATTAGTAGACCTAGTGAGACATATAATTTGGATAAATATATTGTTGCACTTGCTTCTAATTTTGTTGACAAAACTATTAGCATCCCTGTAAGAAAAAAATTTTTATCATTGTATGTTTCTTATACTTTAGATGAAGTTCTCGAATACTTTTCACCATTTTTATCCAAAGTTAATTTTACTGATGATACAGGTTCTAAAATCAAGTATATTTATAACAATTTAGAAATAGTATCAGTACCTATGTAATATCCATAAATTAGGGTGTATTCTTATACAGAAAAACTATAAAACTCTAAAGTTCTTTTAAAGGGAAAGCAATATAAATGCTTTCCCTTCTTATTTATTAATATCTTTTCCACTATTTTCATTACTGAAATTTCATAATATATTTTTTTATATACTAGAAGAATATCAAAATTCGTTACACTCTCCTATATAATTTATTCTCCCATTTGTTTATTAACTATTTTCATTTTTACATATAGTACTACTCCTGCTATAATTGCTACTGCTGTAAATATCATAAATATTCTGTTATCATTTCCTGTTTGTGGTATTTTACCATTTGCTATATTATCTTTATTAGTACTATTTGTTGTTGGTGTCTGAGAATTTGTTGGCTCTGTTGGTTTTGGATCTACTGGAGTTGGATCAACTGGTTTTGGGTCTACTGGAGTTGGATCAACTGGTTTTGGGTCTACTGGAGTTGGATCAACTGGTTTTGGGTCTACTGGTGGTAGTGGCTGTGGATTTACTGTTCCCTCTTTTATTGTAATATTTTTAGAAGCAAGAGCTATTTGTCCTGGTACTGTTGCATCTGAAACTTTAATATCTTTTAATGATATTGTAAGATTTTTTTTGCTAGTTTCTTTAACCTTAAAAGTTAATTTTAGTATTGTTTCATTACTCTTTGCTAAACCATTTTTATCAATTACAAATTTTCCTGTTGATTCATTATAAGATAAATCTTTTATAGGATTACTCCATTCGTTTTGCCCTTTCATTTCAACTAATACTAAACTTTCCTTGTCGTAATCCAAAGTTGCCTCTATTGCTACAATTCCCCTTTCTGATTTTATATTAGAAAGATTAATATCTACTGTAAATTGTTCATTTTTATCAAATTCTGTTTTTGATGTTTGAATTTCTATATTACAACTAGGCGCTGCATATACGACTCCTGTTAAGCAAATTATTGCTAATATTACTATTAAACTTAATTTAATTACTCTTTTCATAATTTTTCTCCTTTTATTTTATTTCAAATAAACCAATTATTACTAATTTCACTTGTGCCACATCATTAATTGAAATCATGTTATCATTATCAACATTTGCTGCTTTTAGTTCGATTCCTTCTAATTTTTCAATATCTATTAAATGCAACTTTATTCTAGCTAAGTCATCTATTGTAACTAATTTGTCACCATCAACATCTCCTGTAACCACAAGAGTATATTGTAATGTCTTTCCTACTTTTACTGTCATACCTGTTCCTATAATGCTTTCATCTGTTAATACATTTCCTTCTTTATCTGTAAATACCATTTCTTGTTTTGTTGTTACATTTTGTCTAAAATCAGCTACTGTTGTTTTTGGTGGTATTCTTGAAATATCTTTATCTTCATTGTTTATAACATATTTTTCTGAAGTAATTTTTTCTTCTTCTTGTTTCAATTTAATACCTATTTCTACTTCTGCATCATTTGCTACTATTAAACCATTTCCACCACTTGCTGACACTCCTTTAATCTTTATAATTGATTTTATATCTTGTGCTATAGTTTGTTTTACTCTAAATTTAATTCTAAAAATATCTGTTTGTTCTTTCACAAGTTCGTTACTATCTATTACAAACTTAAAGTTTTGCTCATTAAAAGCTCCTGATAAATTCCATCCATTTTGTCCTTTTTCTTCTACTCTTTCTAATATATTTGTGTCATATTCTAATTGTCCTGTTAAAGATACTAATCCATTTTCAATATTTTTTAAATTGTTCATTTCTATATCTACTTCAAATTCACTTCCCGGTTGTAATTCTTGTAAGTTTGTTGTTTCATCTGCATTTTCTATAGATATTCCAAATGTTCTAACTACTATGTTACAAGGTTCACTTGTTACACTTTCTGTTACTGTTCCTGCGATAGTTGTAACTTTTAATGTATATGCTCCTGTATCTTCTACTGTAGGTATTATTGACAATGTTTTATTTGTTTGTCCTTGAATTGCTACCCCATCTTTAAACCATTGATATGTTTGTGTTCCTTCTGTTTCTGTTACTGTTGGTGTTAATTCTACTTTTCTATTAATAGTTGCTAATAATTCTGTTTTTGGCATTTCTATTTCTACTGGAACTGGTTGTTGTATAACAACTGTTTCTCCTTTTGCTCTTTCTTCTTGTGCAACTGTTTTTGCAACAAATGTCGCATTTATTATACCATTTCCATCTTTAATGTCTTCATATGTTACAGTAATATCCATTTCGTCCTTGTTTTCAACTTGTGACATATCTATTACTTCACCACAAACTGTTATAGTATCTATTTCGTTTCCTTCATCTGCCTTAACTTTAATTACCCTTTGTGGATTTTCTTCTGAAAGCTCAAATATGTTTCCATTTTCTCTATCTGCACCCTCAATTACTCCACCTTCGTCTGCTGAAGCAACTGCATATTTCTTTGTTTTAACATTTTCATCATTTTCAACAACTGCTATAGCATATGGACTAAATGAATCACATGTTACTATTAAACCTAAAGGTGTTACTACACAAGGAATTTCTTCAACTCCTATTACTTCATCTTTATCATTTCTTATAAAGTGATATGCTTTAAATGTAACTCCAGCATCATCTGGTCCATAACCTTCTGGAAATCCTAATGATAATCTTAATCTATGTCCTGTTTTTACAACATATTTTTTACATACATTTAATGATATATTATATGTTTCACTTGTTACTACTTTTTGATTTCCTAATTCATTTTCCATTAAATTATTCATTGAGTCTTTTTGCACTTCTGTAGTTTTTGTTGTTACAAGTGCTATTCTACTTTTTAATTGATCTGATACTGATTTTCCATCTTGTGTTTTCCAGTCATTCATTGAAAGGTCTTGATTTTCAAGAAGTGTTGGGCTTGCAAATACTTCCCAGTTTTTAGCTTTATTCATACTAAATGAACATGCTATCCTATTTAATGCTCCATATAATATTTCCATTGGTGCTTTTCCACTATTTTTTCCAACTAATCCTGTAATATATATAGCATATGATGCACCATCATCTGCATACATTTTACTAAATTTTAAGTCAAATTCTATTGTAGATTTTCCATCAAAACGGAAATTTGTTATTTCTGATTCTTGTGCTCCAGTTGCTCCTGAGGATTCCATTCTATATCCTGCTTCAGTTGCTCCTTCCTCTAATACTAATTCATCATCATATACAACCTTTACGTGATATGTTGGACCTACTATAATTGTTGCTGTTCCTGCTGGTGTTTGTTCTTTAATATATGGTTTTCCTTTATATGTTCCACTTGGATTATATAATTTTTCTGTTTTTGCTACAAAATCTGATTCGTCCCCTTGATATGATAAATATTTTGGATTTTCTTGATAATTTCCTGGTGCTAAAGTTGTTACTGCAAATTCAACATATTCTGAATTTGGTACATATACATAAATATGATCATCATAATCTCTAAATCCTCCTGCATATACATCTGGTAAAAAATATGCCCAAGGACTTATTTGCCATTCTTCGTCTCCAGGTTTATAATAATATGATTTCATTAATATGTATCTTCCTTGTTCTGCTGCTTTTGCATATCCTTTTCCATCATAACTTATATAATAGTCTCCTGATTTGTATTCTTCTGTTTCTGTTCCATCTTGCTTATATTTTACTAATAATCCGTCTTTATTTGAAACTGTATCAATACCATAATCATCACTAGATATTTCTGGATATTCAAATTTATAATTTCCTGCTGCTTCTACTATTTCTAATGGTGTATGTTCTTTGTTCATAGTTTCTCTTCCAACTATACAATATCTTGTGTTTTCAAATCCTTCTACTAAGTCACTTCCTGGTTCTGGAAATGCGTCAGGTGTAGTAGCTGTTTTACGTAAGTATGGATCATCTAATGTAGCATCTACTGCATACCATACCTTTTGTGTTGATCTTGCAAGTGTTTCTTTTTCTATTTCTACATAATTCCACATATGCTCCACTGCTGCTGAACCTTCTGATTGATGAAGCCCTTGTACTAATATACAATTTATTCCCACTTTATCTAGTATTGTTTTTAATGCTCTTGCATACCCTTCACATATTGCTTGTTTTTTTACTAAAGCTCCATATGGTGTATTTATAAAACCTTCATTTCCTGGTGTACAATCTCCTTCTAGTCTATATGATGTATTTTTTGTTATTTGATTATGTACATATTTTATTTGTTCTGTTTGCTTATTTTTTCCTTCTTCTATTTCAAGATTTTTTGCTTTTTCTGCAATTTCATTTACTATATTATTAAATTCTCTTTCTGCTTCTTCTATATTTTCAGTTGTAATTCCATCTATATAATAATTTTTGTAATTTCCTGATCCTATATTTGCATGATATTTGTTATCTGCATCTTTTGTCACTCTAAGAGTAAATTTTCGTGAATTTACATAAAATATTTCAGGATAGTCTGCATAAAATGCATATCTAGCTGCATTCATAGCTGTTGTTAATGTTTTACTTCCATTTGAGTATTTTTCAAGTTGCTCTTGTGTGATATAACCATTTTCTACTAAATCATAACTTTGTGTTCCTGTTTTTAAGATTCCTTTTGTGTACATTTCATACATTGCATTATATATATTTTTTGCCTCTGCTGTAAGTTGTTTATAGTGATACTTCTCACTATTTTGAATTTCGTTTGCATATACAACGTTGCTAAATTGCACAAAACTAAATTGTAATGTGAAAATTACAATTACTAACATACTTGTTATTAGTTTTTTTAATTTCATAAATAACTCCCTCTCTTTTTTATTTTATCATAACAATTTTATTATATCATACTATTTTTTGCCAGTCAACATAATTTTCTATTTTTCCCATTTTTTATATTTTTAATTGTTACTCTTCACAGCTCAATTTCTATTTAGTCAATATAATTTTATAAAATGTGAATTGTAATTTTTTCTTAACAATTCAGAGGTGTTATATTGTATGTCGTGCTATTAATATTCATTTCTAGGAGTTTTATATAAGGAATCTCCAAAGTGGACATTCCTCAAAGTATTATATCTCTACAAATATATTACTGTTTTTATTTACTTTTATACCTGCATTTGGCACTTGAACTTTTATAATTGTAGTTTCTTTATCATATTCTTCTGGTTCATTGCTTATATTTATTTTCAATTCTAATTCTTTTAATTTTTTATTTGCTTCTATAACATTTAACCCTACTATGTTTGGCACTTCTACTGTTTCTACTATATTTTCTTCAACCTGTGCATCTTTTTGTATATCTAAGTATGGCAATACTTCTCTAAATATTTGACCTCCTATTGGTGCTGCAACACCACCTCCTTGGGTCATTATAACAACACAAAAATTATAAATTTACTACTTGTTTTTCTAGTGTTATTTTATTATTCTCTATGTATTCTAAACATCTTTTAAATTCATCCTCAAATTTAAACTTTATTTTTATATCTCCATTTTCTTTTACATATATACAATCTATTAATTCCATCATTATATCTCTTGAAAGTTCTGTAATTCCTTTTTGCTCTTTAAATTTTTCTATCCATTCATTAGTATTTATATTTTGGCTTTCATACTTTTTCTTTTCATTTTCTAACCTTTCGATGTTTCTCTTTAGCCTTTCAATGTCATTTTCATATTTTTGTTTATATTCTAAATATTCTTCTCTTGTAATATCTTCATTCTTCCAATCTTCATATAATGTTCTTTTAAAATTTGATATTTTGGAAATCTGATTTTGTTTTGTAATTATCATATTTTCAATGTTTTCATTTTTTGTATTTTGGTATGTACTTTCATTTATTTGTTGTACGACTTCTTCTGTATCAATTAATAAATTAATGTGAAAATTAATGGCTTTCAAAACTGCTTTTTCCAAGTTCTCCACTTTAATAGAATGTTTTGTACAAAGATTATTTGATTTTTTTCTATAGGTACTACAAATATAATATTCGTACTTACTTCCACTTTTATTTGTACTACTTTTTTTATTCATCGCTCTTTTACAATCTGCACATTTAAGAAAACCTGCCCATACTGATAATTCTTTGGTCTTCTGTGATACCTTTGTATCTCTTTTGCTTAGTTCTTGTGCCTTTTCAAATGTTTCTTTATCTATTATCGGTTCATGAGTATTTTCTACTCTAACCCATTCTTCCTTTGTCACTTGTTCCACTTTATGTACTTTATAGCTTTTTGTTCTTCTTTTTCCCTGAACAGTATTGCCTATATACACTTCATTATTTAAAATATTTCGTACTGTAGAAGTTGTCCAAGTGTATGTATTATCTTGTATTCCATAATTATTGTAATTTTGTCCTAGTTCTAATTTCTTGTGTCCTGTAGGATTCAAAATACCTAAATCATTTAATCTATGGCAAATTGCTATTTTTCCTAGTCCTTCATTTACATTCCAATCAAATATATTTCTTATAATGTTTGCAACACTTTTGTCAATTATTAATTTATGCTTATCTTTTGGGTCTTTAATATAACCATAAGATGGAAATGCACCTATAAATTCTCCTTTTTTCTTTTTTCCATTTAAAGATGTTCTTATCTTAATTGATGTATCTCGGCAGTATTCATCATTTATTAAATTCTTGAATGGTACTAGAATTGTATTTGTACTTGATGGATTTTTAAAACTATCTACAAAATCATTAATGGCAATAAATCTTATATTAAATAATGGAAAAACTTGCTCTATATAGTTTCCAACTTCTATATAGTTTCTTCCAAGTCTTGATAAATCTTTTACAATGACACAATTAATATTTCCATTTCTCATATCTTCTAGTAATCTTTGAAATGAAGGTCTATTAAAATCTGTTCCTGTAAATCCATCATCTATATAAGTATCATAAACTACCAAATCATCATGTTCTTCTATGAATTCATTTAGCAATGTTTTTTGACTTGTTACACTATTACTTTCCTGCTTTTCTTTGCCGATTGTCTTCATCTTCTTGTGAAAGCCTTATATATAATGCAACAGACCATATTTTATGCTTTATACTATTATTTTCAATAGAAGAATACTTTGATTTTCTTCCTGCCATTATTCTTTTTTACCTCCTCTCTTTGTATAGTTTAACGTGCTCAATTACAAATGTCAGCCCTTTTTGTATTTTTGTTTTAAAATATTTAACATGCACTGATTAAATGTTTTGATATTATTAGAATATTCCATGTCTACAGTAGTATTTCCGCACTTTTATTTGATATGGATTCTTTGTATTTAATAAGTATTGAATTATCTTGTTTTGTTCTTTCAAAATAGTTTTACCTCTCAAATTTAGATGTTTACAGTTGCTCTGCAACTGCATAAGTAATCTTTAAAGTTCGTACCTCGCTAACAGCTTACTTAAGTTTATTAGTTTAAAAAATTTTTATTACTAATTTGTCTGTCTACTAGGCATATGTCATTTATTTTATAAAAGTCGGAAAATTTTAGAAAACTTTTTAAACTTCTCTATTAGGTATATGCCATTGTTTTATGAAAAAGTGGTAAATTTTTGAACATTTCTTCAAATTTTTTTCATAATATATATGCTATTGCAAATTTGAAAAGGTATAATTGGAGAAAAATTGCATAAAAAAATAACTAGAAATTAGTTTTTTACTAACCTCTAGTTTAATAAATTATATTAGAATTTAGTTCAATGCCTTCATTATATTTTCAGCTATTCTATTTATAACTGGTACTACAACACTATTTCCTGCTTGTTTATATAACTTGCTATCTGCCATATCTGTTGGTAATTCATAATATTTTGGATAGCCTTGTGCATAAAAACATTCTATTGGTGTTAATTTTCTTATACCAAATTTTGTTTTTATTAGTGGTACATTGTGTCCGCCCCTCTCCCATATTAGCAGTTAATGTTGGCACTAAATTACTTTGGTTTTTTCTTACATATTTTCTTCTCCATTGATATACTGTATTATCATCATCCATTTCTTCTGTTAGTAATTTGTATATATTACCTTTGTATTTTCCTTCTGTGTAATAATACTTATCATCAACTTTTGTATCAAAATTAAAAACATCTTTTATATTTTTATCTAATGTAGTTGGCATTGGCATTTGAAATCTATCAAAATCCTCTTTATCTCTAAATGCCACAATATAAATTCTTTCTCTATTTTGTGGTATATTACCATATTCGCAAGCATTTAATACTTGACATTTTATTTTGTCTTTATATCCCGATTCTTCTAATCGCTCAATTATAGTTTTAAATGTGTTTCCTTTATCATGACCAACTAAATTTTTGACATTTTCTAAAAATATAACTCTTGGTTTCCTTTCCTTAAATATTCTTTCCATTTCAAAAAATAAGTCACCTGTTCTATCATCGTCAAATCCTTTTCTATATCCTGCTACTGAAAAAGAAGTACAAGGAAATCCTCCAACCATTATATCAAAATCTGGTATGTCATTTACTTTAACATCATGAATATCTCTACAATCAACTTTATTGTCAAAGTTTTTTTCATAAGTTTCTACTGCATATTTATCAAATTCATTAGCATATGCTATCTCACATTTATTTGTTTCTAAAAATCCTAAATCTATTCCTCCAACACCTGCAAAAAGGCTACAAATTTTATACATAATTTATTTTCTCCTTATCCTTTGCGGCACGCCGCGATTTTATTAGTTATAACAACAGAGTAATTAACACTCTGCCTTTCATACTTTTTCAACTATCATTCCTCTTCTAATATTACATGTTACTGTAGGTTCTAGTTTCCTTGCTTCAATTATTGATTGTATTATGCTTATGTGTGGTCTTTTTCCTGCCTTTTGATAATCTCCTACTGTTGCCGTTTTTGATACTGGTATTTTCTTTAATTCTTCTGAATTCACACCAGTATCATATACAAACAACATATTCAAATCTAAGTCAAATCTAAAAAAAACTAAATCATCAAAATCACATTTTGGTCCAAAACTACTTAAATCATATTCATAATTGCTTGTAGCTTTAAATTCTATTTTTTTACCATCAGGAGATTTTGCATCTCCTCCTGAACTTTTATTCCAAAGAAGATTTAAGCAATAGCAACCCATAGGTTCACTTATTGCATCTGGCATATTAATTCCTCTTGATACTAGACTTTTTACATATGTATTTAAGTCCTTCCACTTAAAATATGCATCACATGTTTCTTGAATTCTTGGCTCGTCTATTTTTATTAAATATTCGTCATTCATTTATTCACCTTCAAAGTGTTATTACTCCAAAAGCATTATATACTAAATCATAAAATATTTCTACACATTTCTATAATTTGTTACAACTTTTTTATTATTAATGCTGAGCACATTCCATTATTAATTTTACACCATCTTTAAATCCGTATTTCGTAAAATTTTTGGTTTTCATATGCACTTATAATATTCATACCATCTATATAGCTTTCTAAACTGTTCTTAATTTTATCTTTTGTTACATTATCGTTGGTTATATCATCTAAAATTTCTAATACCTTTTCATATTTGTCATTATCTTTTATTAACTCTTTAATGTTCTTTTTATCCTCCTTTGTTATCACACAAATATTTTCCTCTCTACTCTCAAATAATACATTCAAAATTGTATTATTTTCATTGTTACACTCAATCATAACTAATCCCTCCATCTAAAATTTTATTATTGATATTGTAACGTGCTCTTTTTTAATTGTCAGCGTTTTTATCAAAAGTTTTTTAATTATTTTTTTCTAATAAATTATGCTAGTGAAACGGAGCATAATTTTTTCAGAGCCAAATGTCATTTTGCATCGAAAGTGTCAGGTATTTTTTACCGACTAACTTTCGCCAGCATGGTGTTTTGACACCTGTATTGCTGTTTAGGAGAAAATCTCCTAAAACCTTTTTGCTCTCCGAGGGACAAAATTTTATTGAATTTTTTATAAATTTGTACAAAAAATTGCTATATTCTTTACAAGATATAACAATTTTTCTTTTTAAAATCTTTACATATATTTATGAATTTAGTAAAAGATTTTTTATATGCATTTAATTATTTTTGCTATTCTTTTAACCTAAATTAATGTATTTTTTATTGTATTTTCTTAAATTTTATAACATACATTTGCCCTACTTATTGTAATTTATGTTTATAATTCAAACATACTTTTCTCATAATCTTTTACATAGTATCTTATATTAGTTCTTCCTTTTTGAATAATAGTATGTCCTTCTTTTTCTAGCAACTTCTTTTGAAGTTCTATTCCTTCTGGATATTTTGGATTTAGTTCGCCATCTGCTTTTAATGTTCTCCAATAAGGTGTTTCATCTTCTTTTCTTTGATAACTAGCCCAAGCAACAATAGATGTGAATATTCCTGCTGTTATTGGATCTGTAAAATCTGCATTATTCTTTTTTGCAAAGTAATCTCTAATTTCTCCAACTGTTATTACTTCTCCATAAGGTATTTTCTTCATAACCTCATCATAAGCCATTGGTGGTGCAAAATACATATTATCTCCACCATATTTTTTAATACTTGCCTCATCTGTAATTTTTACATATTTAGGCATATCTTTGCTATCTTTTAGCATAGCATTAAAATCTTTTTTACTTTCATTTGCCATAAAAAATTCCTCCTTCTACCTAAATTATATAAAATTATTTTATATATGCAATGAGGCAGTTTTATTTTTTACAAATATTTTTATAAAGATAACTTGTAATTTTTTATTCAAAATAGTATGTTTCATTTTTATTATTTTGAATTGTAGCATTCGTAGGTACTTTTCTTAAAATATTAAATATATTATAAATATCAGGATAAACACCTACCATCCCCATTATTGCCATTCCAAACAGTATTCCATTTAATTCTTTTAAACTATTACTACTAAAACAGAATATAGCTAACGGAATCAGTCCTAAAATAATTGGTAATATGCTTAAAAATATAAAACGATTCCTTTTTACTGGACTTGAAGATAATGCAACTGCTGTTAAACTTTTAGGCATTATACCTATATATACGGTTGCATTTTTAGGGAAAGCGATAGCATGTAATAATTCGTGAACAATTATTAAGAAAAATCCTATAATTACTCCTATAAATAGAAAACCTACATTTATTATTTTTTCATTTACAATAAATGTTTTTACAAACATACATATAAAGCAAAGTAAAACAGATGGTATCATAAAAGGTAGTGCTTTTATTTGCATTTTCTTCATATCTTCTTCACTATCTAATTTTTTAGCATTTTTAGGTATATCAGCAGTAGGAAAATCATTCTCACTTTTTATTATACCTTTCCATATAATTTTAGGCATTTCTTCATCTCCTATTATCTCTACTTATTGTAATTTATTATTCATTTTTATCTTTAAAATTTAAAACACTTGCTCCAAACCAAAACATACAAGCTATAAAACTAATTATCAATCCCAATGCACGATATAATGAATTATCCCAACTATCACGATAAATAGAATTTAATATTATATTTCCTATAAACATTAAAATTGTAATTGTACCAAATATGTAAGAAATTATACTAAATTTTTTTCTCATTTTCTCAATTTGTTTTTTCATCTCCAATAAGTTTTCTTCTGCTTTTTGATTATAAGTTTCCATTTTAATAACCTCCCCACTTAATAATTCATTTACACTAATATCAAGTTCATTACATAGTTCAAGCATTATAGAAGAATCAGGCATACCCTTTCCTGTTTCCCACTTTGATATTGCTCTATCTGTAATATTTAGCTTTTCTGCAAGTTCTGCTTGTGTCATCTTTTTATTTTTTCTACATTCAGCAATGAATTTTCCTACCTTTGTTTGTTCCATACCTTGCCCTCCTTTAATATTATTGTAAAATCTTTATATATAAAAGTAAACATACTAATCGTTGAGTGAGGAAAACAACGATTAGTAGAGTTATAAAAATTGTAATTTGAATTATAGTTCTTTAAACTTAAAACCTTTTATATTATTTTCTTCTACAACATTTT
>CANRSN010000042.1 GCA_947642455.1 uncultured Clostridiaceae bacterium
TATTATCAAAATTAATTTCGTACAACATAAAAATCCTCCTTAACTTGAATTAAATTTCAAAAAAGACAACAGAAAAAGCCAGTCGTGCTAGCTTCGACTGACTTGATTGTTTTTACATTTTTTGATAATACGATTATATTATGCTGTTCTATAAAGTTCAATTCCCGTTTTTTCCCTTTTTTCTATTTTCCTGCATTTACTTTTGTATTAAGCATTTGTACTTTATTAGTTCCATTTTCATTTATTAATAATATTGTACCATTCATATCTGTCCTATAAATTTCGCATTCTTTATCTTGTAATCTTTTTATTACTGTTTCAGATGGATGTCCATATGAATTTGTATTACTATTAACAGATATTACCGCCACTTCTGGTAACACTTTTTTTATAAATTGTTCTGTACTACTTGTATCTGAACCATGATGACCAACTTTTAAAACATCAATATCTTCCCACGTAATTTTACTATTGGTTTCTACATCATCTTCAGCATCTCCCATAAATAAGTATTTGTTGTTATTTGCTTCCATTTGTATGACAATTGAAGTTGAATTTATTTTGCTAGAACTTGTTGGATCTGAATTATCTATACTTTTAATTTCACATTTTGCCTCTCCTAATTCAAACTTATCCCCTGATTTTTTATAATTAATCGATAATTCCTTTTGCTTTACTTCATTAATTACATCTTCATAGAATTTTCTTTTTGACTTATTAGTTGTGTAAGGAATATAAATTTCTCCTATATCAAATTCTCTTACGATATTATCCATTCCTCCTATATGGTCTTCATGAACATGTGTTCCTATTAAGTAATCTATTTTTCTTATTCCTAATTTCTTTATGTATTTTACTAACAATGGACCATCTTCATTATCTCCTGCGTCAATAAGCATATTTTTACCATTATTTCTTACTAAAATACAATCAGCTTGCCCTACATTAAAAAAATATATTTGAAGTTCCTCGCTTTTTATAATATCTTCTGTAGGTAATTCTCCAATATAACTATTATCTCTTGTTGCTACATATACTAGACTTATTAGCATTACTGTTATAATTATTGTATAGATAATCTGTTTTAAATTCTTTTTATTATTTTTCATAATCTTTTACCTCTGAAAAGATTATAATGTAAAAATAGCTTTTTTGAAATAGTTTTTTCTATTTTTTCCAAATTTCTATTGTATTTTTATACTTACCATTATATAATAATTTTGTTTTATTCTTAATATATATATTGTCTATATATTTTTTCCATAACAATTTAAACAGAAAGGACTGATTTTTTATGAATATAAATTTTTTTAATTCTTTAGACCATAATAATTCTAACAACATTTCAAACAATTTTATTAATTCTTTTATTAAAGAATTACAAAATTATCTATCAAATTGTTTTTCTCCTGACTTAAATAAAACAGACTTATATACTATAGACAGATTTGAAGGTGATAACGAAGTTTTTGCTGTATGTGAAAATAGAAGAACAGGTAAAATGGTAGACATTCCTATCTCTCAAGTTTCTCCTAATGCTGTTGAGGATGACATTATTAGATATAAAGATGGTATTTATGTCGTTGATGAAAATCAAAATCGCATTATTGGTGAGAAGATGAAAAAACTGTCTGAAGAAGTATTTAAGAAATAATTTTGGATTTGAAATTATAAGTACACTTGGTAAACTAATTTCCATATTTTTGTAAAATTTAATACATTTAGTGAACTTCAGCACTCTAACTGGCATTTTTTAGCCATTCACTCGGTGAATTTTTACATCAAATCTGCTTAAAATTTTTGTTCTTTTATTAACTCTTGAAGGCTTGTCCTTCAATGTGTATAGGCGATGTGTGAACACTCGCTTTCCTGCCTTTAGTGTTCACTTTAGTTCACTCATTTTTTCCTAGTTGTATATTTTGTGTTGTCAAAATTTATAGAACGATTTTTTTAATTTTTTCGTTCTATAAATTTTCATAGCACGGATTTTTCATTTTTTCCGTGCTATAATTTTTTGTAGAACGATTTTTTTGTTTTTTTCGTGTTATAAATTTTATTTCAAAAACAAATCAATATATTTTTGAAAAGCAAAAACTTGGTTTCTACTATATCCTGTTGTTTCTTGTATTACTTGTCTCTCTTGTAATGAATTAATAGTAACATTTAATGTTGTTGGTTTAATATCTATTTTTTCTAATATTTTCTTTCTTGAAATTATTGGTTCATCATATAATAAATCTAGTACCTTTTTAGCATTTTCTGATTTTACTGGCAAATCAATTATCATTTTATCCATTTCCATAGTCAGCTCAACTACTTTTCTAAATTTTTCTTTTGCTGTTTTTGATGTTTCAATAACCGCTTCTAAGAAAAATTCAATCCAGCTTATCATATCATTATGAGTTCTTACTCTTGTAAGCATATCATAATATATATCTTTATTTCTTTCAATATAGTCTGAAATGTATAAACATGATTTATCAAGCATTCCTTTACTTTGAATATATAATGGAATAAGTAGTCTTCCAATTCTTCCATTACCATCTAAAAATGGATGAATAGACTCAAATTGATAATGTAAAATCGCAATTTTTATTAAATCTGGTGTGTCTATTTCTTCATTATTTATAAACTTTTCAAAATCAGATAGGCATTCTGCGATTTCTGTATGTGGTGTTGGAACATATACTGCTGTACTTGGCATACTTCCTCAATCCAGTTCTGTGATGTTCTAAATTCTCCTGGTGTTTTATGTTCTCCACGAACTCCTTGCATTAGCATTTTATGAATTTCTCTAATTAATCTGGTACATACTGGAAAACCTTCTTTTATTCTTTCTACTCCATAATTTGTAGCTTTTACATAATTTTGCACTTCTTCCCAATCGTCTCTTTTCTCTGGATTAATATCTGTAACATCTAATAAATCTTCTTCTACAGTTGTTCTTGTCCCTTCTATTCTACTAGACTTATTAGCCTCAATTTTTACATGCATTTTAATATATAAATCTACATTTGGTATTAATAATGAATAAGCATTTAGTTCTCCAATTTGTCTATTGGCTTCTGCTAATAGTTTGTCCAATTTTGTGTCATCCCATCCCCAGTTATAATTTATTTTACTAGGAATAAATGCTTTATAGTCATTCATCTGTATGTATTTACCTGATTTGTAATCTTCTAGTTTCATCTATATCGGCTCCTTTTTAATTTTCTATCATTTCTCTAATTGGTACATCAATTTTTCCTTTTGCAATGCATACATCATCCTTTACTATATATGCTTCTATATAATGGTTTCCTCTAAAATCTGTATGTTCCTCTTGTGTAGTAATATCTGTCTGATATATTTGTCCTCGTATCATATTTCTTTTCTTTGCGACTTCTCCCTCATTCTTTACTTTCCAACATATATTATATGGTTTTAATTTTTCAAATTCATTAATATTCTTTATATAAAATTGCAGTTGTTTTCTTGGTTTTAAAAAAACTCTTTCTCTTAGCATTTCAGTTAATTTTGCTGGTCTATATCCATCTTGTGTAACTGTACAATCTAATTCCAAATTATATTGAATATCTACTATATATTTATCTTCTATAAATTCTTCTGTATCTTTATATTGTATAGTCTCTTCAAAAAGATTTTTCGTCTCTTTTTGTTTTTTAGGAAATTCTCTTCCAAATATTTCTCTTAATACCTCATTTATATCATCATCTTCTTCTTTTCTATTTACCAATTTATTATATGCCTTCTCAGCTTTTTTTACAAACTTTCCATTATCATCATTATATATTTGAATCCTTTTTTATTTTTCCAAGCTCTTAACATATGACAAACATTATAAAAATTTCCATCAGTTAAATCATCTGAATTTTTACATTCTTCAATTTCAGGTAATGGATTTGTATATTTCCAACTGCCTCCATCATTTGAATTTGGATACTTAAATCTGTCATCCGTTTGCTTAAATCCTGGCACTAATTCTACTTTATATTTTGTAAAACTAATAACAACTACTTGTCCATCCCCTTTCATTTTTGTATTAGGATACCTTTCTAGTAATACATTCTTTACTTCTTGTAATAAAGCTGATTGGCCATTACTTTCATAATTATAATATTTTGTATAGACTTCTTTTGGTAAATCAAATAATATATCTAAATCACTAGTATTTTTTATTGCTGTTCCCCTACCAACTGATCCTACTGTGTACATATATTCTTCTTCATCTTCTATATCATAATAATGTTTATTCATTTTTTTGTAATTTCTTTAATTGTTGTATTCATTTCTTCTTCATTATCTAATTGGATATTAGAACAAAATGTTTCAAAATCTTCTTTCAACAATTTCATTTCTCCTTTTACTTATTTTTTCTTAAATCTACTGGTAAATAACTATCTATTTCTTCATCTGAATATGTATTGTCCTGTCTTACTTTTAATGCTTTACTTGCTTTTCTTATAGCTGAACTTTTTGCATCTAATGAATTTTTACAAATACTTAAATATTCATAATTTATTTCATTTCTTTTCTCAATTAAATCTTCTTTGTTTATATTATTAGTTCTTATATCACATATAGTACTAATAATATCTTCTCTTAATTCTAATAATTGTATTGCAGTTTCCTTATGTCTTTGATGTAATCCTTTAAAATCATAAGATTTTAAATATGTACTTATGAACAAGCTAATTGCTGGTAATATTGCTGTGACTATTTTTATCCAAACTTCATCTACAAAAATACATGACACTATTCCAGATGTTGTTACTGCTAAAATTACAATTCTTATTGTTTCAAATAAGTTGTATCTATTTAAATAATTATCCGCTTGTTTTTCTTGAATTTTGTGTGTCCAAACTGCACCTGCTAATGTTTGTCTTAATTGTGCTTCTATATATTCCATTTCTATTTTCACCCTAATAAATTATGTATTTATTTTGAAATTGCATACGAACATTTGTGTTTTATCATGTTGTCTCAATAAATTCAATATCTTTAGCAAAATTTGTAAAAAATTAGAATTTACTATTATAAATAAATACCGTTTCAAATTGTAAATTATATAACATTTACAATTTAAAACGGCACTCCTTATTCTATAAATAACTTACTATATCCTCAAATGTATCATATCCACTTTCACTATTGATATGTCCTGCATTTGGTACTACAATTTGATCTGTTGCGATTTTATCTGCAAAATCTTTTTCTACTTCATATTTTACATATGGATCATTGTTTGAATAGAAACAAATTATTTCATTTGCATATTGCTTTACATCTTCTAAATTATCAAAATACATTGATTTGTTTACTGTATCATATTCTTCATTTATTCCTAAGTAGTTATTAAATCCACATATAAATATTAATTTCTTAACTTTTACTTTATTTTTAGTTAAAAACTTTGATATAAACACTGGTGCAATGCTATGTCCTATTATTGTTGTGTTTTCATTTATTAAGCCTAAATCTAAATAGTATTTAAGTAGTTTACTCCAATTTTCATAATTTTGATACCCTACTCCTATTGGAAATTGTGGTACATATACTTGTCTTCCATCTGATGATATAAAATGTTGTAACCAACTAAACCAATTTCCAAATGGACTTCCAAAACTTCCATGTATTATAAAATAATTTTCTTGCATTTTTAACACTCCTTATTTATTATATTTTCCTTCTTTGCTAATTTTACTGCATCTTCTATTTGTTCTTTTCCAACATCTCCCCAATTTAATAAGTTAATGGTTTCTTTAGGAGTTTTGAAAACTCTTTCATACAGTTTTCCATTATCTAAATCAGCCCTATTTTCAAATATTTTATCAATTTGAGCAATCATTCTTACTTGTGCATATGGTTTAACTCCGTTATCTTCTTCTACTAATTGATAACCTAACAAATGAATATTTTTTAATGTTATATTTGCCTCTTCTATAAATTCTCTTTTTAATGTATCTTCTATGGATTTATCTTCCAATTCTGGTTTTCCACCTGTTAGTTTGTATAATCCATCATCTATTCTTAAAAATATATTTCCATCTTCATTAAATACAATTCCATAAACTTGTTTTATTTCTATATCTTTTGGAACCATTCCTTTACACCATTTATAACTAATCATATTTTTCTACCTTTATTTCAAAATTTCCTTTATATCTTCAATATTATTGAATAGTATTCCCTTTAATCCTATATCATTAGCACTTATTATATTTATTTTAGTATCATCTATTAAAATTGATTTTTCTATATCTAAATTATATTTTTCAACTAACTTTTGATAAATTTCAATATTAGGCTTACTTATTTTTTCAAAACAAGAACATACTCCTCCATCTGCTACTTGTATTATCTCAAAACTATCCTTAATGTAGTTATAAGTATCTTTTGTTATATTTGAACATAAATATATTTTATATCCCTTTTGTTTTAAACTTTTATAGTATTCTATCACTTCCTGTTTTGGTGGTAACATATATTTTAAATTTTCTTTGCTAAGTATCTGTTCTATTTCATTTTTATATTTTTGATTTTCCTTAACTAAATATTCTATTAATTCACTATTAGTTATAAATCCATTTAAGCAATCTTTCCATTTCTGATTATGAAAAATTATATCGTTTAGTTCTTTTCTTTTACTATCTTCTATATTTAGTTTGTCTAAATATGTTTTTGGATTGTAGTCAAGCAACACTCCACCTATATCAAATATTATATTTCTTATCATATTTACTCTCTTTCTTAATTTTTAATAATATAGCTATTCATTATCTTTTAATTTATATTTAACATCTAAAATGTTTTCTTTTTCATCTACGTGAATAAGTATATTTCTTTTTTAAAGGGCAAAAAGTAACCTTTTTCTTCTTCTTAAAATTATTTATTACAATTTTTTTGAATATTGTATATATCATTAACATCATTAGTAGTGTATTTCTTTGTTTATTTTTACTGAATTTAATACATTCTTATTTATATATTCATAAAATCTATATCCATCATCTGCATATTGAAATTGGTTATGATTAAGTGATGCAATAATACTTTTATTGGTTAATTTTTCAAAGGCGCAAGTTGGATAATCGGCATATAATTTTTCTAATAATTTTAACATATTTTTATCTTTTCTATATAACTCATTTAAATATATTGCAATACCATTAGCAATACATTTTATTTCTTCATTTTTTATATCAAATAAAAATAATGCTAACTTACTTGCAAAATTTACAGCTTGTATACATTTTCTACCATCAAAATAAAATAATTTCAATCCCCACTCTAATAATTCATCACCTGATTGATCTTCAATTACTTTGTTTGCCATTATATTATTGAATGCTGATAATTCATTTGGCATTGGTATATTTAATTCTTTTATTGTTTGTTTTGTTGCATATAATATCATATCTAAACTCCGTTTTTCTTTTACTTTTTCATATATATTTTTCCAACTATCAACTCTATATAAATCTGTTTTATCGGTTAAATTACCTTTACTACTAAATAATATAGTTTCAATTCCTAATTCATTGACTTTTTTACAGTTTGCTATAGAATCATCTATAAACAAATCTATCTTCTCAATTTTACAAACCTTTGCTTTATCAAAATCACAAATCAATTTATCACAATGAATATTATTGTTTTTTAATTCTTCAATAGTTGTTTTATATTCATCAGTATATAAAGTTTTATTTCTTGCTGTAATGACTATTATTTCGTGACCTAAGGCTTTGATTTTATCAATATATTCCGCAACTTTTGGTTTGAATGGTGTATTTGGAATAACTTTATCATAATATTTTTTTGCAAATTCGAGTTCTCGCTCTTTCATCTCTTTTGGCAAATTAATATATGAAATATTTCTATCTTTTAAATATTTTATATCTACATCAAAAAATTCTGCTATATATGGCATTAAATAGTCAAATGTATCTGCCATTGTATCATCTATATCTATTCCTATTTTCAATTAATTATATTCTCCTTACTTTTTATTATATTTGTTTTACAAATGCTTTATCTCTATTTTCATCATATCCTAGTTTTCTATATAATTCATGTGCACATTTTCTATGAAATCCACTAAATAACCATATTCTTGATATATCTTCTTGTTTTGCTATTTCTTCAGCTTTATTCATTAGTTTTGTTGCAATTCCTAATCTTCTATATTCTTCTTTTATTGCTAAATCCCATATAGTTGCATCTTTTCCTGATGGTAATGTTAAAATATTTAAAGTTACTGTTCCTACTAAATTATCATTTATATAATATCCTAATACATGAATATCTTTATTAACTTTAGATATTTTATATAAATTTTGCATTTTCTCATAGCTTATATTATTATTAAAAACATCTTTTAATATTTGTTGTAATTGTTCTAAATCTTTTTCCTCTATACTACTTACTATGTTATCTCTTTTCATTCCTTACTCCTACTTTAAACAGTTATATTTTTTTAACTTTCTTCCTAATTTATATCACAAATTAACAATTTTTCATAGTGTTTTGCCAATATTTACAAAACATATTTATCCTTACATTTGCTTAAGTGCTACAAAATCTCCAATAAAAATAATGTCAAGAGCGAGTGATAACAAGTTTATTTACTCTTGATATTATTTTTATTGGAGATTAAAATTGCTTTGCAAATGTATTGGACAAATTTTTCAATATTTTTGACCTACATAATTTTATAGGTCAAAAATTCCTAAAATTTTGACCTATAAAAAAATAGACATCAGCACATATCTACTGACACCTATTTTATAAAGATTCCCTATAACTCATTTTAATAAATTCTCTCTAATGCTTGAAATGTCCAACCTTGACTCATGTCTACTTACCAACACAACCTACATCTGTTTTGCTTACCGTAGATACAATCTCAAATTTTCCAGCATTTCAAACACTTTGCTATATTTTGTGAAAATCAATTTATGTGTTTCCACTTACCACTTAAGCAATTACTTTAACTTTGACACCCAAATTTTGATGTTTTTCTTTCCCAAATCTGCCTTTTTCTTCAAAAGTTATAATCTGTGAAACCATATCAAAGTCAAGTATTACATGTCTTGCTTTAGTTGTAGCACTGCTACGCATTCCACGTGTGCCACAGGAAGTTCATATTCATGTCTACGCACTACCTTAAATCATACAATATTTGGTGCAGGTAATCATGTCTACGATACACACTACTTATACTATGAATACTAATATAAAGTTAGGATAGTAAAATTTCCTCTACTACTTTCTTTTACACCCATTTTTATCAGGAATGGCAAAACCTTCTTTATATGCCTATTTTTAGCTAGAATAGTAAAACCACTTTATATATCCATTTTTGACTGGAATGGCAAAACCACTTTTATAATACTTATAAATAATTACTTAAAATTTCTTCTTGAGTCTTTCCTAATAAAAGGTTCTTGTACATTATCTTCTATTAATTGATTATAAGCATAAGGTTTTCTATAAGCATCTCCTAGAGTTTCTCTACTTCTATATTCTCTAATTTCACTCATATTAAACTGTGCAATTTTAATTTCTTCTTTGTCATTCATTACTAACATTTCGCTATTTAATTCATGCTTATTTATGTTTCTTACTATTGGACTATATACTGAAGATTTTCCTCCATGGTTTGCATAGTTTACAGTTACAATACCTACCATATTTTCATATGCTCTTACTTTTAATTGTTCTAATCTTATTTTTGACATATAACAAGCATTTGGAACAAGTATAATTTCACTTCCTTGTAACATTAAAATTCTTGCACTTTCTGGAAAATCTCTATCAAAACAAATCATTGTGCCTAATTTTACTTTTCCTCTACCATAATCTAAATCACAAGTTTTAAATTCTGTACCAGGTTCAGTAAATGCTTCCATTTTAGAATCAACTGTATGTATCTTTGAATATTTTAATATAATTTTCCCTTTTCTATCAATAATAACAACTGTATTTCTAGGCTTTTGTTCAGTTTTTTCTAAATAAGTAATTGCTATTGCCATTTTAAGCTCTTTTGCTAAATTTGTATATTCGTTAATAAATTCATTATCACTTTCTATTGCTTTACTATTCCATTTATCTACTTTTTCTTGTGGTATATTATCTTGATCTTTTAAATCTCCTTCAAATAACATTTCATATCCATTATTCCACATTTCTGGAAATACAGCAATATCTGCTCCCATTTCTTTTGCTTTTTTGCAATACTCAATTCCTTTTAACATGTTATCTTCAATTGAATGAGTTGAATTTAATTGTAATAAAGCAATATTAAAAACATCTGATAAAATACTAATATAATTTAATATTGTATTTGATAACTTACTTATATTTTCAATATTATCAATACTTGGAATATGTATAAAAGCAATTTTAGTTTTTAAATTATTAATTTTTTTTAAATTTAATGCCCTAAAAAATACATTATTACATAAATAATTTCCTGCATCACATGAACTTATTACTTTATAATTATTGCTTTCTAAATTTTCTCTTAAAACACCATAATAATAATCTGTTTCTAATTTAGTTTCTTCTATAATTGCATTATTTTCTAAATAGACATCTTTTGTTTCTGGTTTTTGACCAAAAATTAATACATAATCATACTTTTGTAATAATTTTTCTTCTATTTGAGTAGTACTTACTTTAAAATCATTTTCTAAATATAAAACATCTAAATTACATTCTTTTCTTATATTATCTAATAATATTTTTGCCGAATTGTCCTTTCCTTTAAAACCTGCAATTAATATTTTCATTTTGTACTTTATCCTTTCTATACTATTTATTACTACTTTCCATTAATTTATCGAAATCTGATTGATATAATTTATCTTGTATTACTCTATATTTTTCAAATTCTGCTAAAGCTTTTTCTTCTGCAATTTCATGTGATATTTTCCCTGCATCTTTCAATATATCTCTATCATCTGATAATAAATATTTATCTATTCTATTTGCCCAATCTTCCATAGTCATTGGAATATTTCTTTTCGCCCTTGCAAAATGCTGAAACAATAAGTTCTATTTGCTCTAATTCTTCTTTCTTTAGATAATTTTTAGCAATAACTACATCTGTTTCTAATATCTTACCATCTGGAGAATGTTTCCATGATGTTAAATTCATATGCTCTTTTGTATGGTCTGCCCTATTATAAACAATTTCAGCTGCTGTTTGATGAGTTACTGCGTAATGCATCTTGTTTTGTACTTTTTTGAAAAACTTAATTGTGGTAGGTGATTTTCTATCGTAATCAATAGATGTTGCATATATATCTGTAATTTTTTGATAAAACCTTCTTTCAGATAATCTTATTTCCCTTATTTCTGCAAGTAATTCCTCAAAGTAATCTTCATCAAAAAATGTTCCATTTTCCATCCTTTTTTTGTCAATAATATAACCTTTTTTTGCAAATTGTTTTAATACATTTGTTGCCCATCTTCTAAACTGAATCGCTCTATCTGAATTTACACGATATCCTACTGAGATAATCATATCTAAATTATAATAATTTGTATTATAACTTTTACCATCAGATGCAGTTAGTAAGAATTTCTTACTAACTGATTTTTCTTCTAATTCTCCATCTGTAAAAATATTTTGTATATGCATTGTTATGTTATTTCTAGTCGTATCATATAGTTCTCCTAGTAATTTTTGAGTTAACCATAAGTCCCCATCTTCAAATCTTACTTCAATTCCTTTTTCCTTTTTTTGTTGTTCAAATATTAAAAATTCTGCTGCACTACTTCTTATAAATAAATCTTTATTGCCCATTTTTAAATCACCATGCTTTCTCTCTTTTTATTCTACATGTGTATATTTACTTAATTCCATCTTTTTAAATTCTATAAAATCATATAAAGCAATCTCATCATATTTTTTCTACATCTATTCCTAATCTTCTAAAATTTTCATTAATCCTTGTCATATCTCTATATTTTCCTTCTTTTAATTCAAAACGATAATTATCTTGTTCTATATTTAAACTCTCATCTTCTAATTCTTTGTCAATGTTATATGGTACTTTTACAAACGTAAATGAAATATCAGATGTATACTCTTGTACTCCATATTCTCCTTCTACAATTAGATAGTTGCTTTTTGTTGTCTCTAATACACTACTATCCTTACTATCATTTCTTATCACATCAAATGAATTTCCTACACTACCTACATTTATTAAAGTTTTATTATATATTTTATCCATATAAGGATGATGAATATGTCCATATATAACTACATCTGCAACATTTTGTGTATAAGTATTTTCACTTGGCAAAAACATTTGAAATTTTGTTTCAAGATTATCGACATTTATTATTGCTTTATTATTAACTGTTGGAGTCGCATGAAATAGTCTCACTAAACTACCACTCATATAAAACTCATAACAAAATGGTAAGGCTAATAAATATTTTCTATCTTCTTCAGTTATTAATGACTGATTCCACTTTATTCTTTCTTGTTCTTGCACTGGTAGCTCTTCCATATTTTTATACTCTATTGAAAAATATCTATCTGTGTTTCCTTGTACTACTACTTCACAATTTTCCTTTACTAATTCTAAACATTCTTTAGGATGTACACCTTTTGCTATTGTATCACCTAAACATATAATTTTATCTATATTCCTTTTTTCTATATCTTGTAAAGTGGACTTTAGTGCTTCTAAATTTCCATGTATATCTGAAATAATTGCAATTCTCATTTATCCTGCCTCCTAAATATTATATAATATTTTATATCACAAATTAACAATTTTTCATAGCATTTTGCAAATATTTACAAAACATATTTAATTAAATTTCTAAAATTTTATACAAAGGTATATTTAAAGAGATAAAGTATCTCTACTCTATCTCTTTTAGTAACAAGCACTTTCTTTATTTTTTTATTTATAATAGGTAGTGTGCATATTCATGTTTCCACATACCCTGTTATTTTTGCAATTATGTCTACTTTGCTTTTTTTGCCATTTTTTTATGTTTTTTTCGCCTTTTTTTGTTTTTTAAAAATTCTTAAATTCCTTTTGTATCAACGGTTATATGGTTTTCTTTAAATTTAGAACTGATACACACTCGACGTGTGTTGTTTCTCTCTGGTTGCAGTATTATTTGAATGTTGTTTATCGCTTGTAGCAGTAAATTTATCTTTGCAATTTATTTCTGTTCCATTTTTACAAATAAATCTTATTGTATATGGATTTATTGTTCCATTTTCTCCAATAATTACTTTATCTATTAAACATTCAAACACATCTTTATCAAATTTTGGCATTATATCTATATTTTTAAATAAACTTTTAAACTTGTTTAATCGCTGTTTAATGCTTTCTGTTCTGTTTGTTTCTTTTAATAGGCTTTCTATTTTTTGCTCTATTTTAAGTAAGTCTACATTTAAGTTATCAAATTTTTCTGTATATTGTTCTTTATTGATTTTGCCTTCTAAATTTAACTCTAATAAATTAGCAAGTTTCTTGTTTATTTTTTCTTTGTCTTTTTCTAGTTTTGTTACCATTGTTTCTGTAGTATTTTCTTTTAAGACATTTTCGATTTTGTCTAAAAAGTTTTCTACTACTTTTCGATTATCATTACAGAGTATTCTATATCCTTGTACAAAACAATCTTCTAGTATTTCTTCTGGAATTGCTTTACAATGTGGGCATTCTTCTTTTCCATGTTTTGCTCTTTTGATACATTGCCATACTGGTTTTGCACAGTTCCTATTTGCATTCCAGTTTCTTCTTGTTAGTAAACTACTACAGAATCCACAATATAATTTACTACTAAAAGTATACTTTTTGCTATAGTTATCATTTCTTCTTCCTGTTTCTCTGTTACCCGCTCTTTTTGTTCTTATTTCTTGCACTCTATCAAATAACTCTTTACTAATAATTGGCTCATGGTGTTCTTTTAAATAATGCTTGTCTACTTCTCCTAGATTACTTAACCTTTTATGTGATATTGGATCTATTGTAAATGTTTTTCCCATTAGCACATCTCCAA
>CANRSN010000043.1 GCA_947642455.1 uncultured Clostridiaceae bacterium
TACATGCATGTACTCATTGTCTTCTAAGTTTATTATTTTTTCCTCTGCCTTTTTTACTTCTTCATTTTTATTTTGTTTGCTTTCTTCTATTTTTGCACTTTGCAATACCTTTTCATCTTTATTTTTGATTCCTGCTTCATTTATTGCCATTATTAATACTACTATTGCAAATATTATTACTAATACTGTTATTCCTATACATATTTTTATATAGCCTTTTTCTTCTCTTTTTTCCATCTTTTATCCTTTTCCTTTCCTAAGGATTTTTAGGTTGATATATTTAATTTTGGGCTATGATTTCATTTTTATGAAATATTGCTTTTTATATTTTTCCTATACTTTTTATAAAGTTTTACGATACCAAAATTTTAATTAGTTTCTAACCTTTCATCCCTCTTTTGTTGTATGTCATATATCATTTTAATTGTAATATTTTGTACATATTTTTATTTACTCTTCTATATTGTTTTATTGTACATTAACAGATATGTTTATTCTAGCACTTGTAAGTGCTATTTTATATGACTTTCATTACATGGAAAACATATTGGCTTTTCTTTTCTTACTTTTATTGCCTTTCTGTGACTTATAATATATTCTTTATACTTCTTGTATATTTCTTATTTCTTCTTCTGTAAGCTCTGTTACTCTCATTACTACTTCTATTGGTATTTTTTCTTCCAACATTTTTTTTGCATTTTTTATTTTTGTTCTTTTTTCTCCTATCTTTTCTCCTTTTTTCTCTCCTATTTTCTCTCCTATTTTTATTGCTTTTTTCTTTTCATATTCTATTTCACTTATTCGATCCATTTCCCATTTTTCCCTCAACTGTTGCAAACGTTGTATTTCTTCGTCTCCTGTTAGATATGTTACTTCTTTCCTTGCTTCTCTTAATACTTCATTTTTTGTTTCTGCCATTGTTACCAACTCCTTATTTGAATCATCTATAAATGCTAGCCATTGATTTATTCTTGAATTCATATTTGGCTTTGACTTTCTAAATTTCGGTAATTCTATAAATATCCATTTTATATCATCTAATACTTCATATATCCATTCTATTACTCCTATTCTATGATATTTTTTACTCTTTAGCAAATGGTGTTTTTTTACCTATTGCTTTATTTTTCTTTTGTATTTTTACGTTTTCTTAATAATACTTAATATTTTGCAATTTTAAGTTTGCTTTTTGTTTTTGCTTTTTTGGATTTTTTATTTGATATTTTAAATTTTTTGCTGATTTTTTGAAACAATGTTTTTGATTATTTTTTATCTTTGATATAACGTTTTGTTTGATAAATTTGAATGAAGAATTTTTGACTTTAATAGAATTATTTGAAAATTTTTTTTAATATTTGACTGAAAATTTTGACTTTAATAAAATTTTTGTTAACTCAAAACGTATTTTATAGAATTAATCTTTTCTAAGTTGATAATATTATTACACAAAATTAGCTCTATGTCAATAAAAATCGTTCGTCATTTTTTTACAAAGTTTGGTAAGGTTACATAAAACATGATATAATTAATTTGTTAACAGACTAATTGTTTAAGTATAGGAGGAAGACAGTATGAAATCAAATGACAGCTTTAAGGAAGTTCAACAGGCAATTTTTAATTGTCGTGAAGCAATCCTCAATGATTATTTTATTGAGATTCAAGCACTTAGTATAATGACAAAACCTTTACTTGAGGAGATACTTAATGACCCTAACATATCTAGGGAATTTAGAGACAACATATACTTACCTATTCAGGATATATATGAGTATCGCTATTCATATGCAGATAAAATTGTTCTTGACTTTATCTTTTTACGGTTGATAAACTCTACAACCAAAGATAATTTACAAGATAGTTTAAGAAATTTTTCTGAATTCATGCGAAATGCTGATAGCTATGGTGATTATGACTCATTATATGATAATTACAAAAAAAACTTTGACAGTATTAGTTCTCTTTCACTTAAGTATCTCTTTATGAACCATTTTTTACGTGATCTTGAAGACCTTTAAATAATCATGATTAGCGGGGAATCAATGATTTCCCGTTTTTTTATATATCTCTTTTATTGCAACTTTCATTTCACTTATTATTTCACCTCTTATACACATATTCTTTGGCTGATTTTTATATATGTAATCTGCTAGTTCATCATATGCAACTATTGTTACTTCTGAATCATTTAATAGTTTTGCTTTAAATATCACTATTGATTTTTGTTTTTGATTTATTATAAATTTAAAATTTATTTCACTTATTATTTGTATTATTAAATAACATTCATTCATAATAAATTCCATTCCTTTCTTGCTTCGCTTTTAAGGCACCTTTAGTTATGAAAATTTTCATACTACTTCCTCCCATAGTCTTTTTTATTCTATGATAGTATAATTGTTGTTCTTTGATATTATATAATTATAGGATTTCTATACTTTTTTCTAGTATACAAAAAATACGTATTTTCGAATATCTACTAATACATATTTTTTAGATTCATATTTACCTATTTTCTTAGGAAGGAGTAAACCTCTTTAATATCTAATACTTCTCTGAATTACTTCCTTAAAAATAATTATCTGGAAAGATATTAGAGTGTGGCACGACAGCCATAGTTGTTGTTGTTGTTGGTCGGATTGTTGTTGTTACGATTACTAGCTGGGTTGTTGGTACTATTGTTGTTGTAATTGCCACCACGATACCTCCTGTTGTTGGTGGAGTTAGCCTTTTGATTTACCCCTATATTTGGTATGTCTTGTTACAATTACAGTTTTACATTCTGTTTAGGTAATAAGCTGTGAATTGTAACATATATTTGATATGCTATTTTTTAATTGTCTGTATAAAATATTTTTTCTTCTAAGTTTTTTGTATTTGCAATTTTTATATATCCTAAATGACCACTTATATATTTGCTTGCTTCTTGTGTTGTTAAGTTTCCATCTTTTATTTCTTTTGTTAGATTTTTTATTTTCCTTTTTATTGCCTTTTTTCCTCTGTCTCTGATTTTTATTCTATATTGATTTATTTTGTATCCACAAAAATTAACTCCCTGCTTACTTTTGAATATTTGTGTTTTTTCATTTAGTTCTAACTCTAATTCTTCTTCTAAAAATATTTGTATAGTTTCTAATATTTTTTTTGCTTCAGGTTTTGTTTTTACAAATATTATAGCATCATCCATATATCTGAAATAATATTTACATTTTAGCTTATGTTTCACATATTGGTCTAATTCATTTAAGTATATATTGGCAAATATCTGGGATGTGTAGTTCCCTATTGGTATTCCCTTTTTTCCACTATTAGAAAATACTATGTTTTCTAATAGTTTTACTAATTTTTCTTCTTTTACTTTTCTTTTTAGTATTGACATTAATATGTCTTTGTCTATATTTTGAAAGTATTTTCTTATATCCATTTTTATTATATAGTATTCATCCCATATTCTTGAACAATGTTTCATTGTATTTTGAACATCTATTGCTGCTTTGTGCATTCCTCTGTTTTTTATGCACGCATATGAGTTTTCTATAAATTGACTTATAAAATATTTGTCTAAAAAGCTATCTACTATCCATCTATGTACTATTCTGTCTATATATTTTGATGCTTCTACTTTCCTTGGCTTTGGTTCTTGTATGTAAAAAACTCTATACCCACTATGATTATAGGTTCCATTTTTTAATTGTTGATATAGCCATTTTATATATTCTTCCTGCTTTAGATTAAATAGTATTACTTCTTTTTTATAGTTTTTTCCTTTTCTGGATAATATATGGGCTTTCATTAAATTGTCATATGTTAAGTATTTGTCAAATTCATTTCTTATTGTTTTTGCCATAATATTTTATTAATCCTCCTACAATTTTTCCTATTTCAAATATGTGATCCATTGCTACATCAAATTTCTTTTTGTCTATCCACGCACTTTTATACATTATTCTTAATAGTATTCTTTGTATGTTTAATTCTGCATCTATTTTGTTTATTATTATGAGTCTTTCTTCCTTTTCTATTTTTGTTAGATATATAACATTTTCTATTAGTTTATACATTGACTGTTTGTATTCTGTTCCAATACTGAATTTTTCTGTTCTTGGTATTTTCATTATTACATTTAACATATATTCTATGTATTTTTCTGATTTTGGTATTAGTGTTAATTCATTTTCTTTTTTATTTTCCAAGATTTCTTACCCTTTCTAATATGTCTTTTTCTGTTTCTTCTTTATTTTTACAATTTTCACATTCTAGGCAACATTCCGCCTCTTGTATGTTTTCACCTTTATACCTATATAGTTCTTCTATCTCGTCTTTTTCATTTTTTATGTAGATTACAAATGATTTTCCTTCTTCTGTTAAGAGCTTTATGTATTTTTCTACATTTTTTACTAGAAAGCCTACTTTGCATAGTTCTGGTTTCATACATGTTAATTTTAAACCTAATATTCTGTTTAGTATTATTGCATCTTTGCCAACTCCTATAAAGAATATCCCGTTTTTTATTATTACTATGCTTCCTTCATTTTCTTTTTGCAGTTGTTCTACTCTTTCTATAAATTTCATTTTTTATAACATTCCTCCTTTGTTCTTTACAGTTTATTACTTTTTTGTAATATTTTACCATTACTTACTTTTTTTGTCTATTGTTTTTTATTATTTTACACAAATATTTTGTTTTATTTTGTCATATTTTGCATTTCCTATTCCTTTTACATTTTTTAGGTCTTCTATTACCTTAAATTTACCATTTGCTTTTCTGTATTCTACTATTCTTTTTGCCATTGCTTCTCCTATTCCTTGTAAATTTTGTAGTTCTTGCTCATTTGCTGTATTTATGTTTATCTTTTTTTCTGCTTTTTTTGATGTGCTTTTTTCTTTTATTATATCTTCTCCACTTTCTTGCGTTATATAGTCCTCTTCATTTTCAAGTTGTTTGTCATTTATACTTGGTATATTTACTTTTTGCCCATCTTCTAATACATAAGCTAAGTTTATTTTACTTAAATCTGCTGTTTGTGTTGTTCCTCCTGCCTTTTCTATTGCGTCTATTATTCTCCCTCCTTCAGCTATTTCTACTATTCCTTTGTTTACTACTTCACCTGTTATATGTATTTTTATTTTTTTCTCTTCTATTGGTTCTGCCTGTTGCGTTACCTCTGTTTCTTGTATCCATTCTTCTTCTTTTTCTTCTGTTTGTGTCATATTTGTTATTATAATTGCTATAATTATAATAACTATTATTATTGCTATGGCTATATTTTTTTTATTTATTTCCAACTCTTTACCTCCTTTTTTGCTTGTAACAATTCATCTATTGCAAAATTATTTGTTATAGGCAATATGATTGTATTGAATTGTTAGTTACAATTCATAGCTCAATTTCTATTTAAGCAATATAATATTTATTTTAGCGAAGTTTTGCGCAGGGAAGTTCCCACAGTGGACATGACCCAGAGCTACCCACGAAGCCAGTAAAAAGCTTCTTTAAAATAAATATTATATTGCCTAAATATATAATTTTATAAACTGTGAATTGTAACAATTGTTACTGTTACTTTCTTAATATTTTTTTAAATTGTTGAAATTTTTTGATTTTTAATATATGATTTATTATGTTCGTAATTTATAATGAGATATTGGTTTAGTATGAATTAAATTTGTTTTTATACTTTATTCGAGATATTGCTTTAGTATGAACTAAATTTGTTTTTATACTTTAGCTTAAGAAGGGATTGAATTTAATGAGAAAAAAACTTTTGCTTACTTTTTTTATTTTGATTTTTATGTTTAATATAAATTCTTTTATTATTAGTAGTATTGCCTTTGCTACTAATAATGATGTTCAGACTTATTCTGAAGCTTGCCTTTTAATGGAAGCTAGTTCTGGGAGAGTTTTGTATGAGAAAAATTCTTCTAAAAGATTATTTCCTGCAAGCACTACTAAGATTATAACCGCAATTTTGACTTTGGAAAATTGTGATTTGTCTGATGTTGCAACTGTTAGCCAAAATGCTGTTAATTCTATTCCTTATAGCTATTCTACTGCATATTTAAAACCTGGAGAGCAATTTACTGTTGAACAATTATTGTATTTGCTTTTAGTTCCTTCTGCTAATGATGCTGCTGTTGTTCTTGCTGAATTTGTTGGTGGCTCTGTTGAGAGTTTCGCTTCTATGATGAATACCAAGGCTATTGAACTTGGATGCACTAATACTCATTTTGTTAATCCTAATGGGGTTCACTATGTTGACCCTAATGGAAATTCTGATTTGGATCATTTTTCTTGTGCCTATGATTTAGCTTTGATGGGTAAATATGCTATGCAAAATCCTGTTTTTAGAGAAATTGTTAAGACTACTAAATATACTTTACCTCCTACTGAACTTTTTCCTGAAAATAGAGTGTTTTCTACTACAAATTCTCTTTTAGCTAATAAAAAGTATTTTTATGAATTTGCTAATGGTATTAAAACTGGCTATACTGACCCTGCTGGAGATTGTATTGTTGCTAGTAGTAAAAAAGATGATATGGAATATATTGTTGTAATTTTGAATGGTGATGACCTTGATGATGGCTCTAGTGCTAGATATACTGACTGTAAAACTCTATTTGATTATGCTTTTAATAATTTTTCTAATAGGTTGGTTATTAATTCAAATTCTATTCTGCAACAGGTTTCTATTTCTAATGCTACTTCTGAAACTAAAGACCTTGATGTTGTGGTTAAAAATGATATAGTGGCTTTTTCTAATAATTCTACTGACTTGCAGTCTATTGAGCCTACTGTTATACTTAATGATAATTTATTGGCTCCTATTTCTAAGGGTGATGTTATTGGTAAAGTTTCTTATACTATAGATGATGTTGTGTATTCTTCTGATTTAATTGCTGGATTTGATGTTGCTCCTTCTGAGTTTTTTAGATTGCTTTTTGATTTGGCTATTTTCGCTCTTATTTTGATTTTTTTACGTATGATGGTTAAAAAGAAAAAGTATAAGGCTAAAAGAAGAAAAAAATAGATATTTTCGTTATTTCTTATTATGAAGTCTGAAAAGTTATAATAGATATTTAATTGTTATATAGTTATACCACCTTTTTAGATACCTGTCAACATTCTCTGCCAAAAGAGTACAATTTGTTACATTTCACAAATTAAAACCAGAAATATATAAGTACTATAATATTTATTTTAACAAAGTTTTTTACTGGCTTCGCCAATCGCTCTGGGTCATGTCCACTGTGGGAGCTTCCCTGCGCAAAACTTTGTTATAATAAATATTATAGTACTTAAGTGAATGTTATATCTGTGAAATGTAACAAATTGTACTCTTTTTGGCTGAACCATCCAATTTTGTGTTGAATGTTTAATAAAGCTTTTTATTTTCCTACATAGTCTTTTCCAAGTATTATTGTAAAGTCTACATTTGAGTTATCTTCTCCATTTGATGTTCTTCCTACCCCTAGTGCTTCTTTTATTTCGTCTTCTATATTTTCTGGTTTTGCTGTTCTATTTACAATTGATGTTTTTGATGCTGTTGATGATTTTCCTGTTTTTATTATTTCGAATCCCGCTTCTTTCAATTCTGTTGCGGCTTTTTTTAATACACTTGTACTTCCTGTACCATTTAATATTTCTATTCTTCCTTTTGATGTTGTTGCTGGTTTTTCTCCTTCTGCTACACTTTGAGCTACTTCTTCATCTGTTATTATTTCTTCATCTTCAAAAAGTGTTTTTACTAATGATTGTGTTTGTTTTTTATTATATGTATATATCCATATTCCATTACATTGCTCTGATGCTCCTGGTAGTGTTCCTGTTTTTAAGTCTTGTGGATTAAATTCTGTTACATATGGTATATAGTCTTTTATTGAGTCTATTTCTAGGTTTGTATTTATGTTATTAAAAGCTATGTCTACTAATTGTGATATTTTAAATAAGTTTTCAACTCTTAGTAATTGTTTCATTGTTTCTTGTATAAATTCTCTTTGTGTTCTCATTCTGCCTATGTCATTATCCCCATATTCTGCTGGATATGTTGTCATATCGTTGTTGTGCCTAAAACGTAATAGTTGTTCTGCTTTTGCTCCATCTAACAATTGCTCCCCTGCTTTTAGGTCTATATGCAAGTCTTGTGTTGGGTCATCATATTTCATGTCTATTGGTACATTAAATGTAACTCCTCCTATTGCATCTACTAATTCTATTACTGCGTCTGTGTCTATTATTAGATAATAGTTTAATTCTATTCCTAACATATTTTTTACTAATTGTACTGTTTCTGGTATGTTTGTTCCATTTCTGTATGTTGCATTCATTTTGTAACTTGCTAAATAGTTTTGTGTTGCTGTATTTTTGTCTTTACTACCTACATATGTGTCTCTTGGTATTGATAATAACGCAGCTTGTTGATTTTTTGGATTATATGATACTACCATTATGCTATCTGCTAGTTTATAACCATCTCCAACTCCACTTTCTCCCATTACTAATACGTTTATTCTGTCTAGGTTTTTTAGTGTTTCTTTGTTATGACCTAATACTGTCATTAATAACCCTTGTGTACTCCATCCATTTTGACTTAACCCTATTATAAGCCAACCTGCAAATACTATTAGTATTATTAGCAAGATTATTAATATTACCCTTATTATTTTTCCCGCTTTACTTTTCTTTTTTTTCTTCTTTTTAGGTTCTATTTCATCTTTTTTCAACACTCTCACTCCTATTTTTTTCATATGTTTTTTATTATACCAAATTATATTTTAAATATCAATTAATTTTTTCTTAAAATATTATTTTTAATAGTAAATTGTTATTATATAATATACCTCCTAAGAAAGATTTGTTTATTGCTTCTATTATTCCTGTTTGTTCCATTAAAGGACTTATAAATGATAGTATTGATACTATTATCCATATTATTACTAACCCCTCTATTAGCCCATATGCTATTCCTCCTGTTTTGTCTACTTGTTTTATAAGTGGTAAGTCTGTAATAAATTTTGCAAATATTCTTACTACTATTAATAATAACCTTGCTATTATAAATACTGCTACTGCTGCACCTGCATTTATTATTGTTATTGATATATTTGTAGCTGCTACTTCTAGCATTTCCTGTTTTGTTTTTTCCACTGTTTCCTCTAGTGCTTCATTCACATAATTAACTATTACATCTGGCAGGTTTGTACTGTCTTTTTCTATTTTTCCATTTTCTTCTACTTCGCTGTTTAACATTCCTACTATTGACTGCTTTATATTTTCATCCCAGTCAGTATTTTCTATTATTAGACTTGCTACTGGTTTATAGAATATGAATGTTAGTATTACTGCTAATATAAATGATACTATTTTTAGTATTGACCCTGTTAGCCCTCTTCTATATCCTAAAAATATACATAGCCCTATTATCCCTATTATTATTAAATCAATTATTATTGACATTTTATTTCATCCTTTCTTTTTAATTTATTTTTGTTTCGTTTTTTACTAATACTTTTCTATTTGTATGTTTTTATTCTTATTTTTCTATTGTATTTTCTTATACTTATTCTCTCTTCTCTATTTCGCCATTTTTATAGTTTTATAAATTTATTATCTCTATTTTATTTCTATATACTATTCCTGCAAATTTGTCGGCTATAACTATGTCTTTTATTTCTTGTGTTGATGTATATTTTTTTATTAACCAACCATTTATTCCTATAAAATGAACCTCTGAACCTAAGTTTATTGCTATTGTGTTTCCATGGCTATTTACGTCTCTTATTGTTCCATTCCCATCTATTGTATATGTACTTGTGCTTTTGTTATCTATTCCTATTATTTCAATTGAGTTTGTTGTTTTTAATAGTGATGTTTCTTCTATTATTCTATATACTTTTTGATTTATTTGTATTCCTCCAAAACTTATTTTTTTATTATTTTCTTTTAGTTTTGTTATTTCTTCATCTTTTTCATCTTTTATTACATGTATACTTTCGTTTGCATACATACATACTAATCTGTTTCTTTCATCATATTTTATATTTGTTATTAATGATTCTATTGGTGCTGTATATGTGTATGTTATTGCTTCTAATGCTTTTTCCTTCTCATTTTCTTTCGCCTTTTCTACTGATATTGTTTTTACTCTTGATTGTATTAATGTTCCTGTTGTGCTAATTTCTGCAAAACTTACGTATTTGTTATCTTGCGATATGTCTATGTCCATTGCTATTGTTGTTCCTAAATACATTTTGAATAAATCTTTCCCTGACATATCAAATACTTGTATTACTGACCTGTAACTTGTTCCTGCTAACACTACTGCTACATATCCATTTTTGTTTACACTTATTCTTGATATTTCCCCTTCTAACTCTTTTTCCCATATTATATTTTCACCTGATATTAAATAAATTTTCTGACTGTTTTTGTCTGCTATTAATAAATATCTATTATTTACATCTACTAATGGTGTAGCTATTTCTAGGGTTACTACTGCTTCTTCTTTTCCTGTGTTGCTGTAATGTGTTAGTTTTCCATTGTTTAATACTGCTATGTATTTGTCATACGCATATATATAATTACTAGCATTTTCATCTATTTCTATTGTGTCTAAGTTTAACTGTGTTACGTTTTTCATTAGTACATATTTATCTAACACTTCTCTTACTTCTTTGTTACTAGTGTATAATATACCTATTGTTGCTAATATTATTAGAATTATTGACATTGCTATTAATATTATTATTTTTTTTGTATTTATTTTTCTTATTTTTTTCTCTATTCCTTGACTTTGCTCTTGCCATTGTTCTCCTTGCTGTAATTGCTCTTGCTCTCGCTTCTGCATTTGTCTTTGTGTTTGCTCTTGCTCTCGTTTCTGCATTTGTCTTTGTATTTGTACTTGTTCTATCTCTCCTTTTTGTTCTTGTTCCTTTTGTTCATTTTGTATTTTATCTGGCATTTTATCTGATACTTCATCCGACATTTTTCTTGACATTTTTCTTGACATTTTACTTGTTTCTCCGCCATCATTTATCCCTATTTTTTTTTCTTTCATATGTTTCTCCTTTGTTTTCTGATTATAACATACCTTTTTGAATTATTCAATAGAAAAACTGGGACTTAAGAGAAAGTGGGACGGAGCAAATCGGGACAAAAATGTCCCAAAAGGGACAGACCAATGTAATAAAAAATTTTATTATCCCACTTTTATATTACATTGATCTGTCCCTTTTGGGACATTTTTGTCCCGATTTGCTCCGTCCCACTTTGTATATTTGTACTAATCCTAATATTCCAAATAGTGGATATAATATTTGTACTAGTTTTGAGAAACCTATATTTGATATTATTATTCCCGTTATGCACATTAGTATTAATACTATTTTTTTATTTTGCTTTTCTTTTTGTTTTATGTTTTGCTTTGTATCTGGTTTTATATATTGTTTTATATTTTCCTTTGTATTTTGCTTTATATATTGTTTTGTATATTTTTTTGTATCCTGTTTCGTATTTTCTAATACACTATAGCCTGTAGATATTGCAGATGTGTATATTGATACTATTATTACAAATTCATATATTAATTTACATATGTTTCCGAATTCTTTTACTATTTGTATTAGTGGCATTTCTAGTTCACTTGCATAGTTTATTCCTCTTAACAGTAACCCATATATTAGTAGTGCTAATACTACTATTACTATTACTGTTATTATAGCTACTTTTTTTATTGTTTTTTCTTCTTTTATGTATGTGCCAAAGTTTGCTAATATTGGTATTAGAATTATACTGTTATAACTTGCATATAGTATGCTACTTAATATGCTTGCTATTATGTCTTTGATTCCATTTTCTGCGACTATTTGTGGCATTGTTGCTTCTGAAATATACCCTAGGTTTTTTATTCCTAAATATATTATAAATATTATTAGTAGTGGTACTAATATCTCGTTTATTTTTATTACTCCTTTTATGTTTTGCCTTAAGATTATGTAGCATATTGCTACAAATACTGTACTTGATATGTATGTATTTATTTTAAATGTTTGCTTTATGTATGCACTAAAACCTGCTATCATTATGAAGAATGATGTTAGTAAGAACGCATTTACTATGATGTTTATTATTTTGTTTATTTTGTGTCCTTTTGGATTTATTTGTTCTAATAGTTGTTTATAATTGTTTATTTGATTTTGTTTTACTATTTTTAATACTTTGTATGTTATTGCTCCTGTTATTACTGCTGATATTAGTATTCCCATTATCCCAAGTATTCCATATTTTGCAAAGAATATGTATATTTCTTTTCCTGAAGCAAATCCTGCTCCTATTAGTGTTCCTATTATTACAGATACTATTTTTAATGTATTTTTCAATTTTTCCTCCTATAATAATTTGTTTTTATCTTTTAGATTCTTACTATTCACAGCCTAATTTCTATTTAGACAATATAATATTTATTTTTATATTTATATTCATTTATAAATTTTATATTCTTCTATTTTTAGTTAATATAACATTTTCGTTCTAAATTTACCTTCTAAAATTTTTGATTGTATTTATCATACATCTAGATTTTAGAAGGTTTCTATACTAGCAAAAGGGCACAATTTGTTATATTACATTGGTCTGTCCCTTTTGGGACATTTTTGTCCCGATTTGCTCCGTCCCAAATTTTCTTTTTTATTTACATAACATTGCCTCTAAGGCAAATTTTTGGGTGCCTTTGAGGCACCCTCTCACAAGCCCTTCGGTCAGGGCTACCTTATATAAAGTGTGGCACGACAGCCATAGTAGCTGTTGCTGTAGGCCGGACTGTTGTAGTTACGAACACTAGCTGGGTAGTAGGTACTACCGTAGTTGTAACCGCCACCACAATACCTCCTGCCGTTGGTGGAGTAAGCCTCCATTCCCCAGTCTCTAACATTCCCCGCTAAATCATAGATATTATTTGCTTTCGTCTGCTCACTTGACCCTGCTGGGATCCTTGTACCTCCACTTGCTGTTGCTACACTTCCACTACTTGTTACATACTCTACTGCATTATTACTATAATTTCCCCACTCTACTGAATCTTTACACACCTGCTCCTTTGTCTTATTTCCACTCTCTATTAACCACATTAATACTCTATCTTGCTCACATCCCCA
>CANRSN010000044.1 GCA_947642455.1 uncultured Clostridiaceae bacterium
GCTACAATTCAAAATAATAAAAATGAAACATACTATTTTGAATAAAAAATTACAATTTAGATAGGAGTTGATTTTAATTGAAAATAGTTACTTATGGGAAGAAAGAAAATGAAAAGATATTATTATTACACCCTATGTTTACAAGTGCCAAATTTTTTGATTTTGTAATAGATAGATTAAGTAATAAATATTATTTGATTATTCCAACATATAGTGGGCATTATGAAGATTCAGACTATATATCAATGGAAGATGAAGAAAAAACTATTGATGAATTTCTAAAAAAAAATAACATTGATAAATTAAAAGCAATTATAGGATTTTCTTTAGGTGGTAATATTGCATTTCATTATTTTTGCAATAATCAAGATAAAGTCAATCAAGTAATAGTAGATAGTGCTCCTATCTTTAAATTTCCAAACATTATTAAAAAATATTTTTATAATAGATATAAAAAATGTTTACTTAATATAAAAAATCATCCAGAAAAGACAGTTAAAGAATTAAATAAGTGCTTTAATGGTATGGGAAAAGTACAACAATATGTTGCACCAATTGTAACAATAGAAAGTCTGAAAAACTTATTAGAAAGTTGTTACAATATTGAAGCACCAAAATTAGAGAATGATTCACAGAGAAAAATAACTTTTGTTTATGGTGCAAATGATATAGCAAGACTTTGCTTACCTAGAATTAAAAAATATAAAAATAGTGAATTTATCAAAATTGATTCATTAGGTCATTGTTGTTATTTTAGAGAAAATACAGATGAATATATAAAAAGGTTAATTAGATAAATTACAATTTAGGAGAGTAAGTATGAAAAGGAAAGAGTTAATTATAATTGGCATTCTCACAATATTATTAGCATTTATGGATATAAGTGGACTACCTAGTGCATTATTTATAAATATTGAAATTTTAGATATTACACCATTTTATTGGACTTTGATGTTTAACTTTATAATTATTGGAGTAATTGCATTTTTTACACTAAAGTATCTTTGTCCTAATTGGAAATTAGGACTTAATAAAAAAGAGTTGAAAAGTGGACTAAAAAAATATGGAATAGTAGGAATTATTGTAGGTGTTATATCAGGAATAGCATTTTATATAGGCTTAAAACCTTTTAATTATAATCCAACAATTTGGAAAGTTTTAATTGAAGGAATTATATATTATATAGGTGTTGCAATAGTTGAAGAATTATATGTGAGAGGCTTATTATTAAATCTTATTGAAAAAGTATGCTATAAAAAAAGAAACAATACGATTATAGCAATTATTGTATCATCTGTTATTTTTGGATTAGGGCATATATTTGGTGTTTTAGGGCAACCTTTACTTGTTATAATTACAAAAGTAGTATGGACTATTGCTATGGGAATATATTTTGGAACGATATATAAGAAAACTAACAACTTATGGTTACCAATTATTTTGCATTTTATAATAAATGTATGTGCCTTACCATATTGTTTTACAACAATAACAACTTATCCAAATATAAGTTTATATATCATTTTACCAACTTATATATTACTAGGAATATATAGTTTAAATATTATGAAAAGAAAAAGATAAATTACAATAAGTAGGGCAGGTAATTAAGTTGAAAATCACTTGTCCTTTATGATATAATCGGAACACAAGATAGTAATTTATAGGGGGGATGATATGTTTCCTAAAAAAATAGAGAAAATAGTAAAAGATATAAAATATACTGTTGATAATGTTGGACGTAGTGACGACGAAGTGTATGTTTTTGAAGATAAATATATATTAAAAATTTCAAAAGATAAAAAGAGATTAATTGATGAAAAAGAGAGAATAGATTTTTTGTACAAATGTAATATTCCATGTAGCAAAAGTATCTGTTATTTAGAAGAGAATGGCAAGTGTTATTATCTAAGAACTTATATAAAAGGTTATAGTTTAATTCATAGTAAGTTTATGGATAATCCAGAATTATTAGTTGATGTTTTAGTAAATGTAATTAGTACATTAAGAAGTTTAGATAAGTATAATTGCCCTTTTAAATCAAAAGATAATATAGGAAATGATTTTGTGCATGGAGATTTGTGCTTACCGAATATTTATGTTGATGATAATAATAATTTGGCAGGATTTATTGACTTAGATAATTCTGGGTTGGGAGATAGATGGTATGATTATTCATGGTTGTTATGGAGTTTGGAGTACAATTTGAAAACAAAAAAATATAATAAAATATTATTAGATAGACTTCAACTAACATATAATCAAGAAAAATATGAGAAATATATACCTGAAGAGTATCGAAAAGACAATTAACAGAAGATAAACAAATTACATGTAGGGCAGAGATAAGAAAAATCAAAATCTGAAACTATTGACAAATAGAATAAAAATAGCGTATAATGAATATAATAAGACAGAATAACTTATTTACAGTTATGATAAAAGAGGTTTTACCATTCCAGTCAAAAATGGGCATATAAAGTGGTTTTACTATTCCAGTCAAAAATAGGCATATAAAGAAGGTTTTACCATTCCAGAAAAAAATGGATGTAAAAGAGGTGGTAGAGGAAACTTTACCACCTAAATTTATATATATGGAGCGAAAAATGAAAGAAAATAAGTTAAAATGGTATATAGCAGATAAAGAATATGTAAATTATCTAAGGCAATTTGATGAAAAGGTTGAAAACATTGATTATAATACAAAATTAAAACCATATATAGGAATATTAATAACTATAAATGAATTTAACTATTATGTTCCAATATCTTCAGCAAAAGAAAAACACTATAAAATAAGAGAAGGTATGGATTTTATAAAGATAATGCAAGATGATAAGATAATAGGTGTACTAAATCTTAATAATATGATTCCAATATCAGATGAAAATGTTAAAGTATTAAAATATAAAGAAATAGAGAATTATAGAGATTTTGCTAGTGATAAAGAAAAAACATTATACATATCATTTTTAAGTTTTGAATTAAATATAATTAATGATAAAATGGAGAAAATTAAGAAAAGTGCAATGAAACTATATAATGAAAAAATTAAAAATCCTAAATCTAATGTATCTAAAAGATGCTGCAATTTTAAACTTTTAGAAGAAAAAGGGCAATTATATAACAAAAAGGCTAGTAATTAATATTAATTACTGGCTTTTATGCTATATACCGTAAGAAATATAGGCAAAAAAGTTTACAAAATTAACATAACATGGTATAATATAGAAGTGTTAAATACAATATTTTACAGGAGAGTTAAAATGAGTAATGAGATAACAGTAAAATTAAAATGCAGTATAAAAGAACTTTGTAATTTATTAGAAAATAAAGGTTTTAGAATTGTAGAAAAGTATATTTTAGATGATACATATTTTATACCTAAAGAATTAGATTTAAAAGATATGAGTAATAGAGAAATATTGAGTAGAGCTATACTTTTAAGAGACATTACAGAATTTATACCTGAACGAAAAGTAGTAAAATTAACTTTTAAAAATAAACAAATAGATGATAAAGGAAATATATTAAAGCAAAGTAAAGTTGATTGCGAAATTTTAAATGCTGAAACAGGAAAAACATTTATAGAAGCAATTGGATATGTTGAACTAATGAATATAAAAGAAAATGATATAGTTTATGAAAAAAAGGGACTACAAATAGCAATAAAAGATATTAGAGATGGAGATCAGTTAATAGAAGTAGAAACAGTAAAAGAAAATACTGAATTTGATACTATAGATAAAATAAAGCAAAAGATTAAAGAATTAGAGATTCCAATAGATACTAATGATTATTTTATAAAGAAAGCAGAAATAGAATTATCGAAAGTATTATAGGGGGTATTATGAGTAATATCAATTTGAACTTATATAGAATATTCTGTGCAGTTGCAAGTTCAAAAAGCTATTCTGAAGCTAGTGAAAAAATAAATCTGTCTGTTCCTAATATTAGCACACAGATATTAAATTTAGAAAATCAGCTAGATGTAAAACTATTTAATAGAGAAAAAGATGGAGTAAAACTGACAGATGCAGGGAAAGAACTATATGATATTGTTTCTAAAGGAATGCTTGCTTTTGAATATGGAGAAAAAGTATTAAAAGAGAAAAATGATTTATCTAATGGAATAATTACAATAGGATGTATGAGTGTAAGAAGTTCTGATGAGTATAAAGAAGAAAAGCAACTAGATAGAATAAAAGGATTGTGTAATAAGTACAATTTGATGTTTAATTTAGATGTAAAAAAACCTTTCTTTCCATATAAAGAAAAGTCATATATAAGAGAATTACTAGCAAATACATATAAAGAATTATATAATAGAGAAACAACTGTTAAAAAAATTCATGCTTGTATGGAAGGTGGAATAATATCAAGTAATATAGATAATTTAGATATTTGTACGATTGCTCCAACAATTGATAATTGCCATAGTGTAAATGAACGAGTTAGTATCTCATCAACTATAAGAGTTTATAATTGGCTAAAAGAAACTTTGATAAAGTATAATAAAGATTATTAAAAACATTGAATAAAGCAAAAATTAAAGAGGTAAAAGTATGAAATTACCTACAAGTATAGAAAATATACTAAATGAAAACATTGTAGAAAATGCAAGATTAGAATTAAAGAAAAATTGGAATCCAGAACCGATACTACATACAATATGTGCATTTGCAAATGATATAGATAACCGGGGTGGAGGATATATCTTAATTGGTGTTGAAGAAGAAAATGGCAGACCTAAAATACCAATAACAGGACTTGAATTATCTGAAATAGATAAAATTCAAAAGGAATTATTAGCAAAATGTAAGCTAATTCAACCATCATATACACCAATAGTAGATGTTGCACAATATAAAGGAAAAAATATATTAGTAGTATGGTGTTTTGGAGGACAAACAAGACCATATAAATGTCCAACAACATTGGATAAAGACTTTTCAAAAGGATATTCATTTTATATTAGAAAAATGTCAAGCACAGTAAAAGCAACAGAGATAGAGCAAAAAGAATTATATGATATCGCAAGAACAATACCTTTTGACGATAGAATGAATCACGAAGCAGAAATTAGAGATTTAAAATTGCCACTAATTCAAAATTACTTGTATGAAATTAAAAGTGATTTATTAAAAGAATCTGAAACAATGGATTTTATGGATTTGTGCAAAAGTATGAGAATTGTAGATGGAACACCAGAATATATGAAACCTCTAAATGTTGGCTTAATGTTTTTCAATGATGAACCACAAAAATTCTTTCCATATTCGCAAATAGAAGTAGTAGATTTAAGAAATGGTCCAGAAGGCGATGATATGACAGAGCAAATATTTAAAGGACCAATAGATAGTATGATAAAGAGTGCTTTAACATATATCAAAAATACTGTTATTGTAGAAAAGATTTTAAAGATAGATGGACAAGCAGAAGCGGTAAGATTTTTTAATTATCCATATCAGGCAATAGAAGAAGCATTAGTAAATGCAGTTTATCATAGGCGGATATGATGTAAGAGAGCCAGTAGAAGTAAGAATAATGGAAGACAGAATTCATATTGTAAGCTACCCAGGACCAGATCGTTCAATTAGTGAAAAATCACTTGAAGATAAAAACATGATAGCAAGAAAATATAGAAATCGTAGAATTGGAGAATTTTTAAAAGAATTAAAATTAACAGAAGGTAGAAATACAGGTGTTCCTAAAATAAAAAGAGTATTAAAAAACAATGGTTCAAAAGAGCCAGAGTTCGAGACAAATGATACAAGAGATTATTTTATTACAACAATATTTATGCATGATGGATTTGAAAATGAAATGAAAGACCGACCAAGAACCGACCAAGAACCGACTAAGTTAAATGAACAAGAAATAAAGATATTAGAATTTTGTAAAGAACCACATAGCAAAAAAGAAATAATGGAATACATGGAATATAAACATGCAAGAAACTTTACAATGTTATATTTAAAACCTTTATTAGAAAAAGAATTGTTACAGATGACTATACCAGAAAAACCAAATCATAAGAATCAAAAATATATAACAAGAAATAGGAGGGAATTATGAATATAGACTTTAGTTTAATTGAAAGTATAAAAGAGGAAGTATTGCAAGTTTATAATAATTCTAAAAATATAAAAGAAATGGAGATAAAGAATAAAAAAGGTAACGATATTGTTACGGCAATTGATTTATATATGGTTTATAGATCCAATTGATGGAACGATTAACTTTGCATCTGGGTTACCATTATTTTCAACTTCTATTGCTTTGAAGAAAAATAATGAAACAATATTAGGGATTGTTTTTGATTATAGCCAGAATGATATTTATTATGCAATAAAAGGAAAAGGAGCATTCTGCAATGGAAAGAAATTACAAGTTTCTAATAATGATAAATTAAATAATAGTATAATATCTTTTTGTTTAACTCCTCATTATAGTAATGAACATATAAAAGATGTTTTAAATGTAGAAGAAAAATTAGCTCCAAAAGTAAGGGGACTTAGATTAATTGTTTCTGGAGCAATAGAATTGTGTTGGTGTGCATCAGGAAAAATAGATGGAGTATTAAATGTAAAACCAAGTGTTGGATTAAGTTCAGCAGCTGGAAAATTATTTGTTGCAGAAGCAGGAGGGATTATTACTAATTTAAAGGAAAAAGAAAGAAATAATATAGATACCTTACTTGTAACAAATGGTAAAATTCATGATGAAATTGTTGAATTACTAAATTGGAATTAATAATTACTAAAAGACAGATTAAATCCTCTATACAATTCTAATGTGCTTTATAAAATCAAGTCAAGGTTAAAGTGAATGTGCTATCGCACAACCTTGACTTAATTTTAAAAGCACATTCTTTTTCAATTAAGAGGATTTAAGGATAAGTATATTTAATTAAGTAGACATAAGTACTGTTAAAACAGAAAATGTCTCATTGTAAATGAGGGCAGGAAAGCGGTATTAACATATCGCCTATACATATTGAAGGTCAAGCCTTCAAGAGTTAATAAAGAAACAAAAATTTTAAGCAAATATGATGCAGAAATTCACTCGGTGAACTGGCTCAAACCTGCTATTCTTCGTTGAAATTAAAAATAATGAACTAAAAATTTGAAAAAGTTCACCGAGTGTACTCGATTTTTATAAAATATTTTGAATTTAGTTCACCAAGTGTACTTGATTTTTAGAAAATAGTTCATTTAGTGAATGTGTAGATAAAGTAAAATTTACAAATACACTTAGTGAACTTTTGTTATATATTTCTAGTGCACCGAGTGAACTTGCAATTTTATATTATTCAACTATTAGTTCACTTAGTGTACTTATTAAAAATTATATTAGAAATAGAAAATAGGGAATAAAAAGGGAATTGATTTTATAAAAACACGATAATATAATGATAGCATGAAAAGAAAGAGCAAAGAGATTAGATTAAAAACTAATTCCTCTGCTCTTTTTCTTTTTCAAATTTGAAGAAAAGGAGCAATTTCATGTTACATGATTATAAAATAGAAGTAGATAACTCTAAACAACTAAAAGATAATACTATGCTAAATTGTAGCATGGAATTATCACTATTAAATAATTTGTTTAGAGAAAACTTAATAGCAGAAGCAGAACAACAAGAAATAAAAAGAAAAATCTTAAAAGATTACAAACTTTTGTAAATTCAATTTACTTTTTACTGAAAAAATGATATAAAATTATTAAGTTTTATCTCTAGGAGGAATGGAGGAAAGATGGAAATTCAAGTCATAGAGAAAACAAACGGAAGAATTAACAGAGCAACAGGAACAACAATTAAGGAAAGACTAAGAGTCTGTGCATATTGTAGAGTTAGCACAGCGGGTGAAGAACAACTAAATAGTTATCAATCACAATTAAAGTATTATGATGAAAAAATAAATAGTAAATCAGAATGGCAATTTGCAGGAATATATGCAGATGAAGCAATATCTGGCACATTAGATTTTAAAAGAACAAACTTTATGAAAATGATACAAGATTCAATGGAAGGTAAAATCAATAAAGAACAATATACAGAAAAATTTGATAACTTAAATGTAGACTTACTAAAAATAGAACAAAAAATAGAAGACCTACTAAAAGAAACAAATAGAACAGAAAGCATTAAACAGAGATTAAACAAGTTTAAAAGTTTATTTAAAACTATAGATATAATGTCAAAATTTGATAAAGATGTGTTTGAATGTTTAATTGATAAAGTAGTAATAGGCGAAACATTAGAAGATGGTACAATAAATCCATATACAATAAGGTTTATATGTAAAAATGGAACAGAAATAAATTGTAAGGATAAATTTACAAATTGATGTCTATTTTTTTATAGAACGAAAAATTGAAGAAATTCGGCTTATAAACATTTGTAGGACGAAAAAATGAGAAAAATCGTCCTATACATTTGCATATCAAATTTAACCTCCAATAAAAATAATATCAAGAGTAAATAAACTTGATACACTCGCTCTTGACATTATTTCTATTGGAGATTTTGTTGCAATTAAGCAAATGTAAGGATAAATATGTTTTGTAAATATTGGCAAAACACTATGAAAAATTGTAAAGTTGTGATATAAATAAAATGAATTATTTAAATATAGTGAAATTCGGAGAGATTTATAATGTTAAATGAAATAATAAAAAGTTGCAAATTCGTTTCTAATAATTCGAAATCAGTTAAAATAAATGAAACGAGATTAAATGAATTTATAAAAAGGATTGAAAAAGTAGAAACTAAACATTGGTTAAGCTTTTCTCCATATAATTTATTGGATTTATCAACAGAAACAATAATAAATTTTTTATTAGTATATGAGTCAATAGATTTTTCGTTTTGGGGAAATCCTAAATGGACAATAGATACAAATGATGGGAAAGAAGATGGAAGTATTGCATTGTTATATGCAATATTAAAGTATGTAAAAGATAAAAATACTACGGACTTTTCTAATATAACTAAAGAAGAATTTAGAAAAATATTAAAAGGAAATACAGAGATTCCATTGTTTGAAGAAAGATATAAGATTATAACAAGTGTTAGCAGAATAGTTAATGAAAAAATGAATGGAAATTTTTATGAATTTATAAAAAATATTAATACTGATACAGAATTGTTTGATATTATTGTAAATTATTTTCAAAATTTTAAAGATGAAAGAATATATGAAGATGAGGATATTTATTTTTATAAGTTGGCACAGCTTTTAACATCAGATATATTGCATATAAGAGAGTTAAAAGAAAAAATAAGGGTGGACTATTCTCATTTAATAGGTTGTGCAGATTATAAGATTCCACAAGTAATGAGGGGCTTAGGAATATTAGAATATAGTGATGAATTATCTTATATTATAGATAACAGAAAAGAAATAGAAGTAAATTCAGAATATGAAATAGAAATAAGAGCTAATATGATTATAGTAATTGATTTAATAAAGAAAAAATTAGACAACAAAGTTTTTTCAATAGATATTAATGATTATATATGGAGTCAAGGGAAAAATAAAAATGTAGAATTGAAGCCATATCATTTGACTAGAAATACTAATTATTGAAGAACAGAATAGTAAAATATTTAGATTTGTTATAAACAATCTGACAAATTAAGGGGAAGAATATGAAAGCTATAACTATAAAACAACCATGGGCAACTCTAATTGCCAAAGGCTATAAAGAGTATGAATTTAGAACATGGAAAACAAAATATAGAGGATTAGTAACGAAAAGTGATTAGGATGGATATGGATTTAAAATAAAAATGTAGAAGAAATAGAACCAATACAAATAAATGGAAAATTAAGTTTATGGGATTATGATTATAAAATATAGTAAAAAGAAAGGTTAAAAATATGGAAAATGATTTAACTATTAGAAAATTGCAAGAATGTATAAAAAGAATAGACCACAAGAATAATTCAAATGATAAATATATGTTAAAATTAATGGAAGAAGTAGGAGAACTGGCAGAAGTTATAAGAAAAAACAAAAGGATGGAAAAAGGAGAATCTATAAAAGGAACCATAGAGGAAGAACTTCAAGATGTGTTATATTACATAGTTTGTTTAGCAAATATGAATGATATAGATTTACAAGAATGTATATATTTAAAAGAAGAATTGAATTGTGAAAAATATAGTAGGAAAAATATGTTTGGGGATTAGTTAGAAATAATAAAAACACAATTTAATCATAAGTTATGTGTAGTAAAATTAATGATAGGAGGATGTAATGATTAGAAATATAATATTTGACATAGGTGGAGTGTTACTGGAGTACAATCCAAAAACATATTTAGACAAACTAAATATAGAAGAGTTGAGATTAGTTCACTAATTGTACTGAAAAAGACATTAATTGCTTAATTGCAAGTAAGGTTATAACATTTGTAAATTACTTTGGATTTTTTTGTGTTTTTTTAAATTTTTTGTGATATAATTCCACTAGAATAGAAAAGAGGAGGAAATTATATGCTAGAAGATATACAAGTTTTATGCCATAGCAGTATAAAAATAAATAAAGGAAGAGTAATTTATATAGATCCATTTAAAATAGATGAAAATTACAATGATGCAGATATAATATTTATAACACATGACCATTACGACCACTATTCAGAAAAAGATATAGAAAAAGTGAAAAAGGATGATACAGTTATTATAGTACCAGAAGAATTATTAACAAAAGTGTTAAGAAAAGGATTTAGACAAGATTATATAATTACAGTAGCACCAAATCAGAAATATATGGTAGAAGGTATTGAATTTGAGACAGTACCAGCTTATAATACAAGTAAGCAATTTCATCCAAAAGAAAATGAGTGGGTAGGTTATGTTATACAAATAAAAGGTACTAGATATTATATTGCAGGAGATACAGATATAACTGAAGAAAATAAAAAAGTAAAATGTGATGTTGCACTTGTTCCAGTAGGAGGAACATATACAATGGATTTTAAAGAAGCAGCATATTTAATAAATGAAATAAAACCTAAAATAGCAGTACCTATACATTATGGAAGTGTAGTAGGAACAAAAAAAGATGCAATAGATTTTTCAAAATTAGTGCATCCAGAAATAGAATGTAAAATATTGATGAAATAATACTTTAGTAAAAGGAAATTAAGATGAACAGAGAAGATATAATAAAATATAGTTTAAGTTTGCAGGATACTTATGAAGATTATCCATTTCCAGATGATAATACTTCTGTAACAATGAAACATTTATATAATAAAAAATGGTTTGCTCTAATAATGAATGTGAATGGTAAGTTATATCTAAATGTAAAAACGAATCCAGAATATTCAGAGCTACTTAGAAGTTCTTATGATTATATAATACCAGGTTATCATATGAACAAAGAACATTGGAATACAATTATTATAGATGACAAAGTAGATGTTTCTTTAGTAGAAGAATTAATTGAGCAAAGCTATGAACTAACAAAAAATAACATTTGCAAAAGAGGAAAAACAAATAATACTAAAAAATAATATTTATGAATTATAAGAGAAAGTGAGTGATAATTATTATGTCAGAATGGAAATGTGTAAAATGTGGAAATACAGAATTTGAAAAAGACCAATTTCAAGCAACAGGTGGAAATTTTTCAAAATTATTTGATATACAAAATAAGAAATTTATTACAGTCAGTTGTACTAAATGTGGATATACTGAAATTTATAAAACAGGAACAGATGCAGGAATGAATATATTAGATTTTTTAATGAATTAAGATAAATATAAGAATTACTAAAGAGCATATGAATAGATTATGAAAACCATAGTTTATTTATATGTTTTTTATTTTTGGATTTTATTGTAAAAATTGTCAACCTGTGATAGAATTACAGCATAATGATAAGGAGAGTAAGAGATGGAAAAAGTTGTATTGATAACTGGAAGCAGTAAAGGTATTGGAAAGGCTACAGCTGTAGAGTTTGCAAAA
>CANRSN010000045.1 GCA_947642455.1 uncultured Clostridiaceae bacterium
GTATTCTACAAATTCTAATGCTTCTCTTTGATTTCTTCCAAGTCTTGCAGAGTTTTTAAAAACAATTACATCTATTTCTTTGTTTTTGGCACTTTCTTTTATGTCATCAAATCTGCTAAAATCTGTTCCACTTTTGTCATCATCCATTATAATATCTACTATATTTGTGTAACCGTGACTTTTACAGTATTTTATTAGTAAGTCTCTTTGTGTTTCGATTCTTTCATAGTTTTCTCCATAGTCATCTCTACTTTCTCTACAATAGATTACTACTTTTTTCTCTGCATTAGACTTTTTCATAGATTACCTCCTCTTTCGCAATGTATCAATAACATTTTATTTTGTACAGTGCTGTATTGTTGCTATTATACGTTAAAAGTTCTACAATTTCAAGAATATTCTTAAAATTTTAGAACCTTTTTATTACTATTTGTTACAATTCACAGCTCAATTTCTATTTAGGCAATATAATATTTATTTTAACGAAGTTTTGCGCAGGGAAGCTCCCAGAGTGGACATGACCCAGAGCGATTGGCGAAGCCAGTAAAAAACTCCGTTAAAATAAATATTATATTGCCTAAAATATATAATTTTATAAACTGTGAATTGTAACTACTATTTAATTTTTTAAAATAACTTTATTAAACTATTGTAAGTAGATAGTATTTTTTATGCAACTTTTTCTTTATAATTTACAATTGTTACTTCTGTTGCTAACTGCTTTAATTGATTTACAATTAATTTTTTCTCCTCCTCATTTATTTTAGCATAAAATAGGTAATTTATGTAATTTAATTTATAAAATTTATTATGACTACTTTCTTTTTTTCCTATTATGTGCTATATTAAATATGCTAACAATTAATATGATTGAAATCCCTATCATTGTGTATAACAAATTATTATTTTGTGTATTTATTTGATTATTTTCTATTATTTTATTTTCGTTCTCATTATTTTGTATATCCTTTGTTTCTTCACTCCAAATCCCGAATTTATTATTTTTTGCAATTTCTTCACTTTCTTGTAACATTCCAGCATATTTATAATTATTCTGTAACATATAGTTTTCTGCTAATCCATTTTCAACTAATAAATTTTGCAATAATTCATCATCTACCCATATCCAAGCTAAATATCTATCATATTTATCTTTTTCATCTGCTATATCATCAAATTCTAATTCAATTTTAGTAGCTTTTCCAAGTTTTTCTTTCGTAAAATCACTTGCCTCTTTTCCCCAAGCTTCTTCACCTCTTTTAGGATCTACTGTTTCTTTTGTGTTAATTCCTAAAAATCTTACAGTAATTTGTTCTTCATTTATCTTAAATTTCGCAGTATCTCCATCAACTGTTGCCACTAATTCTACCTTAATTTTATTTGTTTCAGTAGCAGTATCTTTTTCTAGTTTATTAAAATTTTCATCATAATATATAGCTGGTGCAATAATTTGCCATTTTTGATTTTCTTCATTCCATTTTACTTGATGATAATGGATTACTCCATTTTCTTTGTGATAGCCATAATATTGTCCATTATATTCAGTTATATTTTTTGAATTTTTATCTTTCCAACCCGTAATATTACCACCATGTGCCAAACTAACATTGTTTATGCACATTATCAGTACTATAGTTATTATTACATTTTTTAACTTTTTCATTATTACCACCAAACAAATTATACCATAAGGAGGAATTATTTTGAACGATTTTTTTAACTTTTCATTAAATAGCTTAAATTTATTACATAATAAAATTCATGATAATATCAATGGTAGTTTAGTTGATAACTTTATTCATGAATTGCAAAACTATTTAGAATTACAATCAAATGATAAAATATTAGAAAATTTACCTGATAATACAAATCTGCATTTTGCAAAATTTGAGGGAAATTTCGCTGTTTGCTTTGATTATTCTTCTAAAACTATATATAATATTCCTAAATCCTACTTAAAAGAATCAAATCCAGAAGTTGGAGAAGCTATAAAAAAAGTTTCTTCAAAAGATTTTCGTGTAGATACTACAGGAATTTCAGCAAACGCAAATGATATTGATAAGCTTTTAAGTGAATGCAGTTATGCTACTGTTTATTCAAAAATAAATGTTTTACCAGAATATTATAAGATTTCTGATATTGGTATAGATTTCGCAGTTTGTAGGAATCTAAATACTAACAAATCAGAAAATATCCCCATAGATGACATTCCCAAAGATGCCCAAAATGGAGATACTTTAGTTTATAAAAATGGTAAGTTTATTATAAAATAATCATTTGACTTTCAACACGTTACAAATTGTAACGTGTTCGTTAATTATCTTTATTATTATCTTTTAACATCTTTATCATTCTATCAAAATCACTTTCTAATTGTTTCATTTCTCTATCTCTATATATTTCAAATTCTTTTTCTGCTTTTTCTATTGCTTCTTGATGAGATATCTTTCCTTTTCCTTCAAGAAGTTTTCTTTTATTTTGCACAATTTGATTGTCTAATTCATCTATCCAATCATTCATTGTCATTGCTCGTTGTTCTAATGCTTGAAATTCTGCATAATCCAAAAATTGTGAAACCAGCAAATTCAATCTTTGTAATTCTATTTCTGAAAGATAGTTTTTAGCAATTTTCACATCATCAACTGTTACATAATCTCCTTTAAAATTAGTCATTCCCACAAAAGGCTTTTCATTGTCCACTCTATCATATATCAATTCCGCTGCAGTATGTTCATGAACTGCGAAATGAAGTTTGTTTTGTACTGTTGCAAAAAATTTTTTAGTCAAATCAGAACGTGGATCATAATCTATTGAAGTTGCATATATATCTGTAACTTGCTGATAAAAATTTCTTTCCGAAGAACGAATATCTCTAATTCTTTGTAATAATTCTCTGAAATATCTATTTCCACCTTGTTTTAATCTTTCATCATCCATTGTAAAACCTTTTTGCATATATTCGTGTAATCTTTGTGTTGCCCATATTCTAAATCTTGTTGCAACTTGTGATTGTACTCTATATCCTAATGCAATTATCATATCTAAATTATAATGGTCAATATTTCTCTTAACCTGCCTATTTCCTTCACTTTGAACTAATAAGAATTTCTTATTAGTTGAATCATTAGTTAATTCACCATCTTTATAAATATGATTTATATGCATTGAAATATTTTCTTGTGTAGTTTTATATATTTCAGCAATTTGATTTTGTGTTAACCATATATCTTCATCGTTAAATTTTACAGAAATTTTAGTAACACCATCTTCATCTTGATAAATTATTATATTATTTTCATTTTTTTGCATTTTTATTTCTCCATTCATTATAAAATATTTTTTGTAATCATTTTGCAGATGTTGGCAAAATGATAATTTCTATATAATGTATTCAACTGTTCGGATTTTCCGAACAACTGAATTTTCTTTAAATTTATACTATTTCATTTAATATATTAGTTATATCATAAACTCAAAAATATTTCAACGCTTTTGCGAATTTTTGTTTTGTTCTTTATTTGTATTTTTCTTTTATTCTATCTGAAATTATATCAGTAAATATTTCTTTATAATCTTGACTACTTACTTTCTCTTTATTCATAGGACTTATAAATACTGCAAATGGTAATTTATCCTTTTTATTTTTATGTATTTTTGATTTGTTTATTTCTTCATTCAAGTACACCACCTCTCTAAAAGAGTATTCTCATTATAAATAAATATGATCTTTTTTCGGCATACTAAAAAATGAGTTATGAAGATGTAAATGAACAAATCGAAAAGCCTTTAAATTAGCATAACTCTAACTTTTCTCTTTGGCTTTCCGTGAATTTGTTCTGTGCCAAATTTTTTTTTTAATTTGTGCACAATGTTTGCGAAGCTTTTATATACCAGGAAAGTATAACGAATTGTTATATTTTCCTAATATATGAAAAAAGAGAACTCTGAAATCTCAAAGTTCTCTCCTTCCATCTGCTTTGAAAAAACAAATTAAGATAATTTTACAGTACTACTTAATACAAAGCGCGACACGAAAACCAGTATTGTAATAACGTATCCTAGGATTGCTACGACAGCGATAAGCGACAGGAATATTTTTTCCATAATCGTTGCAACTGCTACCACGGATGACACGAAGTAAATGTCCTTTCTGTTCTTGCGTCCACTCATCCACATTACCTGCAAAATCATATATGTTATTAGCACACCATTCTTCTCTGCTTCCTGTTTCAACTACTTTCATTGGAGAATTCTCTGTATTCTTATGATTGCCCCATTCAGTGGAGTCGTCTTCAATTTCAGCAAGAGTTTTAACTTCCGTTTTGATAAACCATTCTAATACAGAATCATATTCTGCACCAAAAGTCAGATGACTCTTAACTGCTTTATTATCTTCGATAGTGGCTGCAACTTTCTTGGCATCATAAAAATTGATTCTTACCCACGGCATAACGCCTTTTACCGACTGTGGTTTTCCTGTTAAACTTTTGGAAATGTTATAACGAGAAATATAAAATCCCCCATATTTTTTGACACTTTCTAATTGTTCAAGCAGTTCATTATTTAAATCTTCACTGAATTCATCATCAAAAAATTTATAGTTCATGTAATTTCGTCTGCCAAATTTCTCCGAAAAAAATATTCCATCAAGTGTTCCGTTAGCATCCAAGCTTTCAACAGGAATCCATACAAATTGACTCCCATCAGAACATTTTTCAATTACAAAGCCATTGTTCCATTCTCCTTCAGTATGCTTATATCCTTCTGGAATAGGAGGATTTGCATAGTTTTTAGAACAAATATCCTCTTTGTTAATGCTCAGTGCTCTGATAATTAACTCTCCATTTGTTCCTTCTGAGACCTCAAAGTTTATCCCTTGCTCTGCCTCAAGCACAAATTTTTCATACCGTTTCATAGTTTATACCTCCCTTAAGTGATAATTTTATAACGGTTTCTACATGACTATTGCCATTATATTAACAACACCATATTTTCTTGCATTTTTCAACCATACTTTGTAAACTTAAAATTTATTTAACTAATATATCTTATGCTTGTTCAATGTATCAATCAAATATCGCAATCCCCTGGATATGAAAATGTAGCTTCTTTAAACCTCCCAATTATAGCACCAGCCATTATTACTGTAGATCTCATTTGCCTCATCAATTCTTCTGGAATTTCCTTTTTGGTCATAAATTTTGAATTTATTTCAACTTTATTTCCATCTTTTTTAACTTTACACCCCAAAAGTTTTAAAATTTTTAATGTTATTTGTGTATCATGAATATTTGGCACATTATACAATTTGCTTACAGTTCCATTCAAAATACTTCCTGCAATTATTGGAAGTGACGCATTCTTTGAACCAGATATATTTACATTTCCTTCTAATTTATGTCCACCTTCTATTATGTAACTTTGCATTTTCTTTCACCCTTTCCTTTATTATTTTGATATATATTATGTATTCTTCTTAAAAAGGTGAGTTTTATGTAATTTAGTGAAACATTTTATTCTGCAAGAAAAGTACAATTTGTTACTTCATTTTATTGCTTCAAGCCTAAATTTAGCATTCTTTTTATTTCATTAATTTTAGTAATTGTAGTAATATATCCATTTTCATAACAATAATCAATCTTTTTTATATTAAAAACACTAGCCTCTGATAAATCCAAATCTATAATGAAGTCACTTTCTTTAACCGCTTCTGCTGCTCTGTTTTCAAATAAAATATCCATAGATTTAAAAACAACTTCGTAAATATTTTTAGGTGTATAATTTAAACTTGAAGAAAACTTAATAGTAAGAACTTTATCTGCCCCCAATTTTCGCACTTCTCCTGCTGGAAAATTGTCTAAAATTCCACCATCTACAAATTTGTGTGATCCTATATCACATGGTGCAAAAATTCCTGGATAACTTGAACTTGCCCTTACTGCTTTTTCAATAGGTACATCATTTATGTAATATACTTCATCTGTTTGCATATTTGTAAACACATACTTTTTACTCTCTGAAATTTCTACACTAGGAATAGCTAATGGCATTTGTATATCTTTTATATTTTTTATTCCTTTTTGTTTTGCACATTCTCTTACTGCAATTTCTATATTTTCTCCAGAAAGCAAACCAAAACCTAATAAATTTCTCATTTTCTTTAAATTGCTTGCCATGTATTTTGCATCTGCTCTCATAATCTCTTTTGCAAAATATTTGAATATTTCTAACATTTTTTCAGTTGTATATCCCATTGCATACAAACTTGCAACTATGCTTCCTATGCTTGTACCTGATACCATTTCTGGTTTTATTCCGTTTTCTTCTAATGCTTTTAACGCTCCTATATGTGCAGCACCTTTTACTCCTCCTCCTGCAAAAGCAATTCCTAACTTCATATAAAATTCATTCCTTTCATTTATAGCCAACCATTACAAAAGAGGCTAATTAAAGTATTTTTACCATTTAGGTTACTTTTAATGCCTCATTTTGTTCTCTGGTGGATTTTTATTTAATATTTTATGACTAATTTATCAAATTTAGAATTAATATAATTTTCAAGCTTACACATGAACTCAGCACTATTAATTTGCTTTTTAGCTACCATATCTAAACCCTTTTCCCAGCTTGCTGTAAGTTTTGGATTTAACATATCTGGCATTGAGCTTGCTACAACATCATATATTATTTCACCTTTTTTAGTAGGAGTTATTATTTGAGTTTTAGTATTTATTGCTATATATGAAATCTTTTCTAACTTTTTAATAATTTCTGCTCTTGTTGCACTTGTTCCAATTCCTGCACCTTTTATTTGTTCTCTTAATTCTTCATCTTCTATTAGCTTTCCTGCATTTTCCATTGCTAAAATTATAGAGCCTGAATTATATCTACTAGGAGGACTTGTTTCAGAATCTTTAGTCTCAAAATTTATAACATTTATTTCTTGATTCTTTTTTAATTCTTTTAAAATGTCTAAATTATTCTCTTTTTTCTCCTCGTTATCCACACCTTGTTCTTTTTGTGTGGATTCTTGCTCTTCTTTTTTTGCTTTTGGTTCTTGAGAATTCTTATTATCTTTTAAAATTTCTAAATAACCTAGTTGTGTACACACCTTTCCACTTGTATTAAATTCCTCATTTTCTATTTTAACAGTTACAGATATTTTGTTATATTCTGCTGGTGGATAAAATATAGCCAAAAATCTTTTTACTATTAACTTATACACGTTTTTTTGAAGTTGTGATAATTTACTAAAGTTTTCGTAGCCTTGACCTGTTGGTATTATTGCATAGTGATCTGTTATTTTGCTATCATTTACATATTTAGTTTTTACTAAATTTGTAGAATATTTCTCGTCTATCATCTTTTTTACATATCCTTGTATTTCTTCATCTGCAAAACCTTTTGCTATCCCATTTAAATTTTTTGAAATCTCTTTTGCTACTGCTGTTGAAAGTACTCTTGCATCAGTTCTTGGATATGTTACTAATTTTTGCTCATATAAATTTTGTATTACTTCTAATGTCTCATCTGGTTTTATTTTAAACCTTTTTGTACACTCATTTTGTATTTCTGCTAAATTAAATAGTAATGGTGCATTCTCTTTTTGCTTTGATTTTTTTACTTCACTTATAGTTGCTTTTTTATCTTTTAAAGAAATTATAAATTGCTTCGCATCTTCTAACTTTTTAAAACCTGACTCATTATATAATTTCGTTGATTCAAACATTACTGATTTTTCTGACACTTTCCACTCTGCCTTAAAACTACCTTTTTCATCTCCAAACTCTCCTATTACTTTATAAAAAGGTGTTTTTACAAAATTTCTAATTTCTCTTTCACGTGATACTACCATTCCTAATACACATGTCATTACTCTTCCAACAGAAATAGAGGCTCTTTCTTCATTAATCTCTTTTGCAACTCTTCTACCATATATTATAGAAAGTAACCTTGAAAAATTTATTCCTATTAAATAATCCTCTTTTGCTCTTAGATACGCTGAATCTGATAAACTATCGTATTCCTCTAAATCTTTTGCTTCTTTTATTCCTCTTTTTATTTCTTCTTCTGTTTGAGAATCTATCCATACACGTTTTCTTTTTTTGCCATCAACCCCTATTTGTTGCTCTACTAATCTATATATATATTCACCTTCACGCCCAGAGTCAGTAGAAACATAAATTGTTTCTACATCTTCTCTTGAAAGTAAATTTTTTATAATATTAAATTGCTTTTCTACATTTGGTATTACTTCATATTTATATTCTTTTGGCATAAATGGCAATGTGTTCAATCTCCAAAATTTTAAGTTTTCATCATACTTTTCTGGATATGACATTGTTACTAAATGACCTACACACCAAGTTACTATCCAATTTTCAGATTCTAAATATCCATCTTTTCTTGTTCCATTTATTCCTAAAACTTTGGCAAATTCCATCGCTACAGATGGCTTCTCAGTTATTAATATATTTTTAGGCATTTTTTAACATCCTTTTTCTATTCTTTTTTCTATATATGTATTTGCTATGTTTAATATTTCATTAAACTGTTCTTTAGTTTCTTCATGTATATTAATTGCATTTATCATTTTTTCTATATAATTATTTTCCTTTATTATCCTTAAACCTGTTGAAAAATTGTAATCAAATAAAAATGTAATTGTGTTTATATAATCATCAATTTCATTTTCCATATATTTTCTTTCTACTTGCTTATACTCTCTTAGCCCCTGTAATAAAGCTTCACTTAATTTTTGCTTTCCTATTTCTTTGTAGTCATATAAAGTACCTCCATCTTTATTTGTTTCCTCTAAAAATGCTACAAATATATCTGTTTTGTCTGCATCCCTTATTATTTTGCAATGTAATAACTCTTGCTCATTTAATCCTTCTTGTATTCTAAATTTGTTGTGATTTTTAATTGCTAAATATATTATTTTATCATATTTTCTATCTTCTACAAATTTTTTTATTAACCCTTGCTCAAATAAAATTTCTACTCCCAAGTCCCCATGATCTACACTATTTTTATCTACATATGTATTATACCTTTTTACTTGTTCAAATCTTCCTATGTCATGTAATAAAGCTATTAACTCTGCTAATTTTTTATTTTCCTCATCTAGCTGTAATTCCTCTACTATTTTCTTTGCTACTTCTACTGTTCTATGTGTATGTGCTATTTTTCTCTCAATTTTTATGTTTTTTATATCATAATTATTTACATATTCTTTAAATGCTTTTTTTGCTTCTAATATATCTATCATTTTTTTCCCTCTTTCTATTAATATATTTTAATCTATTTTTATTTCATCTCTTTTTATTAATGTATTTATTCTATTATTATTCCATCTGTTTTTATTAATGTATTTTAATCTATTTTTATTATATCCATTTCTGATGTTGCACTTGAGTTCCCATATGCGTAAATTATATATACTTTTCCATTTTTACCATATAAAAAGTTTCTAACATTGTCTGTTATATATATTGCACTATTTAAGTCTCTTTTATATATTGTTTGACCAATTTGCCCTAGTGCCTGTGAAAGTGCTTCTGCTTCTTTACTTGCTTTTTCTACTTGTTCTTCTATTTTTTGGTTTACTTGTGCTGTTTTTATTTCCTTTATATTTAATACATCATTTAAAGTAACTTGCTCCCCAGTCTCTAGATTGTAGTTATATGTTTGTACCATTACTCTTTGTATACCATTTCCTTCTTTTAATGATGATTTTATAGCTACTGATAATATGTTTTCATTTATGTATGCTATGTAGTCTATATTGTATATTGTGTATTCTTTTGTATTTTCCATAATTTCATTTGCTTTATTTAGAAATACTTGTTGTGTAATTGTATTAAATTCTTGTGGCACTTCTCCTGTAATGTTTACCATTGGTATGTTTAAATTAAAATTGTATTTTCCTTCTACTTCTTGCTTTATATTATATGCTGCATATACAATTTCTTTTGATTCATCAGTTTTAGTTATGTTTTGTACTCTATTATTTTGAAAATTTATTGTATTTGTAAATAAACTATTAAATTCTTCTCTTATTTGTTCTGGATTGTCTGTTTCCTCATCCATTGTATTGTTTGCTACTGTGTTTTGCGGGGTATATACTATGTCATCATTTTTTATGAATACTTCATAATACACTCCTAATGCAATTGCAATAACACATATTATTGATATTACTGTATAAATTATATAATTCTTCTTCATTTTTTTACCATTCCTTCGTTTTTGTGTATTATATCATTTCTTCTTTTATTTTTCTAGTATTTTCTTATTTTTTCTTGATTATAATTATTTCAAAAACATAAAATTCATATATTCTATATATAATTGACATTTACTACATTCAAAATGTTCTCTTGTTTCTGATATTGGAACATTTACATATCTTACTAATTCTTTGTATTTTTCTTCCTCCTATTTTATACTAGGTATACTTATATGTGCATTATTTATTACTATTCTTATTATTCCTTGTAATGCTTTTTAAGCACAAAAAAACTGTGCAATTCAAAATTTTAATTTTTGAATTTACACAGTTATATTTTAACATTCTTCGAAATCAGCCCTTTGCTGTAGCTAAGCTACCGCAAGACCCTCGAATCTTACTATTTACCTCTGCTCTGTTTCTTTACATAATGTGTTCCTGCTTGCAGAGCCCCTACGGGCTCTTTTTTCAGCGTTCAGCGTTACATATAAAGTGCACCCCTAACTCCAATGTCGGAATAGCCACCAGACGGAATGTTGACGCTACGGTAGGAAACAGGATAGTCGGAACCCGAAACGCCATAAAACTGCCACCGACGATTAACACGACTGACGGTATTGTCGGCTTCCATGGTCCTATCCCATACATTTCCATCCATATCATATATATTATTTACTTTATAATCTTCACTTGAACCTGTCGCTTTTTTACTTCCTGTATAGTTTCCCATTCCTGTACTGTCTATTACATATTTTACTACATTTTCGTCACTGCTTGTTTGGAACCATTTTAATGTTGCATCCCACTGGCACCCCCATATTATGCCAGTTTTTACTTTCTGATTTCCTCCAGATATTCTTTTACATCCATCATACATTTTATACCAATTTTGATTTGATATATCTGTATTTCCTTTTACTACTACTGGTATATTTTGTGACAAGTTTCCTGTTTCATATCTTCCTATATAAAAACCTCCATATTTTTCTACACTTTTTATCATACTATTAAATTCTTTTTGTAAATCCATATTGAAGTCATTCATACTTTTTACTCCTATTCCATATGTCTTTAGCTGTGAATCTTTGTCTCTATCTTTTAATATATCTGGTTCTCTACAGCCTGTATTACTTGAAATCCTCATTACTCCATTAGTTTCACTCCAGTTATTATTTGTTACTGCTCCCGTCGTTGTATTAAAATTGTATAATTTTCCCCATTTCTTTCCCTTACTATCTGTTCCATACATTTGGC
>CANRSN010000046.1 GCA_947642455.1 uncultured Clostridiaceae bacterium
TTGTTGCCACATTTCTTATTGTTTGACCATTATTTAAGTCATTTACTGTTACTTTGAATTCTATTATTATTGTCTCTTGTGCTTGTAAGTTTAGTTCTATTCCTTGTTCTAGCTCTTCTACTGTTTTTCCTGTTTGGTCTTTTACTTTTAGGCTGTTTTCTACATATGTTGTTCCTTCTGGAATACTATCTTTTACTGTTACTGTTCCTGGTGCTGTTCCTTTGTTTTCTACTTTTACTTTGTATGTAATTTCGTCTCCTCTTTGTACTTGTGTTCCACTTACTGGTACTGATTCTTTGCTGAATTTTATGTCTGATTTGTTTACTACTGTTGTTACTTCGTTTGTGTCTTCTTCATCTACTATACCTGTATTGTCTATTTGTTTTAAAGTTTCTCCTTCTGCTAAGTTATTTACTGTTACTTCAAAACTTAATGCTACTTGTCCATTTACTTTTTCTGTTGTTTCTCCTTCTTGTGTACTTGCAGGTATGTTTACTGTAATTCCATTTGCTAAGTCTGTAGCTGTTTTTGTACTTAAGTCTATTGTGTTTTCTCCTAGTTCATAGCTTGCTTGTCCATTTACTTTGATACTTCCTGCTACAAATGTTGTTCCTTCTGGGATGTTGTCTTTGATAACTACGTCTTTTGCTAGTCCTCCTGCATTTGTAACTGTTATTGTATATGTTATTTTCTCACCTTCTACTACATATGCTAATTTGTTTTGTGTAGCTAGTGCTTTTTCGCTTGTGATTATTGGTTCTACATATTTATGTGTTACCTCATTTGTTTCTTCATCTGTTGATGTGGTATCTGTTATGTCTTTGTTTACTGTTGCTTTGTTTCTTATGATGTCTCCATCATTTATGTCGTTTACTGTTACTTTGAATTCTAGTATTTTTTCGCTTGATGCTTCTACTTCGAATTCTATTCCATTTGCTAGGTCTGTAGCTGTTTTTGTTGCTTGTGGTACTCCTCCAACTTTTATGCTTTCTTCTACAAATGTTGTTCCTGTTGGAATTTCGTCTTTTACTCTTACTGTACTTGGAGCTGTTCCTGTATTTGTTACTTTTATTTTGTATGTGATTTCATCTGATTCTTTTACTATGCTTCCTGTTACAGGTACTGACTCTTTTAATATTTCTATGTTTGCTTTGTTTTGTGTTGTTGTTACTTCATTTGTTGGTGTTTCATCTACTATGGCTGTATTTTTTAATTCTTTTGTAAGTACTCCTTCTGGTAATCTATTTGCTGTTACTTCAAAACTTAATGCTACTTGTCCTTTTGTTGCTCCTTGTTTTTCAGATACATTTACTGTTATTCCATTTGCTAAGTCTGTAGCTGTTTTTGTACTTAAGTCTATTGTGTTTTCTCCTAGTTCATAGCTTGATTGTCCATTTACTTTTATACTTCCTTCTACAAATGTTGTTCCTTCTGGAATGCTGTCTTTTATTACTACATCTTTTGCTAATCCTCCTGCATTTGTAACTGTTACTGTGTATGTTATTTTTTCACCTGCTATTACATAGCTTTGTGATTTTTGTGTTGTAAATTCTTTATTTGCTTCAATTATTGGCTCTACATAGTTATGTGTAGTTTCATTTGTTTCTACATCATCTACTGTTGCCACATTTGTAATTGTATCTCCATCATTTAGGTCATTTACTGTTACTTTAAATTCTACTGTTTGAGTTCCTGCTGCTTCTACTGTAACATCTATACCATTTGCTAAGTCTGTAGCTGTTTTTGTAGTTTGTGCTATTCCATTTACTTTTATACTTCCTGCTACAAATGTTGTTCCTTGTGGAATTTCATCTTTTACTTTTACTGTTTTTGGCGCTGTTCCACTATTTTCTACTTTTATTTTGTATGTAATTTCGTCTCCTACTTTTACTTTACTTCCTGTTACAGGTGTTGATTCTTTTGCAAATGTTACATTTGATTTGTTTACTATTGTTGTTACTTCATTTGTGTCTTCTTCGTCTACTATAGCTTTATTTTTTATTTGTTTTGTATATGTTCCTTCTGGTAAGTTGTTTACTGTTACTTTAAAGCTTAGTGTTACCTGTCCATTTACTTTTTCTGTTGCTTCTTCTGGTGTAGTACTTGCAGGTACATTTACTGTAATTCCATTTGCTAAGTCTGTAGCTGTTTTTGTGCTTAAGTTTACTGTGTTTCCATCTAGTTCATAGCTAGATTGTCCATTTACTTTTATACTTCCTGCTACAAATGTTGTTCCTTCTGGGATGTTGTCTTTGATTACTACGTCTTTTGCAACTCCACCTTCATTTGTAACTGTTACTGTATATGTTATTTCTTCACCTTCTACTACATAGCTTAAGTTGTTTTGTGTTGTTGCTGTTTTGTTTGAAGATATTATTGGTCCTTTGTATGTATTTGTTATATTTAGACCATTTATATTTGCTTCATAGTATGCTAATTCTCCTACTGCTACTTCTTTTTCTCCTGCTGTGTATGTTATTTCATTTCCGTTTGTATCGTATTTAGGTAGATTTGTGAATGTATAACTCCATACATTTTCGTTTTCTCCTACTTTGTTTGCTACTGTTATTTCTTGCTCTGCTACTACTGTATTTCCGTTTTTTGCTTGTACTATTACTTTTGTAGGATTTCCATAGATGTTGTTTGTATGATCCCATGTTTTTGTTACTGTAACATCTTTTAGGAATTCTGTTTGTGTTTCTTTTTCTGCTGGTTCTGTTTCATCTTCTTGCTCTGTTTCTTCTAACTCTATTTTTCCTACTACAGTATTTGTAAATGTTTTGTCTTCTGTATTTAGGTTACTAAATACTACTGCTATTTGTTTTGTTATTGTTATTTCTTTGTCTCCATTTGCTATTGTGTCTATGTTTTCTATTGTCTCATTCCATGTTATTGTTTTTGTAGTTTGGTTATATGTTCCTCCTGCTTTGTCTGATTTTGTCTCGTCTATTTCATATGGTAATGTGTCTGTTATTGTAATATTTGCTGTTCCTTGGTAGTTTTGTATTGTTGCTGTATATGTTACTGTATAGTTTACTACTTCGTCTTTTGCTGTTATTTTGTCTGTTCCTATTTTTGTTATATTACTTGTTATCTCTGCATCTTTTACTACATAATAGTATGTTATTTCTATTGGCTCTTTTGTCATTTTTCCACTACTGTTTGTTGGTGTTTCATATATTTCGTAGTTTGCTGCTAAATTTTCTTTTGCTTTGCTTGCATAATTTTGTCCTACTACTCCTACTTTTGTTTCGTCTGTAGCTACTGTTCCATCTGCTAGTGGTACTTTTACATCTGTATATTGTTTTGTTATTCTATTGTATATATAGTGATGTACTAGTACTGTTGCTGGTATTTGCTCAAATTCTACTATTACTTCTTTGTCTTCTGTCATGTTTATGAATTTGTCTAGGCTTACTGTTCCATCTTCATTTGGTGTAAATTCTATTTCTTCACCATTTACTGTTATTTTGCTTACTCTATATCCTTCATCTGGTGTTGCTATTATGTCTTTTACAGAGTTTTCTCCATGTTCTACTGTTTCATATGGTTTTTCGTTTTGTCCTGTAATTTGTCCTCCTGCTACTTGAATTTCTTCTCCTAGTTCTGTGTTTTCTGTATGTGTTTGTACTTTTGTTGTTATATTATATGTTTTTACTTTATAGTAATATGTTACTTCTACTTCTGGATATTTATATGTTCCTTCACTATTTTCTGGTGTTGTTGCTAATTCGTATTTTGCATTTAGTATTTCTGGTGCTATTGCCTCTGTTGTATATGCTTCTCCCTCAAGTCCTTCTTGTCTTACATCTTGTGCTGTATTTCCATCTGCTAGTGGTACTTGCTCTTCTGTTCCTTCTATGTAGTGATGTACTATTAATGGAAGTTTCTTTTCTACATAGTAATATGTTATTACTTGTATGTCATGTTCATATATACCACTTGCATTGCTTGGTATTACGTATTCTCCCGCTTCGTCTTTTTTAAGTTCATATCTTTCTAAGTCCATGTTTGGCTCTGTTGTGTAGTTTGCTCCTATTGTTCCTGCTTTTGTTTCGTCTGGTGCTACTGATGTTGTTGTTCCATCTATATAATGGTGTATTAATATACTTGATGCTGTATTGCTGTATGTTACTACTACATGTTTGTTTGAAGTCATGTTTGTAAATTGTGGCATTATTACACTTCCATCTTCTTGTGTTGCAAATTTGTATTCTTCACCATTTACTGTTATTTTTACTATTTTGAATGCTTCATTTGGTATCATTTTGATTTCTTGTGTACTGTCTTTTCCATATTCTACTGTTTCATATGGTGCTAAGTCTTCTCCTGATATGCTTCCACCTTTTACTCCTTCTACTTCTTCTACATCTGTTGTTATTCTGTATTTTTTGATTTCATTTTCTACTGTTATTTCTGATGATTCTGCTATTCCTGGCGCTGTTATTACTTCACCATAGTTTACTATAAATCCATCTGTGTATTGTGTTAATTCTAAATGTGTTGCTGATGCTTCATCTTGGTCTGCTGATACTGTGCTACTATCGAAGTATCCTGATACTGTATATTCGTTTTCTACTCTTTCTATTACTCCTGTTACTTCTTCCATTCCTGAACCTTTTATTTGTTTGTACCAACTGATATTTCCTTCTGCATCATATTTTATTACTATTCCATCTGAATTTCCTGATATACTTGTTATTTCATTAGTATTATCATTATTTAAGTCTACTGCACTACTGTATGTGTATGCTCCTACTAGGAAGCCTCCATCTGTTGTTGATGCTACTGATGTTATTACATCATCATTTGTTCCTCTTATGAATTTTGCATTGCTTGTACTGCTGTCTGCTGGGTTATATTCTACTATAACTCCATCATATGTTCCTTTTGTTGCTACTGTTTGTGCTGTTCCTGTGTAGTTTCCTCCTATAATGAATTTTCCATTTTCTAGTTTTGTTATTGATGTTGCGTTAAAGTCTAATGCTAAGCCTTCTGTAATTGCTCCATCTTGATATGTGTCTACTCTTCCTGATGTTGTAGCTGTTTTTGCTTCACTTACTATTGCTATTTCTCCTGTTATTCCTTGGCACATATCTGTTATGTCTACTGCAGCTGTTAGTTCTGTATTGTTCTCTATGTCTCCTGTTCTTGTGTATTCTATTACTTTTGGATTTCCTGCAGTATTTGCTGCTACTACAATGTTTCCTGCTATGTTTTCTACTACTGCTTTTGCTTCAACGTTTTGTCCAGCTACTGCTATTTCTTTACTCCATTCGTAGTTTCCATTGCTTGCAAATTTTACTACAAATCCTCTTTGGTCTGAACCTGAATCTGTTAGTTCTACTGTTTGCCCTGCTACTGTTGGAAGTCCTTTATAATGTCCTACTAATATATATCCTCCATCTTGTGTTTGTATTGCATCTTTTGCCTTTGTGTCTGCTCCTGCTACTATTTCTTTTGCAAATTCTAGTGTTCCATCTGGTGCAAATTTTGCAATATATCCTGAGTATACTAATTCTTGTCCTACTAAGTCTACTGTTCCATCTGAATTTACATCTGCTTGGTCTGTAAAGTATCCTGATATTACTATTCCACCATCTGTTGTTTTTGCTATTGATTCTACTTTATTCCAGTTTACTCCTCCTATTACGTCTGTCCATGATACTCCAAATCTTGATTCTTGCATTTTACTTGCATCTATACCAAAGTAGTATGTTCTATCTGCTTCTTCTTCTGGGAATATGTATTGTGGTAATGCTTCTATTTCTACTGCTTTGTATAGTCCAGATTTTAGTCCATATGATATTTCTCCTCTTTCATTTGTTGTAACTACAGGTATTCTAGCATCTACTCCATCTACTTTTATGTTTCTTACAAAACCTGCATCTAAACCTTTATTTTGTGAACCATCTTTTCTATATGTAAATTTTATTTTATATTTTCCTTTTGGTAATTCTATATTTTTATTTGTAAATACTAATTTTTCATATGTATTTTGGCTTTCATTTCCTCCTATTTTATCAGAAGTTCCTCCTATTGTTGCATTTGTTTCTACATTTGTTATTGTATAATATAGGTAATCATAATTTGCACTTTCTGAAGATACTGCCCAATCAAAACTTATGCTTCCATCTTTTTGTAATGTAAATTCATTTGATGTTACATTACTTATAGCATTATCTATTTGATATCCTCCACTTTTCCATGTTCCATCTTCTAATTTTGTCCATGGATATGTTTCTCCTTCTGATGATAATGTAAGTGTTCCTTCTCCTACTTGACCTACTAATTCTCCTACTACATTGCCATTTAAGTCTGTTGCATACCCTATTTCATTGAAGTGTTCATCTATTTCTATTAATTTGAATTTTGTATTTGCTATTGGTAGTTTTGTTGTTTTGTCTATTTTTGTTAGTTTGAATAGTGGCTCATCTTCTAATCCAAATGTTATGTTTGCATTTTCATTGTCTGCATTTGTTATTGTAATGTCTAAGCTTTCTCCATTTATATTTCCATCTGGATGTACTAGAGCATTTTCTATTTTTCTTATTATAGATTCATTTGTAACTTCTATTTCTAGAACTCCACTTTCATTTCTTTGTGCTTTAAATACTAATGGTGTGCTGTTTAACGCATATCCTTCTGGTGGTGTAATTTCTGTTATTGTATATACTCCTGTTATATTTTTTCCTTCTACATATTCATATAAACCTGGTATTGTTAGTACTCCATTTTCGTCTGTTATATATGTTTCTCCACCTTCTTTTATGCCTTCACCTTCTACTTTGAATTGTGCTCCTCTTAATAGAGTGTCTTCTTCTTTTGCATATTTCTTTAATGTTACTGCATATGTTGGTATTTTTTCGTCTGTTAGTTCTACTTTTACAGTGTCTTGTGCTCCAACTCCTATTGCTTCTGTTCCTATCTCTACGGCAGATACACTTTCAAAGCTTCCACTTACTACTGTAAATTGTAGGTTTCCACCATTTCTTACTATTTTAAATACTTTTGGTTCTTCGTCTACATAATATCCTTTTGCTGATATTTCTGTTAGTGTATATTCTCTATCATGTGATAAACCTGTAAGTGTTATTTTTCCTTCTTTGCTTGTTGTTACAGTTATTCCATTTCCTAAGCCTTCACCTTCTAGTTTGTATTTTACTCCTGCTATTATTTCATTTGTCACTTGTGCTTTTTTAGTTAGCTCTACTTTGTATTTTGGAGTGTTTTCTACTGTTAGGTTTAATATTCCTCTGTTTTCTGCTGTTGCTTGTGTTATTGAGTTTGCTTTTAAGTTTTCTTGTCCTGATATTATATTTAGTGCTAATTGGTCATCTTGTACTATTATTTTGAATTTTACTTCCATTTGATTTTTTTCGTATGATCCTGGTGTACGTATTTCTTTTAATGTATATGTTTTGTCTACATATAGGTTTTCTATTGTAAATGTTCCATCATTACTTGTTGTACCTATTCTTCTTTCTTCTCCATCTTCTGATGTTATTGTGAATATTGCTCCTTGTACTGGAACTTCTGTGTCTTGTTTTTTCTTTGCTAAGTTTATGTGATATTTTCTTTCTATTTTAAATCCTAGTTTACTTGTTTCTGTTTGTGTTCTGAATTTTCCTTCTGCTGTGTCTAAACAGAAATATACTGCATGTGTACTATATGATACATCATTGTATTGTACTGTACTTGGTACTTTTATTTGGTAACTAAATACTTGTTCTTCTTTCATTTTTAATGTGTGGCTTCCTAAGTCTATTAAGTATGTTTTTACTCTTGAAAAGTCTTCTGGTGTTTCTGTCCAACCATTATTTGCATCATTTATGTCTTTTGTAGGATCTTCTTTTTCTGAATAGTATACTTTTGCAATTCCTTGTAGTTCTGCTGGAATTGTTATTCCTGCATCTGACATTTGTGTTGTATAGTTTGAACCTAATTCTGTTTTGTTTACACTAAATGTGTTTCCTTCAAATGGTATTTTCCCTAAGATTGCAACATCGCTTATTGTTCCTGAGTAGTTATTTCTTATACTTATATTTACATTTGAAGTGTCTGCTTCTGTTTTATCTATTGTTGCTATTTGTGGTGCTATTGCTGTCTCATTTTTTTCGTTGTAGTTTGTAGCTTGTTGGTTTGTTAATAATGAGCTTGGAGCTATGAATGATATTGAATCTGTTGCATAGTTTACAGTTTCTGTTACATTTTTGTCTCCATCCATGTCATATATGTCTGCTGTTTTTGATTTGTAATTGCTACATTCTTGGTTTATTGCATATAATGCTATTGATTTTGTTTGTGTTGCGATTCTTGGGTCTGCTGTTAAGTCACAGTTTATTACTATGTTGTAAGATTCTGGATTTTCGTTTTCTGTTTCTATTTTTATGAATTTTTCTCCATCTTTTTCTATTAATTCATATGCTAATATTTGTACATTACTGTTTGATATTGTTACACTGTTTATTTTTAGGTCTAATACTTCTGATGGTATTTTTACTAAGAAGCTACCATTTAACCATTTTAACATGTTGTAATATGAACTATTTGTTGATATTGTTATGTTTACATTTTTTTCTTCTTGTTGTGTTCCAAATGTATCTCTTGCAATTGTTATTCCTGCACTTGTTACTGGTTCTTCATATAATGCTGATGATGAAAGGTTGTTCATTGCTGTATATTCTGTTTGTTCTGGTATTTGTATACTTCCTGTTAAGTATGTGTATATTCTTGCCATTTTGTCGAATTCTTCTCTTGTATATGTTTGTGTTAATATTTTGTCATCTATTTTCTTTGTGTGATATACATTTAAACTTGTATTTTTTCTTGCTGGACTTGTTTCTATTCTTACATGTGCTACTGGTGTTTCATATACATATGGGTTTTCACTATTGTACTCATTCCAGTCTTCTGATGTGAATGTGTGTATTATTTCATTTGTTTCATCATTTATTAAATTGATATATCCATCTTCTTCTAATACTGAGTCTGCTCCTGTAAAGTATATTGATATATTTTTTGTGTAATCTGACATGTTGAAGTAATTTGAACCATTATACATTTTGTCTGAATAGTTTGATGTTTGCTCTTTCATTTGTATTGAATTTACTGCTACTTTTGAACCTGTATTTGCATACCATCTTACTTGATATGTGTCTGTAGTTTCTTCTTCTATTCCATCATATACTTTTATTGGCTCTTTTTTTGATATTACATAGTCTGAATAACGTGTATTTCCTATATAGAATGATCTGTATCTTCCTATTTCTACACCAAAACTTGCTGCAGATCCTTCTATTTTTCTCCATGAGAATCCTAATACTCTTTTTGATATATTTGATTTTACTGGATTTTCAAATTCTTCGTTTGGATTGTTAAATCCTTCATAATATGCTTCTACTGGAAATTGTATACTTATTGAATTTTGTGTTCCTAATGTTTCATATGCTTCTATTGGATAACTTACTTTAAAGTTATATGTGTTATATCTTGATATTGATTTTGTTACTATTCCATTTTCATTTATTTCTGCTTCTCTTGTTATTGTAAATTTTCCTGTTTCTTCATCATATGTATAATTTGTAGCTCCTACTAATTCAACTTTTGTTGGCTTGTATCCATTAAATTCTGGTATTGTTCCTTCTAATACTGCTTTTTTTAGTATTGCCTTTTCTGTTGTTTCATGTGTTTCTACATAGAATGATAAATCTACTGATTTTCCTTCTTCATTTATTACATTTTCTATGTTTTGTGTTCCTGAAGCTCTATATATGCTACAACTTACACTTGCATACCAATCTACATCAAATCTTACTTCTTTTCTTATTGGTGTTTCTGTTCCATCATCTGCAACATGTGTTCCTGTTAATGTAATTGTGTTTGTTTTACTATATCTTGTTGTATCATTTCCTAATCCAGATGATTTTACTGTTGCATATATTAATTTTTGTGTACCATTTCTTATGTCTTTTAGTTTTACAGATGTAGTATTATCTGATAAATAGTTTCCACTTATTACATTATCATCTACCCAAGATGTTTTTAAATTAATGTTTTGTCCATTTACCAATATTTTTCCATTTTTTAAATATCCATTGGTTAATACATTTAGATTTATATATAAGGTGTCTGTTTTTGTTATCTCTTTACATGTCCCCCTTACACTTTCTGCATAACCATCTCCATCTAAATCTCTTAAAAAGAAGGCATCAAATTGGACATATGGACTATTTTCAACATTTTCTTCACCTGGTTGAACTTGGTCATATGTCATGCTTCTTCTTATCTCTTGGTCGTTTAAGTCGGCAATTTGATTTGGTTTATTGTTAAATAGTATTGTTGTTCCTAGTACTGCTACTAGCATTAATATTATTAACCCTATTGCCATTACTTTTTTCTTACTACTTTTCATCACTTTTCTCCTTTTCGTTTTTATTCTATGTTTTCATTGTCGCATATCTGTTTTTTATTGTAAATAGGTCTTTGCTTGTACTTTTTGATTACGTTCTTTTTGGCTCTACGGATACTATTTCTGCTTGTTTTTTTACATTTTTATGGCTTTTTTATTACTTTTTTGTAATATTTTGTCCTTTTGTGTTTTTTCTATATTTTTTTATTTTTATTCTCTTCTCTTTTTTCGCTATTTTTCGGGCTTTTTGGCGCTTTCCTTTATTTCTTTTTTGCTCTTTTTTGCATTTTTTTATCTCTTTTTTTCTCCTTTTCCTTTGTTTCCGTACGTTTGGGAGGTTTTTGGTTTTTTCTTACAGCTTGTAGCTGTACATGGCGGTATTTGGCAATGTTACAATTCATAGCTCAATTTCTATAATTGTGCTTGTATTGGTTCCTGTTATTCTGCTCCTATCGCTTCAGTCATATTTCTGGCTATCGCTATCGCTGGTTTTCGTGCCACACTTTATATTGCATAGCATTGAATATTGTAAAACTGCTGTAAATTGTATTCAAACACAGACAGAGGGAGAGAACTTTGAGATTTCAAAGTTCTCTCCCTCTGTCTGTGCTTGGAATAGATTATATTTAAAATTATACAGTTATATTGACAAGCTCAAGCTCAATTTACACACTGCTCTTGACAAGACCGACAAGATCAACACTCATATTGACAAACTCTAACGCTCCACTCCTCGTTCAAGGCACTCTATAAATTCTACCGACATACTTGTTATTTTGCATCGCTACCAGCGGTCAGGGCTACCTTATATAAAGTATGGCACGACAGCCATAGTACTTGCTGCTGACGGTCGGACCGTAGTGGTAACGATTACCAGCTGGGACGCTGGTACTATTGTAGCTGCAACTGCCACCACGACACCTCCTGCCGTTGGTGGAGTAAGCCTCCATTCCCCAGTCTCTAACATTCCCCGC
>CANRSN010000047.1 GCA_947642455.1 uncultured Clostridiaceae bacterium
ACAAAATAGGGGAAAATAGGACTCAAGCAAATCGAGACCAAAAAAGAGAATTTGGGACTTAAACAAATCGGGACAAAAATGAGTAAAATGGGACGGAGCAAATTGGGACAAAAATGTCCCCAAAGGGACAGACCAATGTAATATTATAAAAAATGTTACAGGTCTGTCTTAAAATTAATAAAAAATCTTTAGATAAGAAATATAATTTTATTCTCTTATTGATGTGAATTAGTAAATATAAAGAAATTTTTAAAAATATAAGACAAGAAATATTAAAATAACAGCCAAAAAGAATACAATTTGTTACATTCATAGTTTAAAATTAGAAGCCAATAGGTAATATAATATTTATTTTGTCGAAGTTTCTTACTGGCCACGCCAATTGCTTAGGGTCACTTCTACTGTGGGAGCTTCCCCGCGCAAAACTTCTAAAAATAAATATTATATTGCCTAGATAGATAATTAATATCTATGAATTGTAACAAATTGTACTCTTTTTTGCTGTTAAAATAAAGTAAAGATTGACTACAAAAAAATATATATTAAAATAAATGCAATGGAGGTACACAAAATGGAACGAAAAATGTCGAAGGAATTATTAAAATGGAAAAGAGATAAAAAAGAAGCCATTAATAATATATGGAGCAAGGCAAGTAGGAAAAACATATACAATATTATCATTTGGAAAAGAGAATTACAAAAATGTAGCATATATAAATTTTGAAGACAATATAGAAATGCAAAAAATATTTGAAAAGGATTTTAACATAGAAAGGATAGTAAAAGAAATAAGTGTAAAATTAGGAATTAGTATATTAGAAGAGGATACACTAATATCTTTTGATGAAATACAAGCGTGCGATAGAGCGTTAACATCATTAAAATACTTTTCAGAAAGTACAGATTATCATATAATAGCAGCAGGAAGTTTATTGGGAATAGCAATAAATAGGCAAAAATATTCGTTTCCAGTAGGAAAAGTAAAAATGTTGACATTATATCCATTAGATTTTGAAGAATTTCTATGGGCAGTAGGACAAAGAGAATTATCAATAATGATAAGAGAAGCATTTAATAAAAATGAGGAATTAACATTACATAGTTTAGCAGCAGAATATTATCAATTATACTTAGCAATAGGAGGAATGCCAAGAGCAGTGCTAGAATATATAGAAAAGCAAGACATGGATTTTGTAACATCTATATTAAAAGATATCAACAATTCATATATAGCAGACATGGCAAAATATGCAACACCAACAGAAACAACAAAAATAATTTCAGTATATAACATATTGTCATCCCAACTTGCAAAAGAAAATAGAAAATTTCAATATAAGCTAATAAAATCTGGAGCTAGAGCATATGAGTACGAAACAGCACTAAATTGGCTAAATGCCTCAGGAATTATAATAAATTGTACAAAAGTAAGAGAAGGAAAAATGCCATTATCAGCTTACATAGAACCAGAAAGTTTCAAAATATATCTAGGAGATATAGGCTTATTATGTAATAAATTTGGAATTCCAACAAATATAGTAATTGTAGAAAATGACAATATGAATAATTTTAAAGGAGCATTAACAGAAAATTATGTATGTAGTGCATTAGTACAATGTGGTTTAAAACCATATTATTGGGAATCAAATGGAAAAGCAGAAGTTGATTTTGTTATACAGGATAAAAATGGAAATATAATACCAATAGAAGTAAAGTCAAGTATACATACAAGGTCAAAAAGTTTAAATGTATTTAAATTAAATAATGTCACAACAAATATTAATATTTTGTAAATATTTTTAATAAATGTATTATAAAAAGTAGCATTTGGCAAAATATAATATTTACAAATAGTACAGTAGAATTATAAAATAGAAAAAACGCAGAAAAAGTCATTATTTGACGAAATATTCTTGTTGACATAAGAATAAAAATATGATATAACATAAAAACAAAGATATTTCATAGAAGTTAAGATATATAATTTCCAAAAAAAATTAAATTCTAAAAAATTAATTCTTAAATAATCAAAAAAAATAGAAATGAAAGAAAATCAAAAAAGAGAGGAGGAAAATACAAATAAACACAAAATATACCTATAAATAAAAGTTGACAAATTAATAATTATGCTTTAAAATGAAAGGAGATATAATGACAAAAAATATACAACAAAATAATGTAAAAATTAAAGAGAAAATCTCAACTCCTCAAGATAAATTATTTAGAGATTTATTATCAGATAAAAAAGATGTAGAGAAAATTATAAATGAAATGATAATAGAAACAAAAGTAGAAGTAAATGTAACAGAAGAGAGGAAGACGAGAGAAGAATATATAAATTATAATGAACTAGAAAAATACAATAGTAGTTTTATAAATAGTCAGTATAGAAATAAAGAAGCAGATATAGTATACAAAATAAAAAATACAAATACATTTTTCTTAATAGAACACCAATCATATATGGATTATTCTATGGCATATAGAATGTTAGAATACGGAGTAGAAATAATAAAAAGTGCAATAAACAGTGAAAAAATGAGGAAAAAGGAATATAGATATCCTAAAGTATATTTAATAGTAATCTATACAGGAGAAGTAAAATGGAATTCTTCAAAAGAGTATAAAGAAATAACAGATCAAGTAATAAAAAATCAAGAAAATATAATAAATGCAAAATATGTAGTAATGGATATACATAACTACAGAAAAGAAGACTTAATAAAAGATGAATGTATAATAAAGAATGTAATGGCAATAGGAAAATGTGAAACTGCAGAAGAAGTAAAAAATGCATTAAATTATTTAATACTAAATAGTACAACGAAAGAGAAAAAATATAAAATATGGAAAATAGCAAAGTATATGTTAACTAAAATTGTTGGAGAGCAGTATATACAAGAATTATTAGAAAAAATGAAAGAGGAGGAGATTGAAATGTTTGGAATGTTGGAAGCAAATTTGAGAAGAGAAAAAGAAGAAATAATCAAAAGAGCTGAAAAAGAAGGAAGAAGAGCAGGAAGAAGAGAAGGAAGAAAAGATGCAACAATAGAATTAATAAGAAACATGTTGAAAGAAAAGATAAATATAGAAACAATATCAAGAATAACAAATCTATCAAAAGAAGAAATCGAGAATTATATATAAATAATAATACTCTGTATAGACTTTTAAACTTGAATAGTAAAAATATTTAAAATACCGCATCAAGTAAAAAGTTAAAAGCAATTCTGTAAAGTAAATGCAAATTGATTTAAAATACCAAAACTTAAATTTGAATTATGCTTGTATTTTCAAGTACAGTATAGTATAATAAATAACTAACGAAAAAGACGTAATAAGAGGGGAAATAAAATGATAGTAGATTCAGAACTTTTAGAAGATTTATATTATAGTGCAGGAGAATCAAGAAGAGAAAGAGCGATAGATTATGTAAGGCAAAAAAGGGTAAACATAACGAAAGTATTATATGATAATTCACAAAATTTTGAAGTTCGTTCAAGGGTAAAAGGAAATGGTATAAATTATGATGTATATATAAAAGTAGAAAACAACGAAATAGAAGATGTAAGTTGTGATTGTCTAGATTATGAAAGAAGCTATGGAGCATGTAAACATATAGTAGCAACAATGATGGAATTTGCGGAAAACAGTCAATATGTAAGAATATTTGCAGGAGAAAATAAATTAAAGCAAGATGATATAAGTATGTATAAAAAATATGACAAAAGAGAAGAGAAATACAGGACATTCAAACAAGTAATAAGTGCATTTTATAACCCAAACTATGATAACAGTGAGAATAAGGAAACACAAATATTACCCCACTCAGTAAGAATAGAACCCAAAATTATATATGGAAATTTAAGAAAAAACTTAAAAATAGAATTTAAAATAGGTACAAGTCAATTATATAAGTTAAAAAAATTATCAGAATTTTATGATAGAATGTTAAAAAAAGAAAATTATAAATATGGTACCAAATTACAATTTACACATGAAGAAGATGCGTTTGAAGAAGAGAGCAAACCATTGTTAAACTATATATTAAAATATGCAGAAATAATAAAATATGCAAATGAAACAAACAACAATTACAGCTATTATGCTACAGGAATAAATGATAATTATATAACAATATCAAATAGTGGAATGGATGAATTATTTGAAATACTAAAAAACAAATCAGTATCAATGCAAATAGAATATTCAGAGCAAAAAGTATTATTTTTAGACCAACTACCTCAAATAGAATTTCAGGTAGAAGAAGAGGGAAAAAATGAATACAAAATAACTACAAATATAGACATATATGAATATGAAATAATAGAAGGAAAGGAATATACATATTTATTAATGAATAACATTCTATATAGATGTGATAAAGAATTTAAAGAAACAACACTAAAGTTATTACAGATATTTAGAAGTAACTATACAACACAGATAATATTAAGTAAGAATGATTTACCACAATTATTTTCTTTAGTACTTCCAAAAGTCAAAGGAAATTTAAAAGTAGACAAATTGAACAAAGAAGAAATAGAAGAATATATTCCTAAAAAATTATATGTAAAATTATATTTAGACTATGATAAAAACAACCATATAACAGCAGATTTAAAATTTGTATATGGGGACATAGAGTTTAATCCTTTAAAATCAGAAGAAGTAAAAATTGCAAGAAACATAATAGCAGAAGATGAAGTTCTGTCAATGTTTAGAAAAAATGGTTTTATGTTAGATGTAGCAAATGCAAGGTTAATATTAGTGGATGAAGAAGCCATATACAATTTTTTATCGATAGACATAGAAACCTACATGCAAAAATTCGAAGTATTAGCAACTCCAAATTTTAAGAACAAAGAGATAAAACAACCTAAAATAGGGACATTAGGAGTCAGAATTGAAAACAATTTGTTACAAATAGATTTCTCAAATTTAGACTTTGACCCAAAAGAATTAAAAGACATAATGGAAAAGTATAAACTAAAAAGAAAGTATCATAGGCTAAAAAATGGAGATTTTTTATCATTAGAAGAAAATGAAACAATAGATTTTATTGATGGAATAACAAAAGGTCTAGATATAAACTATGAAGAAATAGAAAGAGGAAATATAAAACTACCAATATTTAGAAGTATGTATTTAGACAGGTTAATCCAAAACTTAAAATCAATAACAATAAATAAAAACTCGGAATATAAAAAATTGGTAAATAATATAGAAAATGTAGAAGAACAAATACAGTTACCCAAAAATATAAAAGCAGATTTAAGAGAATATCAAAAAACAGGATATAAATGGTTAAAAATATTAGATGAATATAAATTTGGAGGAATTTTAGCAGATGACATGGGGCTAGGAAAAACATTACAGTTAATATTAGTAATATTATCATACATAGAAAACACCGAAAATCCAAAACCAAGTATAGTAGTATGCCCAAGTTCACTAACATTAAACTGGAAAAATGAAATAGAAAAATTTGCTCCGACATTAAAGGTGATAGTAATAAATGGAAGTTTAGCAGAGAGAAACAAGAAAATAGAAGAAGTATCAAAATGTAATATAATAATAACATCCTACGATTTATTAAAAAGAGATATAGAAACATATAGAGGGTTAGAATTCAAATATATAATTGCAGATGAAGCACAATACATAAAAAATAATAATACACAAAATGCAAAAGCAATAAAAGAGTTGGTGGCAGAGACTAGATATGCTTTAACAGGAACACCAATAGAAAATTCGTTATCTGAATTATGGTCAATATTTGATTTTGTAATGTCAGGTTACCTATTTAATTATAGAAAATTCAAAGAAATGTATGAAACACCAATTATAAAAGACGAAGACGAAAATGCAATGAGAAAGCTAAAAATGTTAATAGAACCATTTGTATTAAGAAGAGTAAAACAAGAAGTACTAACTGAGTTACCAGATAAAACCATAACAATATTAAATAATGAAATGCAAGATGAACAACAAAAAATATATTTATCATACTTGCAAAATGCAAAAATGCAAATGGAAGAGGAAATTGCAGCAAATGGTTTTGAAAAAAGTCAAATAAAAATCTTAGCATTACTTACTAGATTAAGACAAATATGTTGTCATCCAGCTCTATTTATAGAAAACTATACAGGAGAAAGTAGCAAGTTAAATCAGTGTATACAAGTTTTAACAGATGCGATTTCAGCAGGTCATAAAATATTGTTATTTTCAGGTTATACATCAATGTTTAACATAATGGAAAAGGAATTAGAAAAGCAAGGAATTAAATATTTTAAATTAACAGGTCAAACAAAGGTTGGAGAGAGAATTCAGCTAGTAGAAGAATTCAATACAAATGATGATGTAAAAGTTTTTTTAATATCTTTAAAAGCAGGAGGTACAGGACTGAACCTTATAGGAGCAGACATGGTAATACATTATGATCCATGGTGGAATATATCTGCTGAAAACCAAGCAACAGATAGAACATATAGAATAGGTCAAAAAAGAAATGTACAAGTATATAAATTAATTACTAAAAATTCTATAGAAGAAAAAATATATGAATTGCAACAAAGAAAAGCTAAACTTGTAGATAATATGCTATCAACAAACGAAACTTTTATCAACAAACTTTCAAAAGAAGATATAATGAAATTATTTATGGATTAGTAAAGTGTAAATTGTATAATAAAACTAGTCAAAAATTTTCAAGTAAAATTGACTAGTTTTTTCTCTTCACACAAAATTGCTAAAGCAATTTTGGAGAGCGAACAAAGACGAGGCATGAAAAGTAATCTAAAAGGTCTGATTATTTTAATGAGGCTGCTGAAAAAGTCGAAATTTTAAAAATTTCCTAAAAGTGCAAAAATTTTCTTACCACTTTTGTATTAAATTTGCTATAAAACAGATATTTAATATCCACTTTACACAATAATCAATATAAAAATAGGGATTGCGTTTTTGTAAACATAATTTTTTGAAAATTTTTGCACTTTTTCAGCAGCCTCATTTTAATCATGCTTCTTTTGTTATGTAAAATTATTGCAGACTAAAGAAAAGTATGATATAATAAAAAAGATTTCGTAAGAAACTGTAAAAACTTAAAGGTGTATGCATTTAGAAAGGAGGAAAACATGGATAGCTAAAATATAGTGCATTAAAAAGTTACATTTAAACAAAAGTAAAGTTAAAAGTTGCGTCTAAAAGAAATTAAAAAGTGTAACACAAATCATTAAAGCTAGTTGTATTAAACAGAAAAATTTTGACTTTAGAAAGGAGAAATACAATGAAACATGTTAAAACTTTAACAGCTAATACTCTTAAAAATACTATGCAAAAAGGTGGCTGTGGGGAATGCCAAACATCATGTCAATCGGCATGTAAAACCTCGTGTACAGTGGGAAACCAGAGCTGTGAAGCAAGAGGAAAATAGTAAAAGTTCAATTTGTAAGAATTAAAACAATTTACAAATTATTAGCAAGAATTAAAGTAAATTGTAAATTATAAGAGTAAATAATAAAATTAATTTGCAAATTGAAAAAAGTTACGATACTAAATTAAGTAGATTGAAATTTTAAGTTACGGGTGGAATAGTATTCCACCCGTTTGTAATAGATAATTTATTTATTCTAATATAGAAAAATTGAAGATTTGTACTTTGTGAAAGGAAGGATGTAAAAATGGAAAAAGAAGTAATTGTAATTGGTGGTGGTCTTGCTGGAAGTGAAGTAGCATATCAAGTAGCCAAAGCAGGAATAAAAGTAAAATTATATGAAATGAAACCAACTAAATATTCACCAGCACATACAAACGAAAATTTAGCAGAAATAGTATGTAGTAATTCATTTAAGTCAAACTTGCACACAAACGCATGTGGACTTTTAAAAGAAGAATTACGTTTGTTAGATAGTTTACTAATAAAAATTGCAGATGAAGTACAAGTTCCAGCAGGGCAAGCCTTAGCAGTAGATAGAGAAATTTTTTCTAAAAGAGTTACACAAAAATTAGAAAAAGTGGAAAATATAGAAATAATAAGACAAGAGGTGACAAATTTACAAGAATATATAAACGATAAAATTGTAGTAATTGCAACAGGACCACTTACATCAAATAAATTATCGGAGAGTATAAAAGAAATAACAGGGCAAGATAAACTTTCTTTTTATGATGCAGCAGCTCCAATCATTCAAAAAGACAGTATAGACATGAGTATTGCATTTTGGGGAGATAGATATGAACAAGAAAGAGGAAAAGATGAAGATGTGGAAGAGTGGAAACAACGTATACAGACTACTCTTAATGCAAGTTATATAAATCTTCCAATGAATAAAAATGAATATGAAGAATTTTGGAAAGAACTTACTAATGCAGAAGTTGCACAGTTGCATGAATTTGAAAAGAAAGAAATATTTGAAGGTTGTATGCCAATTGAAATAATGGCTAAAAGAGGTATAGACACATTAAGGTATGGTCCATTAAAACCAGTAGGGTTTACAGATCCTAGAACAGGAAAAAGACCATATGCAGTGGTTCAATTAAGACAAGATAATAATATAGGTAATTTATTTAATATGGTAGGGTTTCAAACAAATTTAAAATTTGGAGAGCAAAAAAGAGTATTTAGTATAATACCAGGACTAAAAAACGCATCATTTACTAAATATGGAGTAATGCACAGAAACACTTTTATAAATTCACCACAATTATTAGATAAAACTTATTGTCTAAAATCACGTGAAAATATATATTTTGCAGGTCAGATTTCAGGAGTAGAAGGATATGTTGAATCTATCGCTTCTGGAATGGTATGTGCATTAAATGTTATATCAAGGTATAATGGAAAAGGTAAAGTTATTTTTCCAGAAGAAACAATAATAGGGGCTTTATCAAAGTATATTTCAAGTCAAAATGAAAATTTCCAACCTATGAATGCAAATTTTGGAATTGTACCTAAACTAGAAGAAAAGATAAAGGATAAAAAGCTAAAGTATGGAAAATTGGCAGATATAGCTATAGAAAAGATGAAAAAATTAGTAAAGGAAGAGTTGAATTTTACAAAGAAGTAATAATTCAAAAGTAAGTATTTATATTTTACAGTGTTGTTAATATTTATTTTTTTAAGTTTTTTAATCTCCTATGGTCGTTTCTATTGTGGGAATTTCTCCGCACAAAACTGCTAAAAATAAATATTATATTGCCTAAAATATATAATTTTATAAACTGTGAATTGTAACCAAAAGTTACATAAAAACAATGATTTTATGTAAAACTATTGCAAAATATGTAAAATTATGCTAAAATAATATTTAGGAAAAATGTATTTTTTTTTGAAAGGAGAAAATATTATGGAAGAAAATAGAATGAGAGTTACTCAAGAAGACTTGAAAGAACTAACAATCGAAGAATTAGTAGATTTAAAAGTAGAAGCAGAAAACTTAATAGAAGACATAGATCAACTTTTAGAAAAATGTGACGAATTAATAAATTCATAATTAAAAAATAAGGAGGAAAAAATAATTATGGAAGAAAATAAAAGAAGTGGAATGGAAGAGCTAAAAAGTATTAATAGGAAATACTTGATAATAAAAAGAGCATTAGAAGATGCAAAAAATACAGTACAAGAAAAAGAAAAATTATTACAAGAATATGAGGAAGAGCTGATATTAACAGAAAGTTTAATTATAATGGCTAAAAGGAATGATATGAAAGACATAGTAAAATCTAGAGAAAAGAAAAAAGTTGAGGAAAAGAAAAAGATAGAAAAAATACAAAAAGAACTTAAGGAGCTTAAGGAGGATATAGTAGAATTAAATTCTGAAATGAAAGAAATAATAAACAGCTTAAAGGAAAAACCAGAATTAAGACAACATATAGAAAATTGTTTAGAAAAGAAATATAAAAGGGAAATTTCAAAATCAATAAAAGAAAAGGAAGAATTAATAAAAGAACAGGAAAAATTAATAAAAGAAAAGGAAAAAACATCAAAAAAAGTAGAAAAATTAGAGAAGTTAAAAGAATTAGTTAAAAATCATCCGCATTTTAAAAATAATTTAACAGGACTATTACAAGCCAAAATAGACATAAAGGAACTAAAAAGTAAGTTATCAAAATTGGATCCAAATGTTCCTTCAAATAAAGCTGAAATAATTAAAATAAAAGTAGAGATAGAAGATAAGGAAAGTAAAGCAAATAAGAATAAAGATTTATTAATGCAATATTTGAAAAAAAGGAAAATAGATATTTCAGAGAAGCATATAGAAGAATTAGAAGGAACAATAGTAAAAGAGAATGGAATTATAGATATAAATAAAACATTAAACAAAAATCTAAAAGAAAACAAGAGTAAAGTTGAAGAATATGAAAAAAATATAAAAAGTTATGAAGAAAAAATAAAAAACAAAGATAAAAAAATTAGAATACATGAAAAATCAATAACTCATATTCAACAACAGGCTGAACCATTACCATTAGTAAATGTGGCAGAACCACCAATACCAATAGAGCCAAAATTAAAATGGTACCAATTTTTTGCAAGAGCAAAACGTTTTATAAGTAACTGGGGAAAAAGTTACGATGAAGTTACAGCAAAGAAAGAAGAGAGAGAAAAAGAAATAGCAGAAAATATAGCAAGAATGTCAAGAAGAGGACAAGAAGAACAACCACAAGTACAGCCAGAAAATAAGAATGATTTTTATAACAGTCTAAAATATGAAGTAGTAGGCGACATGATGAAAATAGTATCAAAAGAAAACATGAGAAATGCAGAAAAGGCTATAAAAGCAGAAAGACGAGCAAATGCTCAAACAGAAAGTGTGCAAAATTCAGAAACAGAAAATTCACAAAATCCAGAAACAGCAAGACAAGACGAAGAAGCAAGATAAAATACATATAATTAATAAAAATAATTGATGTGGACTCAAGTTATTAGATGAAATAGTTTAATACTTGAGTTCATTTTATATGCAAAAAATCATGTCAATGATTTTTGAAAATGTCCCAAAATTTTTTAAACATAAGCCCTAAAAA
>CANRSN010000048.1 GCA_947642455.1 uncultured Clostridiaceae bacterium
AAATGTGGTATTATAGTAATTATGATTTATTTAGAATGTTTTTAGAAGAAAAAGAGACAGGTAAATATACTGTTTATGGGGGATAATATGGAAAAGAAAATAAATTTCAAGATTTAATATGCTTAATGTTACTAAAAATGCATATAATATTGGTTTGATATATAATAAAGATGTAGATAATGTAAAATAAAAGTATAAGACAAATTACAATAAGTAGGGCAAGTAATTAACTTGAAAATTACTTGTTCTTTATGATATAATCGAAACACAAGATAGTAATTTATAGAAATGATTGGAGATGTTAATTATGGCTTTTGATTTTAAGAAACAATATAAAGAATTTTATATGCCAAAAAATAAACCTAGTATTGTAGAAATACCAAGAATGAATTATATTGCAGTAAGAGGAAAAGGCAATCCTAACGAAGAAAATGTAGATTATCAAAATACAATAGGATTATTATATGGAGTGGCTTATACAATAAAGATGAGTTATAAGGGAACTCATAAAATAGATGGCTTCTTTGAATATGTTGTTCCACCACTTGAAGGGTTTTGGTGGCAAGATGGTATGAATGGAACTATTGATTATAATAATAAAGATGCAATGCACTTTATATCTATTATTAGATTACCAGACTTTGTAACAAAAGCAGACTTTGATTGGGCTATTGAAGAAGCAACTAAAAAGAAAAAACAAGATTTTTCAAGAGTTGAATTTTTAACTTATGATGAAGGAATATGTGTTCAATGTATGCACATTGGTAGTTATGATGACGAGCCAACAACAGTTAATTTAATGCACGAATTTGCAAAAGAAAACGGTTATGAATTAGATATAACAGATACAAGATTACACCACGAAATATATTTAAGTGACCCAAGAAAATGTGATGTAAGTAAATTAAAGACAGTTATAAGACACCCAATTAAGAAATAAAGTAACACATTTACTTATAATGAGTATTTTGAAGTCAAATAAGGGGGAAAATAAAATGATTTATACATCTACTTATAAGTCGCCTATTGGTAATTTGTTAATTGCTTCAAAAGACAATAAATTAGTAGGTATATGGGTAGAAAATCAAAAATATTATCTATCTAATTTTAAAGAAGAAATAATAGAAACAGAAAATCTTGAAATATTGGTAAACACAAAAAAATGGTTAGATAGATATTTTAATGGAGAAAAGCCTAAGAGTAATGAATTAGAGATAAGCCCTGTTGGTAGTGAATTTAGAAAAAGTGTATGGGAAATTCTAAAAAATATTCCTTATGGCGAAGTAATTACCTATAATGATATTGCAAAAGAACTTGCTAAACAAAAAGGAATAAAAAAGATGTCAGCACAAGCAGTAGGTGGAGCAGTAGGTCATAATCCTATTTCAATTATCATTCCTTGCCATAGAGTAGTTGGTACAAATGGAAGTTTAACAGGTTATGCAGGTGGAATTAAAAAGAAAATATACTTATTAAAACACGAAGAAGTGAATATGGATAAATTGTTTGTACCAACAAAGGGAACGGCACTTTAAAAGGGGAGTTATAAATATAAATTCAATATAATTAAAAGATCTAATAAAAGTTAGATCTTTTTTTGTAGTTATTTGTTAAAGATTTCCCCCAATTATACCTTTTTAAATTTGCAATGGCAATATTATGAAAAAGATTTAAGAAATTTTCAAAAATTAACCCCTTTTTCATAAAACAATGGCATATACCTAGTAGAGAAGTTTAAAAAGTTTTCAAAAATTTTCCGATTTTTATAAAATAAATGACATATACATAGTAGAGGGACAAATTAGTAATAAAAATTTTTAAAACTAATAAACTTAAACTAAGCTGTTAGCGAGGTACGAGCTTTACAGATTACTTATTCAGTTGCAAACAGGCTGTAAACAGATAAATTTGAGAGGTATAAAATTTTGAAGGAACAAAACAAGATAATCCAATACTTATTAAATGTAAAGAATCCATATCAAATAAAGGCACGGAGGGACGGCTATAGAAATGGAATATTCGGATACAAATAAAACATTTAATAAATGTATGGTAAACATTTTAAAAGGAAAGATAGTAAAGTAAAATTGCTTAGCAATTTAGCATTTCTTAAACTGTAATAAATAAATTTTAACAGTTTCAGCAAAATGGACTGACAAATTCAAATGGGCACGTTAAACTATACAAAGAGAGGAGGTAAAATTTAATGGCAGGAAGAAAATCAAAGTATTCTTCTAATGAAAATAATACTATAAAAAATAAAATATGGTCTGTTGCACTATATATAAGGCTTTCACAAGAAGATGAAGACAATCGGAAAAGAAAAACAAGAAAGTAATAGTGTAACAAGCCAGAAAACATTATTAAACGAATTCATAGAAGAACATGATGATTTGATAGTTTATGATACTTATATAGATGATGGATTTACAGGAACAGATTTTAATAGACCTTCATTTCAAAGATTACTAGAAGATATGAGAAATGGAAATATTAATTGTGTCATTGTAAAAGATTTATCAAGACTTGGAAGAAACTATATAGAAGTTGGAAACTATATAGAGCAAGTTTTTCCATTATTTAATATAAGATTTATTGCCATTAATGATTTTGTAGATAGTTTTAAAAATCCATCGAGTACAAATACAATATTAGTACCATTTAAAAACTTAATAAATGATGAATATTGCAGGGATACATCAATTAAGATAAGAACATCTTTAAATGGAAAGAAGAAAAAAGGAGAGTTTATAGGAGCATTTCCATCTTATGGCTATATTAAAGATCCAAAAGATAGGCATAAATTAATAATTGACGAAAGTGTAGCTAATATTATCAGAAAAATATTTGACTGGAATGTAAATGAAGGATTAGGAAAAATAGCGATATGCCACAGACTAAATGATTTAGGAATATTGAATCCTACAGGACATAAAAAACTAGAATTAGGACAAAATTACAATAACTATAGAATACCAGACAATACATATACTTGGACACCTTCTACAGTACGAAATATTTTAAATAATGAAGTATATATTGGTAACACTGTTCAAGGAAAAAGAAGAACAAAAAGCTATAAAGTGCATAAAGTGGAACAAGTGCCAGAGGAGGAATGGATAAGGGTAGAAAATACCCATGAAGCTATTATTGATAAAGAAATTTTTGAAAAAGCTCAAGAACTGAGCAAAAGAGATACAAAGGTATCACAGAAGACTAAAGAGTTATCGATATGGGCAGGTTTTCTTAAATGTGCAGATTGCAGAAGAGCAATGAACAAAAAAAGCAGTACTAATAAAAGTGGAAGTAAGTACGAGTATTATATTTGTAGTACCTATAGGAAAAAATCAAATAACTTATGCACAAAGCATTCTATTAAAGTGGAAAACTTAGAGAAAGCTGTTTTAAAAGCTATAAATCTACATATTGATTTATTAATTGACACAGAAGAAATCGTACAACAAATAAATAGTGTAGGGGTGGCTATTAGCCGTCAGCAGATAGTAGACAATATGATTATAGAAAAACAAAAAGAGATTTATAAAATATCAAATTTTAAAAGGACATTATATGAAGATTGGAAAAATGAAGATATTACAAGAGAAGAATATTTAGAATATAAACAAAAATATGAAAATGACATTGAAAGGCTAAAGAGAAACATCGAAAGGTTAGAAAATGAAAAGAAAAAGTATGAAAGCCAAAATATAAATACTAATGAATGGATAGAAAAATTTAAAGAGCAAAAAGGAATTACAGAACTTTCAAGAGATATAATGATGGAATTAATAGATTGTATATATGTAAAAGAAAATGGAGATATAAAAATAAAGTTTAAATTTGAAGATGAATTTAAAAGGTGTTTAGAATACATAGAGAATAATAAAATAACATTAGAAAAACAAGCGTAAATTTATAATTTTTGTGTTGTTATTGTATAAGCAAAAACGTTATCGGGTATCTATACGCAATCTTGGATTGTGATGTTAGAAGACATTATCACATTTTTTTCAATAAATACTAAAATTTTACAAAAAATAATTTACATAAATGTGAAAATGTGATATAATAAAATAGATGTGAAATATATAATTGAAAAGGAGTTTTTTATGGATAGTTTTAAAAGAAAAAAATTAGAAAAAATTTCAACTAAAGTTGCTATATTATTAGCGATTTTAATATGTTCACAATATATATGTACAGGAATGTACATAGGAAAAGAAATACTAGTAACTTATGCTGCAAGCGAAGTGGAGGAAAATAATAACGAAGGAGAAGTAGACCCTAATGAAGGTCAATATATAAGGCTAACAGACACAGAAAAATTACCAATAAAAAAATCTAATGTAGGATATTATGGTTCAGTAAAAATAAATCAAGACTATAATGGAAACAAACTTTCAGTTAAAATGGAAGGTGCATATTATACATTTGATTATGGACTTTTTGCACATGCTAATGCAAACATATATTATGATGTAAGAGAATATAGTCAAAAATACCGTTATTTAACAACATATATAGGACTTAATAAAACATCAACAGCAGGTAATGGTGTAAAGGTATGGATATATACCTCAAACAATGATACTTTTCATGAATCAGGTAATCAAAACTGGACATTACAAAATGCCGAAACAGATACCAATAGAGTAATTATGCCAGGGCAAAATGCTATATTTGAAAAAGTAGATATAACAGGAGCAAAATATATAAGAATACAAGTATATGATAATGGATCTAATGCAGCAGACCATGCAGTATTTATAAATCCAATGATTATTACAGATGAATATCAAGAAGAAGTTAATGAATTTCCAGATATATCTGTATATGATCAAAGAATAAAAGACTATGCAAATAAAGATTTATCAGATCCAAATTATGAATTATTAGTACTACAAAGAAAATTTGTAAGTAGTGTAGGAAACTATGCATTAAAGAGGTTTACAGATGAAGCACCAGAAAACAAAGAAACAATAGATTGGTTAATGAATGATGTAACAAATCTTCGTTATTATCTATTAGGAGGAGCTCCTACAGGAGGGTATTATAATTCATTAAAAGTACTTACAAGATTGCTAAAAGAATACAAAAATGATTTTGATGAAACAGAAGAAATATCAGATGCAGGTAAAGCAATATTAACTCAAAAACAATCTAATTGGTCTAGAACAAAGGGTGAACTTTATAAAAGAATGGCAATAACAATTTCATTAACACACTCTTCACAAGTTGCATTATGGATGCAACCAAGTGCTAAAGAAAACCAATCAGATGCAGTAGATCGTTATGAAATTTATAAAAACTTGTACAATGATGGTAAATTTAAAGCAACTGAGAATGTTAATATTACACCTTGGTTTGAAACATATAATATAGAGGAAATGCGTTATGTTATGAATACTCTTATTGATGATGAATCAATATTATGGCTAAACGAATATACTCAGCAGAAAATAAATACATCACCTAACAACGCATGGGGGCTTTTAACACCTCACTCATATATGGCTTATGTATGGCCAAACTATGGTAACCCAATTTATTATGCAGAAGAAAACAGAGAATACTTTAATGAACTATTTGCAGTTGGTGATAAAAAATTATCTGATTATGGTCTAATGAAGGGAACACTAGATTATAGATTAAATAAAATATGGATGAATTTCAGAAACAAATTTGGTACAGGAGCAGTTTGTGGTGGTATATCAAAAACAGGTCACTGTATTCGAGGAGTACATGCAATACCATCAGCAGTTATAGGGCAACCAGGGCATGCTGCAATAATATACTATACAAGAAATTCTAGTGGTCAAGGATATTGGGGACTAGATAATGATGTATCAGGTTGGACGAAGTCTGAAAAAGGTGAAAGACTACTTATTGGTTGGGGAAATGATAAAAGTTATGTAAAAGGATATAATGTACCATACATTGTATTAGCTCAAGAAGCATTAAATGATTATAATAATTTTGTAAAAGCAGAAGAATTATTAATGACAGTAGATGTATACAAAGAGGATAAGGCAAAACAAGAGCAAATATATAGAGAAGCTATAAATGCACAATCAATAAATTTAGATGCTTGGGTAGGTCTAGTAAAACTATATCTTTCAAGCAATAAGACAGAAGAGGAATATTATAATTTAGCAAAAGAAATGATGGAAGCTCTTAAATGTTTCCCATTTACAATGTATAATTTATCAGAAATAATTAAACCTAAATTTACAAGTGATGCATACAAGTTCAAATTTACATTATTACAAACACGTATATTAACAGAGGGGAAAAATTATCAAGGAACAGAAGTATTACAACCTTCTTTAACAAGGACATTAGCATCATCATTATTAGGAAGTCTTGATACAAAATTAGCAGACTTTTCATTTGATGGGGCAGATGCAGGAAAAATAAAATTAGGAAGTAGATTTACAGGAAGTACAGTACGTTGGGATTATAGTTTAGATGGAAAAAATACTTGGAATGAAGTATTTACAGGTGAAAATGGTGGAAAAAATGAAGTACAACTTTCTAATCAACAAATACAAAGTATTACATCAGAAAATGACATATATGTGCATATTGTTGGTGTAAATTATAGTGAAGAAAACTTGTATAAAATAGATATACAAGAATCACAAGGACTTCCAAGCACACTTTATGATAATGATAATGAAAATAGAATGATAGCAGTTAATTTAAGTACACAATGGCGTTATACAGAAAATGATGAATGGACATCATATAGTGAGGCATCACCAGATTTAACAGGAGATAAAACTGTACAACTAAGACAAGGAGCAACTGGTACAAGGTTAGCAAGTAAAGAACCAGTAACATATACATTTACAAAAAATACAGATCCAGACACAAGAAAATATATATCAGTTTCACGCCAAAGCTTACATTCTGTATCAACAGAAGCTGTAAGTAATGGAGGAGCTGCTAGAAATGCAATTGATGCAAACTATAATACAAGATGGCATTCAGCATGGAATGGAACAGACACAAATCGTTTTATAACAATTAAACTAGATAAACCAGTATATTTATCAGCAGTAGAGTTTGTACCAGCAGGTGGTGGAAATGGTAGAATTAATGATGGTACTATTTGGGGAAGTATGGATGGTGAAAATTGGGAAGTTTTAGCTAGACGTACAGGTATAACTTATCCTAAGCAAGCAAATACAAACGAAGAAGCTAAAAGATATACACAAAGTTTTGATATATCAGAGCCAAAAGAAGTACAATATGTAAAAATAGTTGCAGATAGAACAAATGGAAATTGGTTTACAGCAAGAGCATTTAACCTTTATGAAGATGTGACTAAAAATCCTGAACCAACAGCAAGTATAGGATATAGCACTACTGAAAAGACAAATGAACCAGTAGTTGCAAGACTTGTAAATCCAAGTACAAAAATTACAATTACAAATAATGATGGAAAAGACACATATGTGTTTATAAAAAATGGAGAATTTACATTTGAATTTGAGGATGAAAAAGGAAACAAGGGAACAGCAACAGCAAGTGTAAATTGGATTGATAAAGATGAACCAACAGCAGATGTATCATATAAATTAGGTGATGATAAAAAATTAATTGCAGTATTGGACAATATTAGTGAAGATGTTTATTTACTAGATAAAAGCAATAAAAAGACAAATTATATTGAAGTTGAAGATGGCAAAGTAGTAAGCATATCATATTTAGATGATGAAGGTAATGTATATAAAATTGCTGAACTAGACGAAAATGCAGTTACGAAAAAAATAACATATACAAATACAACAGGAAAGCTAGACAATGTTAAATATTATATAACATCAATAGAAAATGGAGAAATTACAGATAGGTTAGCCTTTGATAATGAAGGGAATAGCGTAACATTAACTGATGAAGAATTAGAAGAACTAAAAAAATTAGAAAGCATTAGATCTAATCCACTAGAATTTTACTTAGAAAAAAATGAAGAATATGAGTTTAGATTACTTGATATAGCAAATAATATTGCATATAAAAATATAAAAGTAGATTATATAGATAATGATACTAAAATCTTAGCAAGTGATATAACTTATAGTACAACAATGTTAACAAATAATGACGTTACAGCTACTATAAACGCATATATAATTGATGAAAATGGTAAAAATGGAAGTGCTAAAATTGTAAACAATGATGGAAATAACACATATATATTTACTAAAAATGGAGAATTTACATTTGAATATATGGATAGTGAAGAAGATGAGGAAAATCCAAGTAAAGAAGTAAAAAGTCATACAGCAAATGTAAATTGGATTGACAAAACAGCTCCAACAGCACAAATTAGATATAGCACAAGAGAAAATGCAGAAAAAATAGTAGTAACTTTAGTAAATGAAAGTGAAGAAATTACAATTACAAATAATGGTTCTAGTAGAGAATATACATTTACTGAAAATGGAGAATTCACATTTGAATTCCAAGATAAAGCAGGAAATAAAGGAAGTGCTACAGCAAAAGTTGATTGGATGGAAAAAGAAGAACCAACACCTACAAGAATTAAAGGAGATACTGATGGTGATGGAGAAATTACAATTAATGATTTAGCACAGATAAAATTACATTTAATTGACATTAGATTATTAGAAGGAATTGATAGAATAGCTGCAGACTTAGACGAAGATGGAGAAATTACAATCAATGATTTAGCACAGATTAAACTTATTATACTAGGAATTAAATAAATATTTAAATAAGAGCGATTGTGAATCGCTCTTATTTAATATGACTTAGAAAGTATAACAATTCGTTATACTTTCTAAGTCATATAAAAGCTTCACCAAACGTTCCACACAAAATTGCTAAAGCAATTTTGGCGGGCGAACAAAGACGAGGCATGAAAAGTAATCTAAAAGGTCTAAATACTTTAATCTTGTCTCTTTTGTTCCACAATCAATTAATTTAATTAACATAAGTATTGGGAAAAAAACAAAATTATGGTATAATATAAAATAGATGTATATAAAATTTTTAAGAGGTGGGAGATTAGTATGAAATTAAAAAAACTAGCATGTGCCATTATAGGCATAATATTTATGCTTGTAATATTAAGCACAATAAATGTACAAGCATCAAAAAGCATAAAAGCTGTTATGCAAATTTCAAAAAATGAATTAAAGAAAACAGAAGAGGTAGAAATTACACTAAAGCTAGATGAATATCAAGACATAAAAAACGGAATAAATGCATATAAAGCAATTTTAGAGTATGATGAAAGTATATTTGAAGAAGTAGTTGAAAAGGATTTTATATGTAAAAACAATTGGGAAATGCTAAAATATAATAAAGAAACAAAGGAATTTGTTGCTATAAAAAAAGTAGGAAGTAAAGTACCAGAAGAAGTTGCGAGTATTAATTTAAAAGTGAAAGAAGAAGTAGAGCCAAAACAAACAGAAGTAAAAACAAAAGACATTGTAACATCAGATGGAAAAAGAGATATAAATGTAGATGAAGCAAAAGTAACAATAAATATAATTAAAGAACAAGACACAAAACCAGAAGAGCCAGAAGTACCAGTAGAACAAGAAAAAATTACCTCAACAAAATATAAAATAGAAAAAGAACACATTTCAAGAATAATACCAAACACAACAGTATCAGAATTTAAACAAAATGTAACTTTAGAAAATGTAACAACTGTTCCAGAGATGGTATTTACAGACGAAAATGGAAATTACTTACAAGAAGAGAGTATGATTACAACAGGAACAAAATTAAAAGTAGGTAAAACATTACAATTTACACTTATAGTAATAGGCGATGTAGATGGGGATTCAGCAATAACAATAAATGATATGGCAAAAGTGAAATTACATCTTATAAATAAGAAATTATTAACAGGAATAGAATTAAAAGCATCAGATATGGATGATGATAAAGATATTACGATAAATGATTTAGCACAAATGAAATTAATATTAATAGGTTTACTAAAATTAAAATAAAAAGAGGTGAAATAAATGAAAAAAGCTATAGATATTACAATATTAAAAAATAAAGCAGTAATAGCAATAAGTATTTTTATAGCAATCATATTAATATCTTTTGGAGTAATTTATGCAAGTAGTTTTGCAAAAAAGGAGAATTGAATGATGATGGAGTAATAGATTATGAAGATGCTAATTTATTAGAAGCACATTTAATTCATCTAAAAGCATTACCAGAAGATAAATTGGAAAATGCAGATATGAATAGTGATGGACAAATAACAATAACAGATTTAACATTACTTATTCAAAAAATAGAAAAGACATTAGAATATGAAATAATTTTAACAGACCGAGAACAAGAAAATTACTATCCAAACAAAAATGAAGAAATTACTCTAAAGTTTGGTGGAGAAGTTAGTTATGGGGCGATTATCACAAAAGTAGTAATAAATGGTCAAGAACAAGAAGTTCACAAAAGTGAAGGAATTGAAAATGAATATAGTTTCAAAACAAATTCTGGAAATATAAGTGGAATTAAAGAATATCATTTTACAGAAGTAGTATTAGAAAATGAAAAAAGACTAAAAGTAGATTATACATTAAAAATAGATGTATTAAAAGATAAAACAACTGTAACCAACTTTGGTATGAAAGAAATGTGATAATGTCTTAAGTAAAGAAATGAGAAAATGTCCCAACAA
>CANRSN010000049.1 GCA_947642455.1 uncultured Clostridiaceae bacterium
TTGTTGCCACATTTCTTATTGTTTGACCATTATTTAAGTCATTTACTGTTACTTTAAATTCTACTGTTTGAGTTCCTGCTGCTTCTACTGTAACATCTATACCATTTGCTAGGTCTGTAGCTGTTTTTATACTTAAATCTATTGTACTTCCATTTAGTTCATAACTTGATTGTCCATTTACTTTGATACTTCCTGCTACAAATGTTGTTCCTTCTGGAATACTATCTTTTACTGTTACTGTTCCTAGTGCTGTTCCTTTGTTTTCTACTTTTACTTTGTATGTAATTTCGTCTTCTCTTTGTACTTGTGTTCCACTTACTGGTACTGATTCTTTGCTGAATTTTATGTCTGATTTGTTTACTACTGTTGTTACTTCGTTTGTGTTCTCTTCATCTACTATACCTGTATTGTCTATTTGTTTTAAAGTTTCTCCTTCTTCTAAGTTGTTTACTGTTACTTCAAAACTTAATGCTACTTGTCCATTTTCTTTTTCTGTTGTTTCTCCTTGTATATTTGTTGTTTTTGATAAGTCTGATGAATTACTTTCTGTATCTACTGTGTTTGCTGTACTTGCAGGTATGTTTACTGTAATTCCATTTGCTAAGTCTGTAGCTGTTTTTGTACTTAAGTCTATTGTGTTTTCTCCTAGTTTATAGCTTGTTTGTCCATTTACTTTTATACTTCCTGCTACAAATGTTGTTCCTTCTGGGATGTTGTCTTTGATTACAACGTCTTTTGCTAAGCCTCCTGCATTTGTAACTGTTATTGTATATGTTATTTTCTCACCTTCTACTACATATGCTAATTTGTTTTGTGTAGCTAGTGCTTTTTCGCTTGTGATTATTGGTTCTACATATTTATGTGTTACCTCATTTGTTTCTTCATCTGTTGATGTGGTATCTGTTATGTCTTTGTTTACTGTTGCTTTGTTTCTTATGATGTCTCCATCATTTATGTCGTTTACTGTTACTTTGAATTCTAGTATTTTTTCGCTTGATGCTTCTACTTCGAATTCTATTCCATTTGCTAGGTCTGTAGCTGTTTTTGTACTTAATTCTATTGTATTTTCTCCTAGTTCATAGCTTGTTTGTCCATTTACTTTGATTGAACCTGCTACAAATGTTGTTCCTTCTGGAATTTCGTCTTTTACTCTTACTGTGCTTGGAGCTGTTCCTGTATTTGTTACTTTTATTTTGTATGTTATTTCATCTGCTTCTTTTACTTTGCTTCCTGTTACAGGTACTGACTCTTTTAATATTTCTATATTTGCTTTGTTTTGTGTTGTTGTTACTTCATTTGTTGGTGTTTCATCTACTAGCGCTGTATTTCTTAATTGTTTTGTATATGTTCCTTCTGGTAAATTGTTTACTACCACTTCGAAACTTAATTCTATTTGTCCTTTTTGTTTCCTTTCTAGTTTCAAGTCTTCTTGCTCTAGCATTTCCTGTCTTATTTCTTCTTGTTTGGTCTGTCCCTTTTGGGACATTTTTGTCCCGATTTGCTCCGTCCCAAATTCTCCTTGCGAAATCTGGATATTACCTGCTGGTACATTTACTGTTATTCCATTTGCTAAGTCTATAGCTGTTTTTGTGCTTAAGTCTATTGTGTTTCCATCTAGTTCATAGTTTGATTGGCCATTTACTTTGATTGAACCTGCTATAAATGTTGTTCCTTCTGGTATTGTATCTTTGATTACTACATCCTTTTCTAGGCTTCCTGTGTTTACTACTTGTATTGTATATGTTATTTTTTCATTTTCTATTACATAGTCTTTTCCTTTTTCTGTTTCTACTATTTTATTTGATGCTATGATTGGTTCTACATATTGATTTATTGTCTTATTGGTTGGTTCATCTACTGCTTCTGGATTTTCTGGTTCTTTATTTATTGTTGCTACATTTATTATGTTTTGTGTATCTTCTATGTCGTTTACTGTTACTTCAAAACTTAATGTTACTTGACCATTTACTTTTTCTGTTGTTTCTCCTCCTTGTGTATTTGTTGTTTTTGATAAGTCTGATGGATTACTTTCTGTATCTACTGTATTTGCTGTACTTGCAGGTACATTTACTGTAACTCCATTTGCTAAGTCTGTAGCTGTTTTTGTGCTTAAGTCTATTGTGTTTCCATGTAGTTCATAGTTAGATTGTCCATTTACTTTTATACTTCCTGTTACAAATGTGGTACCTTCTGGAATGTTATCTTTAATGGCTATGTCTTTTTCTATTTCTCCAGAGTTTTCTACTGTTATGGTGTATGTTATTTTTTCACCTTTTACTACATAGTCTTTGTTGTTTTGTGTTTGTGCTATTTTTTGGCTCTTTATTACTGGACCTATGTATGTATTTGTTATTGTTTTGGTTTCATTGTCTACTGTTTTTCTATAATATGAGTTTTCTTCTTTTATACTTTCTTTTGAGTCTACTTTTGTATCTCTTTGTACATTTTCTTTTGCGTATTCTTTTGAGTCTAATTTTGCATATTCTTTTTCGTCTACTTGGTAGTCAATTTCATTTCCTGTTTCATCATATTTTGGTAAATTTTTAAATTCATATTCCCAAGTAATTTTTTCTCCTACTATATCTACTTGATTTTCTTTTGTTATTTCTTGCTCTTGTACTACAGTATTTCCGTTTTTTACTTGAACTGTTATTTTTTCTGGGTATTTATATTGGTTGTTTGTATGATCCCATATTTTAGTTACTATTACATTTTTTACGAATTTTGTTTGTGTTTCTTTTGTTGCTTCATCTATTTCTTCTTGACCATTTTCTAATGTTATTTTTCCTGTTACAGTATTTATCATTGTGCTTTGTGTATAGTTCATATTTTTAAATACTACTTCTATTTGTTTTGATATTTCTATTTGTTTTATTCCATTTTCATATGTGTCTATGTTTTGTATTGTTTCTTCCCATGTTATTGTTTTTTCGGGTTCGTTATATACACCGCCATCTAAGTTAGATTTTGACTCATCTATCTCATATGGTAGCTTGTCTACTATGGTTATTTTTGCATTTCCTACATATTGTTCTACTTCTGCTACATAGTCTATGTAATATGTTACTTTTTCGTCTTTTTGTGTTATTTCATCTGTTCCTTCTTTTGTTATTTCATTTGTTACTATTTTTGCTGGTTTTTGTTTGTAATAGTAGATTACTTGTATTATACTTGCTGTCATTGTTCCATTTGCATTTTCTGGTAGCTTTTCTTCTACTACTTCATAATTTTTTATGTCATCTTTTGCTAATGTATAATAATTTTCGTCTATTTTTCCATTTATTTCTTCGTCTGGTGCTAGACTTTGAGTTGTATTGTCTTTGTAGTGATGCACTATTACTTTTGTGTCTTTTATTCTATAATAGTATATTACCTCTATTGGATCACTTGATATTTGCCCTTTTGCGTTTGTTGGTAATTTTTCTTCTACTACTTCGTATTTTTCTAAATCTACTTTTGGCTGTGTTTCGTAGTTTTCCCCAACTCTTCCTTCTATTTGCTCATCTTCTGCTACTTTGTCTTGTGTGTATTCTATATAATGGTGTACTGTTACTGTTGATTTTGGTATTGGTGCATAGTAATATGTTACTTCTATTGTTTCTGGTGTCATTATTCCTTCTTTGTTTTCTGGCATTTTGGCTTCTACTACTTCATAGTTTTCTATGTCTGTTTTTGCCATAGTTACATAGCTGTCATCTACTTTTCCTTTTATTGTTTCATCTTCTGCTAATTTTTCTGTTGTGCCTTCTTTATAATGATGTACTATTACTTGTGTATCTTTTAATATATAATAGTATATTACTTCTGTTGTTTCTTCTTCCATGTTTCCTGTTGCATTTGCTGGTAATTTTTCGGCTACTATTTCATATTTTTCAAGTTCTTCTTTATGTGTTGTGCTATATGCTTCTCCTATTTCTCCATATATTGTATCATCTTGTGCTACTTTTTCGGTAGTTCCATCTTTATAATGGTGTACTATTACTTTAGCTGGATTTGCTGTAAATTTTACTACTATATGTTTATCTTCTGATATGTTTGTAAATTTACTTAACTCTACTGTTCCATCTTCGTTTTGTATAAATTGTATTTTCTCTCCATTTACTGTAATACTACTTACTGAATATCCATTATCTGGTGTTGCTATAATTGTATTATTTGAGTTTCCTTTGTATTTTACAGTTTCATTTAGCTTTTCTTCTCCTGTTTCATTGTCTGAGATTTTTCCTCCTATGCCTTCTACTTTAGTATAAATGTTGTATTCTTTTTTAGTATCTTGAAATACTACTTGTTTGATATCTGGAATTTCTAACCCATCTTCGTATCTTATTAACATTGCTTTTCCTGTTTCTTGTTCATTGTTATTTAATATATAGTCTCCTATTTGAATAGTATTTGATTCAAAGTTTCCAACTGCCATATAACTTCCATCTTCTAATTGTTCTACTGAAAATATGTCATCTCTTTTTTCTCCACCTATTAGCTCTGCCCACTCAACCTCATTATTTGAGTTATATTTTATTACTATTCCATCATTATCACCTTTTGTAGTTAATGTATATTTTCCTATCTGTATGGTTATTATGTCTGTACTATCTGATATATTTTCTTCATTTTCTAATGATAATAATTCCATGTCTGGGTCTGGATCTGGATTTAGCATTTCTCTTATTGGACTTATACTTCCTCCTATTATATAACCTTCATCTTTTGTTTTATTTACTGAATTTACTAAAAGCTTTGGTATTACCCACTCAATGTCTCCACTACTACTATATTTAATTGCTTCTTCAGCTTTTTCAATTATCCAACCGCCATCATGAGTAATAATTGTCCTATCCATAATATCTATTTGCTCATCCCAAATTTCTTGTCCGTCCTTGTCGTATTTAGTTAAAAAGCTATTATTATCAAATGAATTTATTGTTATATTTCTTAATATGTATCCTCCATCTTCTGTTACTACTACCTCCACATCTAAATCTGTATCTTTTACTTCTTTTTTCCATACTTCTTCTCCATTACCATTATATTTAACTAAAATGTTTTGTGATTCGTTTGTAGTAGTTAATGATTGCATTTCAATACCAGGAGGTAATGGCAGCATTTCAGGAATATAACCTTCTAAAATTATATAACCTCCATCTATTGTTTCATCTATAGACATAATTTCATGTTGTTCTTCTACATTAATTTGTGTACACCATTGCATTTTTCCTTCACTATTGTATTTAATTAATTGATCTATACTCTCTGTTGCCAATCCTTCTCCTTTGCTTTCAATTGTACGTGTTATATATCCCCCATCTTTAGTTTCTTCCACTAAAATTATATCTGTTGATGATATTATATTTGTTTCTACCCATTGAACATTACCTCCTTTATCATATTTTATTAGTATTGCATTTTCTCCTGTACTTGTTAATTCTTTGTCTCCTATTTGAATTGTTCCTTTAAAAAATCCTCCTTCTATATATCCTCCATCACTGGTTGGACTAATTGTGTTTATGCTAGGATTACCTCCTCCTAGTTTTCTCTCAGTATTTTTAATCCATTGTATTTCTCCTTGCGCACTATATTTTACGAGTCTAACATATGCAATTTGTCCTAGTAATCCTCGTTGTATTAGTCCAGTAACACCTACAGTTTTTGCTATATATCCTCCATCTTTTGTTTGAATTATTGTTTCTATTCCACTACTAATATTTTCTTCACCATATGATTTTGCCCATTCTATTTCATTTTCATTGTTGTATTTTACTATTAAAGCATCTATTTCTCCTGTTTTTGTAATTGTCTGTTCTCCTATTTGTATATTATCAGAAATTTGACCACATCCAATATATCCTCCATCTTTTGTTGCTTGCATTCCATTTAAAATATAACCTTCATCTTTTGCCCATACTGTTTTTATATCTTCATATATTGCTTCATCTATACCAAAATATTGTGTTGGATTTTCTGGCAAGTTGTATCCCAATGGTGCTTCTACTTCTGTTACTTGATATAACCCTGATGCTATTTCTGCTATAATCATTCCATTTTCATCTGTTGTTAATACTCTAAAGTCTGTTCCATTTATGTTTTCTATTGTACCTATTTCATTTCCTTGTACGTCTTTTGCATTATTTCCATCCATATCTTTTATTGTAAATTTTGCACCTTCTAATGGTTCTCCTGTTTCTTCATCTAGTTTTTGTAATTTAAATAAAGCTTCGTCTTCCCATTTTACTTTTATAGTTGAATTTTCTATTATTGCTTCTTCTTTAAAGTTTCCACTTATTAGCTCTATATTCCAATTTTCTTCTTGTTTTGTTGCTCTGAAAATTACTTGTGTGTCACTTAATTTATATCCTGTTGGTGCTATTATTTCTTTTAATGTATATTCTTCATTTTCATATAGGTTTTCTATTGTTATAACTCCATTTTCTGCTGTTGTATATATTTTTTCTTCTGCATTATCTCTTCCTGCACCTGTTATCTCAAATTTTGCACCTTTTAATAATTTTCCTGTTTTTTCCCCTATTTTTGTAAGTTCAATAGTGTATTTTGGAATATTTACATTTTCTAATTTTATTTGTACTACTGGTAACTTATTCACTTCTTGTATAATGCTAGGTGTTTCTTTTGCATTTCTTCCATTATACTGTACTTGTAGTTTTCCATCTATTCTTTCTACTTTTACTGTAAATTCAGTTTCATCTATATAATATCCTTTAGCATATGTTTCTTTTATTGTGTATGTTTCTCCTTGCTCTAATTTAGCTATTGTTGCTATTCCTTCACTATTTGTTCTAAATTTACTTCCTTCTTCTGGCATATTTTTGCCTTTTACTAAAAATTCAACATTTGAAATTGTATTACTTGTATTGGTTTCATATTTTATTATTTGTATATCATATTTTGGCTCATTTTCTATTTCTAACTGTACTTGTGGCATTGTACCTTCTGCTACTTGTTCTACTTCTATTTTTTTTGTTATTCCTCCTATAACTTCAGCTGTTAATTTTCCATTTTCTTTATGTGTTTTTATTGTAATTATCTGATTGTTTGGCATATATTCGTAATTTGTTTCTATTTCTTGTATTGTATATTCTTTTTCTGGAATTAGATGTGTTATTTTTATTTCTCCTTTTTCATCTGTTGTATAGTTTTTTCCCTCCTCTAATAAACCTTCTCCTTTTATATTGAAGGTTACTCCTTGTACTCTTTCTGTTGTATCTTTTTTATATTTTTTAATGTTTAAGTCATACTTTGGTTCATTTTCTATTTGTAATTGTACTACTGGTAATATACTTCCTTCTGCTGGCTCTACTACATCTATTTGCTTAATGTTTCCTCTTACTATATCTGCTGTAAGTATTGAACCTTGCTTATGTGCTTGTATTACTATTAGTTCTTCATTTAATATGTAATTATCATTTGTTCCTATTTCTTGTAGTGTATATTGCCTTTCTGGAACTAATCCTTTTATTTCTATTATTCCTTCATTATTTGTTATATATTCTTTTCCTTGCTCTGGTAACCCTTCTCCTTGTATTTTGAATTTTACTCCTGATATTGTATCTGTTGTTCCTTCCTTATATTTTGTAATTTGCATATTATATTTTATTTGATATTCATATGTTACCTCTATTAGTTCATCTGTCATTGTTCCTTGCCAGTTGTCTGTTTTACTTATATACTCATAATTTTCTAATAACTCATATTTCTCTGATGTTGTATATGAATCTCCATATTTTCCATTTTCTATTATGTCATCTTCTGCTATTTTATTCTTTGTGTCTGTATCAATATGATGTATTATTACTCCCGGTGATGGTACTCCTTTGTAATAATATGTTACTACTATTTCTGGTTTTTCATATGTGCCTATATGATTTTCTGGTACTTGTGCTAATTCATACATTTGGTGTGGTGCAACTGGATTTGTTGTATATTGTGTGCCTTGTGGTTGTTCATTTATTACATCTTGGGCTTGTGTTCCATCTTGCATTGTTACTCTTGTTGTTGTTCCTTCTATATAATGATGTACTGTTAAACGTACCTTTTTTTGTTCATATTCATATATTATTTCTTGTTTTTCTTGTGTATATTTTCCAAAGGCATTTTCTGGTATTATATATTGTCCATTTTCATTTTTTGCTATTTCATATTCTTCTAAATCCATATGTGGACTTGTTGTATAGTCTTCATTTATTTTACCTGTATAACTTTCATCTGGTGCTACTTTTTGGTTTGTTCCTTTTTTATAGTGATGTACTATTATTTCTGGATCTTTTTTTGAGGTTTCTATATATGTTACTACTATATGTTTGTCTTCTGTTAAGTTGGTAAATTGTGGTAATGTATATGTTCCATCTTCTATTTTGTCAAATGTTACTTCTTGACCATTTATTGTTATTTTATGTATTTCATACCCTTCATCTGGAATCATTTTTATTTCTTTTGTGCTACTATTTCCATATTCTATTAATTCATATGGTTTTTTATTTTCTCCTGATATATTTCCCCCTTTTACTCCTTCTATTTCTTCTACCTTTGTTGTTATTTTTAACTGCTTTAACAGGTTTTCTACTATTATTTCTTGTGTTTCTGGAATTTCTGGCTGTGTTGCTACTTCTTCTATTTTTATTATCATTCCATCATAATGACCACTGTTAGTTAGTGTATAGTCTCCTACTTGGATACTATCTGAATAGAAATTTCCTCCTACTACATACCCTCCATCACTGGTTGCTGATACTGAGGTTATATAATCACTGCTCGTTCCTCCTACTGATATTGCAAACTCTACTTCTCCCATAGCATTATATTTTATTATCATTCCATTTCTATTAATACTGTTAGTTAGGGTATAGTCTCCTACTTGGATACTTTTTGACCAAAAATATACTCCTACTACATACCCTCCATCATTGGTTGCTGATACTGAGGTTATTTCATCACTCCTTGTTCCTCCTACTGAACTTCCAAACTCTACTTCTCCTTTAGCATTATATTTTATTATCATTCCATCTTTATTACCACTGTTAGTTAGTGTATAGTCTCCTACTTGGATACTATCTAAATAGAAATACCCTCCTACTACATACCCTCCATCACTGGTTCCAGCTACTGAGGTTATTTCATCACTATATGTTCCTCCTACTGAACTTCCAAACTCTACTTCTCCTTTAGCATTATATTTTATTATCATTCCATCTTTATTACCACTGTTAGTTAGTGTATAGTCTCCTACTTGGATACTATCTGAATAGAAATATCCTCCTACTACATACCCTCCATCACTGGTTGCTGATACTGAGGTTATTTGATCACGACTTGTTCCTCCTACTGATGTTGCAAACTCTACCTCATTTTCTGCATTATATTTTATTATCATTCCATCATAACTACCACTGTTAGTTAGTGTATAGT
>CANRSN010000050.1 GCA_947642455.1 uncultured Clostridiaceae bacterium
AGTAAAAACACAGTAAAAGTAACAGACATAAGCAATCCAGCAAACTACAAAGAAAGCACACTAGACGACAATGAATCATCAGCCGAAATCATCACAAGTGTAAAAACAGGTAGAGCAGAACAAATCATAGCAATAATAGCAACAGCAGGAGCAGTATTTACAGGAGCAGTTTTGGTATATTTAAAGAAAAAATATAATAGAACAAAATAGGGCAAAAGAGAGCAAAACAGAATAAAACTTAAAAGACAAAATGTAGCCACAAGCAAATCACGATCAAAAGAGAGAATTTTGGACTTAAGCAAACAAATAGTATTTAGGCAAATCAGAACCAAAAAAGAGAATTTGGGACTTAAGCAAATTGGGACAAAAATGTCCCAAAAGGGACAAACTAATGTAATAATATTATACTATTCTAGTTGTACAACAGGCAGTTATATATGTTTTAGAGTCAGTTAATAGCTGGCTCTAAAATAGTTTATGTAATAGTAATAAATTTTTGTATGTAGTAAAGACATATAAGTGTAAACAGTAGCCATTTTACAAAAATTGTCATAATTTGGCGAACGATTTTCATTGACAAGAGAATAAAAACATGTAATAATAGATAAAACAAATTTGTTTAAATTTAGTAAATCTTTTATACTTTTGTATATAAATTAATTCATAAAATAAATCTAAAAAATTTCGAAATGTATCTTTATAAAAATCAAGCAAATTCCAAATAAAAGAATTGAAAAAATAATTACTTTATGAAAAAACACAAAGAGTAATGGATTAAAACTTTAATATTTTAAAATATTAAGGATTATTAAGTATGTGTAAAAAAACAGAAGAAAATTAGCGCAATGAGTAGAAAAACTAAGATTGCAATAAAATAAAAAATCTGTTAAAATGGAGGAAAATAAATGGATAAAAAAGTACAAAATATGCAACAAGAAGGTTTCATAAAGAAATCAAAAAAATCACAAAAGAAAAAATTAACACTGAAAAACGATATAGTATTTAAAACATTTTTTTCAAGAAAAGGAAATGAAGAGTTTCTAATAGACTTTTTAAATGCGTTGTTAGAAATAGAGATATATAAAATACATATAAAGGAAGAAGTAAATCTAGAGAAATTAAGTCAAGAAGAAAAAGGAGGAAGACTAGATATACAAGCAGAATTAAATGATGGAATAATAGCATGTATAGAAATGCAAGTTATAAATAATCATAATATAGAAGCAAGAACAACATTTTATAGCACAAAAGAATTAGCAAAAGAAACCAAAAGAGGAACAGACTACAATGAACTAAAGCAAATAATAATGATAAACATATTAGACTATGAAATGTTAAAAGTAAAAGAGTATATATCAAAAAGTAAAATAGTATTAGAAAAACATCCAGACTATGAAGTATTAAGAGGGATACAGTGGATATTTATAGAACTACCAAAGTTTAGAAAATGTAACCCAGATATGAATGAAAAAATTAATCAATGGTTAGCAGTAATAGATAATTCGAGGAAGGAGTTGGTAGAAGTGGCAGTGCAAAAAAATGAAGTATTAAAAAAGGCAAGAGAAGAAATAACATATTTAACAGGAGACGAAGAAGTACAAAGATTACAAGAACTAAGAGAAAAATGGGAAATGGACAGAGTAAGTGAAATAGGATATGAAAGACGAAAAGCATTAGCAGAGGGCGAAGCAAAAGGAAGAGCAGAGGGCGAAATAAAAGCGAAAAAAGAAGCAGTAAGAAAAATGCTAAGGGAAAAGTTACCAATAGAATTAATAGAAAAAATAACAGGGATGACACAAAAAGAAATAGAATTAATAAAAAATAATATGTAGACAAAAAGCGATTATAATATCGGTTATAGTATTAAATTTGGTATAACATTTAAAAAACTAAAGGAGGCAAAATAGTAAAAGAAAGTAAAATAAGAGTATAGAAACAATAAAAAATGAAAAAGTAAGATTGATGAATAAAAGCATCAATCTTCTATTATGTTTAGAATAATGTGAAAATAAGATTGATGAAAAAAATTACTAAATGTTCCACACAAAATTGCTTTAGTAATTTTGGCAAGCGAACAACGGGAGTGGAATGAAAAGTAATTTAAAAGATCTAAATGTTTAAATCATACCACAGTTGTTCTTGTATATATGAATAGGAAAATTATGGATATTACAAGGTATTGGTCAAGTAATACATGATACTAGAAAATACAAAAGACAGGATATTACAAAAATGTCATGAAAAAGACAAAAAGTTGTAAAAAAAATGCACAAGAACGTACTTCCGTAACTAAGTAGAGATAGTAAGAGGAAAATAGGAAAAAAACAGCCATTTACAAGTAAAAATAAATATGCAAAAATAAAAGTAACGAATTATACAAAAATTTCAGTCATCAAAAATGAATTTAAGAAAACAAAAAGGATTGTCCACAATGTTTGCCATTTTCAGTATTCATTTTGATGAGAAGGAAGGAAAGGTAGAAACATGAGAAAAGAAAGAAAAATAACAACCAAAAAAATGTTTTGGGGTAGCGTTACTGACCATAATATCAGTAATAGCAATAATATTAACCACATGTAGTAAACAAAAAACTACAAATATATTATACAATGCAGAAAATGCAAGAGCAATGACATATAATAGGGTGCAAGAAGGAGAAGAAAAAGTACAAGTAGAAAACGAAGCAGGAGAGCTAAAAGATTTCGACTATGTACAATTTGATGCCTTCTTTTTAAGAGATTTAGATGGAGATGGATATGCAGAAGGAATAAGAGGAACATGTAAAGAGATAGGAGAACAAGATACACTTTACATGGAACTTAATGTACTTACAAAAGGATATTTAAAAGATGGAAAAATAACGATAAATGGAGATAAAAATTTCTATTTTGAAACTTCCACAGTAAAAGACAAAGAAATAAAAGAAAATTATGTAGGAAGCAATATAGAAGAAATAGAATTTAATAATATAAACAATGGAACACAAAAACTAATAACAGGAGTAGTAAAAAGTGGAAGTTACTCATATAGTACAGAAAAAGCAGAAGCAATAGGTAAAAATATAAACAACTATAGTAAAATAAATAGTGTAACATTAACAGGGATACATGTAGAAGAAAAAGAAGATGGAACAACCCAAGAAACACCAATACAAAAGACAGTAAACTTTAATATAGATTGGTATGTAGGATTACAGGCAAAAATACCGGAATATATAAAAATAAATGAAGAAAATGTAAAACAAGAGTATGATATACAGACAATATTTGATGAAGAAAAGCAAGAAATAAATTTAGAATTCACAATAGGGGTACAAGAAGAAAAGAATCAATCAATATTAAAAAAATCATATATAGAGGGAATATTACCACAATTAAATGGGCATGCTCCAACAAAAGTAGAAATAATAGGAATAAATACAACATATACATATAACGAAAGTACAAGAAAATTTACAGCACAAAGAGAGGCAATAATAAATGAAAAAGGAATAGTAACAACAGAAGCAAATGAAGGAATATATAATGAAAAGAGATATAATAAATATAATATAAAAGTAACATATTCATTAGAAGCATATAAAACAATAGGAGCAGAAACCATAGAATATAAAGTACCAGTAAAAGCATATTATGAAGGTTATAACAATACAAATGAAGAATTCGAAAATCCATATAAATCAAATGTAGCAGAGACTACATTTATAATAACATATAAAAAACCAGATGGAAATACAGCAATATTTGAGGTATATGTAGGTAAGAAATCATATGAACCAACAAATAGATACATAGTATCAAAACAAAAACCTTTAAAAATATATAATGGAATATCAGAAGAAAAAGATGAGACATATACTGTTAGTTGGTATGGTTGTACAGGTTTACAGGAAAATGTTGACAAAATGGTAATGAAGGAAACTCAAGGAGATGAAGAAAAGACATCAGATGAATTCATAAGAACAGACTCAAGTACAGAGAGTATGAATGAAGTAACAAGTTTTGTAGGAGTATATTTTTCAAATCCAGAAAAGTTATTAGGAAAAAATGGAGAAATAAAAATATATGATGACGAAACAGGGAATCTTTTAGAAACATTTAATTCTGAAAACTGGAATAAATATGACCTAGCAAACCCATACAAATATAAACAAACAGTAAAACATATAAGAGTAGAGACATCTAGTCCAAATAAAAACAGTAGTATAACAGTATATAACATAAAACAAATAGATAATACAAAAATAACACAGAAATATACACAAGAGGAATTTAAAAAATTACAGTATATAAAAAGTACACTATCAGGATATATAGGAGAAACATATATAAATACAGATACACATACAGCATATTATGAAGAACCAATATCAATAGCGACTGTAGCAATAAATCCAACAGCAATATCAACACAGGAAACACAAAGAAATGCAAAAATAACAATACAAACCAAAACGGAAGAATATAATAATGAAGTAAAATGGACAAATGGTGCATTTTTAATAAAGATGTCAAAAAATATAATAGACTTAGAAATAAATAAAGTAACTATAAATAATGGACAAGTATTAATAACAAGTTATGAACAATATGAGGAAAATGGAGAAAGATTTATAAAAATAAACACAGAAAATGAAAGAGAAGCAAGTTATACAATAACAATAGATTGTAATATAACATCAGATCCAAGAATAGTAACTACAACAGAAAATATAGAATTATATGGATATAATGAAAACAATCATAATTATTATTATACTTCAGAAGACAAATATGACATAAATACTAATTTAAACAATACTGAAAAGGTACACAAAACATCAACATCACTAGGATTAATATCACCAGCATCACTACTTACTACAGAAATAGCAAGCGACTATGATGTTGAAGAAAGTCAAGTAATAGCACCACAAGTAGCATTAGTATCAAAAGAACAAAGAAAAGCAACAATACATGTAAATATATTAAATAACTATACAAATACAATAAGTGAAGTAAAGATATTAGGGGAAATACCATTTATAGGAAATACATATGTAATAAATGGTGCAAATATGGGTTCAACATTCTCAACACAGCTAATAGCCCAAAGTTTAAAACTACCAGATGCACTAAAAGAAAGAGCAACAGTATACTATTCAGAAAATGAAAATCCAAACAGAGACCTAACAGGCCAAAGCAACAATTGGACAACAGAGCCAGAAGATTGGAGCAAAATAAAAACATTTTTAATAGACATAGGAGAGTATACATTAGCAAGAGGAGAAAAGCAAGATATAACATATGAAATAGCAATACCAGAAGGTTTAGAATATAACCAAATTGCTTACAGTCATCATGCAGTATACTTTAGTTTAGACACAGAGGAAGGAAAATATAGAACACAGACAGAACCAAATAAATTAGGATTTAGAATAGCAAAACAATATGACCTAGAAGTAACAAAATACCAAAAAGAAAAACAAAAGAAAGTAGAAGGAGCAACATATTATATCTGGGAAAATGGAGAAGAAGAGGGAAAAACACGAATAACAAGTGAAAATGGAAACTTTATACTACAAGGAATATATGTAGAAAAAGTTTATTGCATGAAAGAAATAAAAAGCCCAATAGAATATGAATTAAATAGTGAAATAGTAAAATTCACAACAAAAGAAGAAAATGGAACACTAACAGTACAGAAACTAGAAGGAAATACGAGAAGATTAGAAATAATAAAAGAGGAAGGAAAAGAATACAAAGTAGCAATAGATGTAGAAGATAAGGAAAATGCTAATTTAACTATACTAAAGTTAGCATTACCAAATGTTACAAGTGAAGCAGAAAGCTCAGGAGAAGACACAGAAAAATACACTAAAGCAGAAAATTCAAATGAAAGAACAATTAACGAAAAAGAAAAAACAGAACCACTTCAGGGAGCATGTTTCAAACTAACAGGAACAGGCTTACCAGAAAAAGGAAGAACAGTAACAACAAATAGAGAAGGAAAAATAAATGTAAAAGGATTAAAAATAGGAGAAGAATACACTTTAGAAGAAGTAAAAGCTGAAGGGTACTATTTAGCAAGCCCAATAAAATTTACAATAACAAAAAATGAAGAAAACTATACAGCAAACATAACAGAAGGAGAAAATGTAGTAAAAGTAAATACAACGAGCATAGAAAATGAGATACCAACAATAAATATACAATTAGAAAATGAGCCAATACCAACATATAACTTAACAATAAAAAAAGTAGAAAAAGGAAACGAAGAAAACTTACTTTCAGGAGCAAAATTCAAACTAATAAAAGATGGAAAAGAACTAGGAAGATATGAAACAGGAAAAATTGGTACAACAGATGAAATAGGACAAGCAGGAATAGTAACAATACCAGACTTATATGCATTTGAGGAAAGTAGACAACTAGAACAAACATACATATTACAAGAAACATTAGCACCAGAAGGCTTTGCAAAACTACAAGACATAGAATTCAAAGTAACAAAAAATGAAGATGGAATATACAGTTTAAGTAACACACAAGGAACAATAGCAAATACTCAAATAGATGGAAATAACATAACAATAACACTAGAAGATAGCCCATCATTTAAGCTAACGAAGACAGATAGAGAAACAGGGGCTTTATTGCCAAACACAAAATTTGTAATATACAATGTAGAAAATGCCGAAGTACCAACAAGAAACAGCAAAGGAGAACTAGTAGGAACAAAAGAAATAATAGATGGAAAAGAATACAATGTATTAACAACAAATGAAAATGGAGAAATTACAGCAGATCTACCACAAGGATTATATAAAGCGGTAGAAATACAAGCATCAGATGACAAATACATTTTAGCAGGAGCAACATACTTTGGAATAGGAGCTTCAAGGGAAGGTGCAGAAATAATGAAAGCACAATGGGCAACATCGATAGGAGGAAATTTTTATGACTCCATAAGCTCAGTAGCATCAACAAATGATGGGGGATATGTCGTAGGTGGATATTTCGATTCAGATAGTATTCAAGTAGGAGATTATACCCTAACAAATAATGGTAGTAATGATGGAATAATAATAAAATATGATGCAAACAATGAGATTGAATGGGTGACCTCAATAGGAGGAGAAGATAGTGAAGGTATAAAATCAGTAGCCGAAATCAGTGATGGAGGGTATGTAGTAGGAGGAGAGTTCAATTCAGAAAGTATCCAAGTAGGAAACTATACACTAACAAACAATGGAGAATGGGATGGAATGTTAATAAAATATAGTAATAATGGAGAAATAGAGTTTGCAACAGTAATAGGAGGAAATTATGAGGATAAAATAACCTCAGTAGAATCAACAAGAGATGGTGGATATGTAGTAGGTGGAGTTTTTGCTTCAGATACTATCCAAGTAGGAAATTATACCTTAACAAATTCAGGTAATGGAGAGGGAATAATAATAAAATATAATATAAAAAATAAGGTTGAATGGGCAACCGTAGTAGGAAGTGGAGGAGTGTATATAACATCAGTAGAAGAAACAAGTGATGGAGGTTATATAGTAGGAGGATATTTTCGAAGTAGTAGTATTCAAGTAGGAGACTACATTCTAAACAATGCAAGTTTTGAAAATGGAATGGTAATAAAATACAGTAGTATAGGAACCGTAGAAACTGCAATTTCAATAGAAAAAACAATAACTTCAATAATTTCAACTAATGATAGAAAGTATATAGTAGGAGGATTTTTTGCAGATAGTATACAAACAATGGATGATACATTAATCAGTAAAGGTATGAGTGATGGAATGCTTTTGAAACTAAGTATTAAAATGGGAGTGCCAGAGCAAGAGCAAATAGAAGTAAAAAACGACACAAAAACTTTTAAAATAACAACAGAAGTAGAAGCAATAGATGGAGTAAAAGGAGGAAACATTTCAGGAGAAGGAGAAAGGAAATATGAAAAAGTAAAATACGCAGAAAATAGTACAAAGGAAATAAAAATGACACCAAATGAAGGATTTGAAATAGTAAAAATAACAGTAAATGGAGAAAGAGTAGAATTTGAAAAACAAGAAGATGGAACATATATATTACCTAAATTTATAAATATGTTAGAGGATAAACATGTAGTAGTAACATATGCAGAAATAAATAGAAAATTTATAATAAACAAAAAAAGTTCAGATGAAGTAACACCATTAGAAGGAGCAAAATTTAGAAAAGAGCAAATAGAAAAAGAAACTACAGATGAAGAAACAGTAAAACAAGAATACACAGTAAACATAAAACTACAAAAACAATGGGATGACAACAACAACCAAAAACAAAAACGTCCAGAAAGTGTAATCATAGAAATAATGGAAACAGCATCAAAAGACACATTAACAGCAGAACTAAGTGAAACAAATAACTGGAAACATGAAGTAAAAGGATTACCTAAATATGATGAAACAGGAAGAAAAATAGAATATGAAATAACAGAAAAAGAAGCAAACGAAGGTGATTTAGAATACTATGAAAACCCAGTAATAACAAAAGTAGAAACAACAAGTTCAGAAACACAGACTTCAGAAACGCACACTTCAGAAACGCACACTTCAGAAACACAGACTTCAGAAACGCACACTTCAGGAACACAGACTTCAGGAACACAGTTTTCAGAAATGCAAACCTCAGGAACACAAAAAACAC
>CANRSN010000051.1 GCA_947642455.1 uncultured Clostridiaceae bacterium
CATTGTCTTCTAAGTTTATTATTTTTTCCTCTGCCTTTTTTCCTTCTTCTTTTTTTTCTTCTTTGCCTTCTTCCTTTTGATTTTCTTCTTTTTTATCTTCTTTGCTTTGCTCTGTTTTTGCACTTTGTGTTATTTCTTCTTTATTTTTTACTTTTTCACTTATTGCCATTATTAGTACTACTATTGCAAATATTATTATTGCTACTGTTATTACTATTGCTATATTTATTCCTATATTTCCTCTATTTCTCTCTATTCTATTTCTTTTCTCTATGGTTTTCTCTTTATTTTCCATTGCTTCCCCCTTCTTTAGTACTTTGCTCGCATTATATCATTCTTCACTAACACTTGCAAGTGCTATTCTCTGAAAATAATTTTTATTAGTAACTATTCAGATGCCTTAAACTATATGCTGTGTTATTAATATTTATTTTTAGAAGTTTCTTACTGGCTTCGTGGGTAGCTCTGGGTCGCGTCCACTTTAGGAGCTTCCCTGCGCAAAACTTCTAAAAATAAATATTAATAACACAGCAGAATATAAATTTTGCTTACCTCTGAGTTGTTACTATTTTTAAGCTAATTTTATTAAAAATTTGTGCACAATGTTGGTGAAGCTTTTTATACAATAGGAAAAGTCAAAATGACTTTTCTATTGTATAATTATAATATATCCTTTTAGTTACTAAACTAACTTTTTCTTTTTATTATGAAACATTTTCCTAAAAAATATTCTTCATGAACTTTTTTCAATTGCTTTTGTAATTTTGTGTGGAATGTATTTCTATTGGTTGTTCGCCCACAAAAAAAAGCCTTAGATTTATTTGTGCCGAACCTAAAAAATTGGTCATTTTTATATCTAAGGCTTTTTTAAATTTTTGTAACAGAACAAATTTACGGAAAGCCAAAGATAAAAGTTAAAGTTATGCTAATTTGAAGGCTTTCCGATTTGTTCTTTATGGTGACTTTATACAATTATTTTTAAAATTTTGTTATTTTTTATACATGCAAAATTTTTATTTAAAGTAATTTTATACATTTACTTTAAAATTTCGTTATTTTCTTTGCTACATATTGCAATATTTTTACTGCATCTAGTGTATTTACTTTTCCATCCCTATTTGTGTTTGCAGCTAGTTTTTGATTGTCTGTTAGTGTTGTCTTTTTAGCTACGTATTGTAGTATTTTCACTGCATCTAATGTGTTTACTTTTCCATCTTCATTTACATCTCCTAATATATATGATGGTTGTTTTACTGTGACATTGCATGTTGCTGTTTTGCTTCCATCTGCGGTTTTGGCTGTTATTGTTGCTGTTCCCAACTTTTTAGCTGTTATTGTTCCATTGCTGTTTACTTCTACTATGTTTGTATTGCTTGAACTCCATATTATTGTATTTTCACTTGTTGCATTTATTGGATCTTTTACTATAGATAACCTTTGTGTTGCTCCATTATTTATTTGTATATTAGTTTTTGAAAATGATAGTTTTTTTAGTGGTATTCCTGTTGCATTATATAATGAAAAACAATCTGTATTGAATATGTCTGACATTAGGTCTGAGTCTTCTTTTGTTACTTTTCCATCTCCATTTAGATCTGCTATTTTTTTCTCATCATTGGTTACTGATGTTCTGTTGGCTATGTCTAGTATTAGAGCTACATTTATTCCACTAAAAGTATTTTCTTTGTTTATATCTCCTGCAAATTGCAATGTTCCATCACTTAGTTTTATTGGAATTGCTACATATACCCAACACTTGAATGTTCCATAGGCACTTTGACCTGTAACATATGCAAACCCTCCACTTTTAGCTGTTATTGTTCCATCTGAGTCTACTGAAACGATGTTACTATTTGTTGTGCTCCATGTTGCTAGTGCTGTTTTTCCATTTGATAAGTTTATTTTTAATTGCTTCTTTTCTCCTGCTTTGTTTAATTGTTTTGTTCTATCACTTATTGTAGCAGTAACTCCTGCTTCTGCTATTTCTTCAAATACCCATGTTTGTGAATTGTTATTAGATGTTTCTGCAGTGTATAATTGTATTTCTTGATTATTTTGAATTTTTCCGTCTTTTACATCTAGTGCTCTTACATTTCCCGTGTTTGTTGGTACAATTCTGTAACCTTCATTGTATTTTTGTAACATGAACTGATGACTTGTTTGATTTTGTACATAACTCCATAGTTGCATTTTTGCTCCATTGTTGTCTACTCCTGCTCCACCTTGTATATCTATTGATTTGTTTGCAGAGACATTTATTATTTTATAAAAACCATCTGCACTTTCTGTTATTTGCCAAATTTGTGTATTGTCTGTAGTGCTTTTTGTTTTTAATTGTAATGCATCTCCATTGTTTTTGCCTGCTATTCCTAAGCAGTAATTTTTATTATTTTTTAGGACTATTCTAGCTTTAAATGTTTTTAACCCTGTTGTTTTTCCTGCAAATGGAAAATTGTAGTTGGCTGCTGAGTCTGATTTATTTCCTTCTTTATCGTATGCCCATGCTTCTACACAGACTACTCCTCCAGTATTTCCTTGTTTTATTTCACTTTCGCTAAAGTTTACTTCCCAGTATTTACCTGTTGAGTTGTATTTTGCTTCTTTTGTAGTTCCAGTATTAGAACCATACCCACTTCTCCATATTTTCATTTGAACTCTAGTTACTCCTACGTTGTCTGTTGCCCATGCTCTAACATTCATTGTGTTTGATGTTGATGTTTTTATGTCTTGACCTAAATATGTTATAACTGGTTTTTCTGTGTCTCCATCTATACTTGTTACAGTATTTCCCTCTGCACGTGTTATATATGCTGATAACCCATTTTCGTCTACTAGTTTTGTACCTAAATATTCTTTTATTTTACTAAAGTCTTCTTCATGCCTTTTTACTATTCCATCTCCTGTGCCACTTGAATTAGCATCTATATATGTTACTGTATTTCCTTTTATATTTATGATAATTATTGAATGGTTAAAATATGGACTACCATTATACCTAATTACATCTCCAACTCTTAAGTCTGCAGCACTTCCTATATCTCCATTCACTAACCACTTTTTGTATATTCCTCCTTCTACACTTCCACATTTTGTACATACTCCATAAAATTGGTTTTGACAATAGCTTGCAAATGCATAACATGTTTCTGAGTAGTTATTACAATTTTTGCATTTATAAGATAAATATGCCTTTCCCTCATATTGTGCAAGTATTGCATTGATTTTTTCTTTATATTCTTGCTGTGTTAATGCTTTTACTTGGTTTGATGAAATTAGTTTGTATATGAATAGTATTAAGATTAGTATAAATACTCTAAATATGTATTTTTTTAGTTTTATTGTTTTCCCCCTTTTCTGCTAAATATTGTATACCATTTTATGCCATTTTTCAAGACATTTATTTTTTATAACAGCAAAAAAGAGTACAATTTGTTTCATTTCACAGATTACAATAAGAATTATATAAGTACTATAATATTTATTTTAACAACGTTTTTTACTGGCTTCGCCAATCGCTCTGGGTCATGTCCACTGTGGGAGCTTCCCTGCGCAAAACTTTGTTAAAATAAATATTATAGTACTTAAGTGGATGCTATATTTGTGAAATGAAACAAATTGTACTCTTTTTGGCTGAATGAATTTTATATTGAAATTGTAACACACAAAAAACCAATGAATTTACTCTATTATAGTTGAGTTTTCATTGGTTTTCTTTTGTTCTGATTAGTTGTTGTCTATTGGACCAAATAATTCATCAAATTTTGCTTCTAGTTCTTTTTGTATATCTTCTGTAAAAGGCTCTACACTTTCTTCAAAGTTAGTTGTTTGAGTTGGTACTTCTTGTTTTTCCATTGCTATGTTCATATTTTGTTGTTTTGGTGGATTTTCCTGTGGCATGTCATCATCTGCAAATAGGTCATCTAATGATTCTACTTTTAGGTCTTCTACTTTTTGGTTGTTATTGTCTGCTACATATGGGTTATATGGGTTGAATTTTCTCCATTCCCCTCTTGCCCCTGCATCGAATTGATTATGGTTTAATTTGAATGCTTGTAAGTCTTTGTACATTTTTTGATGTTTGAAGTAATAGTATTTTGGCGCTTTTACTGGTTTTATTCCTTTTTCAAATATGATACATAAGTCATTGTCCATTCTTCTTAGTTCGTCTGGTGTCATTAGTGCTCTTGCCATTAGTTGCTCTGAGTCACTAAAGCCTTGCTTGTGTTGATGTTTGTCTCTGTTTATTGATTGGCTGTCTCTTGATATGGTTTTTTCTCCTAATGTTTTTGAGAAGTATTCTACTGTTTTGAATGAGTTACTTCCTAGGAATACGTGTGTGTCACAGTTTCCTATTATTGTTTCATATGATTTTTCGTATACTGCTTCTAATTGGTCTAGGTTTTGTAATATTACACTAAATTGTATTCCTCTACTTCTTGATGTTGATATTTTTTTGTCAAAGTCTGGTATTTTTCCGATGTTCGCAAACTCGTCTAGTATGAAGAATACTGGCACTTTTAGTCTTCCCCCATTTAGGTCTGCAAAGTTGTAAAGTTGTTGTATCATTTGTGAGAAGAATATTGTTAGTAGGAAGTCATATGCTGTGTGTGTGTCTGATGATATTACATATACTGCTGTTTTTTTGCTTCCTATGCTTTCAAAGTTTACTGTGTCTGTTGATGTTACTTCTGCTATGTCTTTTGAGTCAAATTTTCCTAGTTTTGATTGTAATGAACTTAGGATTGACCCATATGTTTTTTCTGGTGCTATTTCTATTGATTTGTAATACATTCTTGCTGGATGGTCATATGGTAATTGGTTTATTAATTCTGTAAGTAAGTTGCTCCCTCCATTGTTGTTGGCTGCTCTTACTAGTTCTGAACAGCTGGCTAGGTTTTGCTCTTCTTCTGGCCTTGTTGCTATTAGATAATATATTAACGCTTTTAATAGCATTTCTGCCATATCGTCCCAATATGGGTCTGATTTTCCTTCTACTGTTTGACCTTTTACTACTGTGTTTGCTATTACGTCTACGTCTAATTCACTTGATATGTGCATTAGTGGGTTATAACCATCACTGTTTTTTGGATTTACTAAGTTTAATACTTTTATTTCATACCCATGTTGTTTTAGATAACCTGCTGTTTGGTCATATATTTCTCCTTTTGGATCTGTAAATACGTATGACCCTAACATTTGATATGCGTTTGGAAATGAGTATGCTGATGATTTACCTGAACCTGAACCTCCGACAATTAGTGTATTTATGTTTCCTCTTTTGTCTATTGGCAAACAGTTTTCTTCTGCTAGTATTAGCCCTTTATTTTTTGTTAGTATTTTGTATTGTTCTCCATTTATACTCCAGTCACTTGAACCATGTTCTATGTTATGATATTCTCCTTTTGGTTTTGATTTTATGAACCCTATTATTGAACATACTATAAATAGTATTGTGTAGTTTATTAGACTTGTTCCAAATGTTCCTATGTATTCTGGAGCAAATGCTCTTGTTATTGTTGTGAAACTTGTTATGTTTGGAACTATTTTTTGTATGAATAGGCTCATGTCAAATGTGCCTGCTACTGTTGATTCTACTATTGTACACGCTACAGGCGAAACAAGTACTATGGCTAATATTACCCATAGTACTGCTATTACTATTAATACAGTTTTACTTTGACTTATTACTTTTTTTAGTTTTTCCATAGGTACACCCTCTTCTCTTTTGTTTTATCCTATCTCTGTTCCTCTGTTGCTGGCTTTTTCCTTGTAGCTGCTTTTCTTGCATTTTTGTTTGGCTGGTATTTGCTTCTTTCTTTTCTTCCAGCTTTTATTTTGTTAAATGCTCCTTTTTCTAGATTTATTATTATTCCGTTTGGTGTTTTTAGTGTGTCGTTTTCATATATTTTTGCATCACTAACATTTATAAACATTCCTTCTCCTAATGGTGTGTCTTTTTCTCCTGCTGCTTCTATTTCTAGTTCTTTATTTCCTCTTCCTACTGACATACATACCACGCATGGCTCTTTTTCTTCTGAACCTCCATTTGTTTGATTCATTTCAACAATCCTCCTTTTAGTTTTCGTCTTTTTTGTCTCTTATCTCAAAGGCAAAATAAGATTTATATGGTTTTAATTTGCATTTCCCTTTTATTTCATTTGTTTCTTTGTCTATGTATAGTATTGGTTTTACTTCTTCTGTTGTTTCTGGGTCTATTATTGATATTGGCCTTTTTAGGTTTGGTGTGTATTTGAATTCTTTGTATTCTGTTTCTTCTTCTGAGTATAGTGTATCGAATTTTATTGGCACTGGTTTTCTTGATATTTTTATTTTGTTTTCTTCTAATATTCCCATATTTACCACTACTTTTTCTTTTCCAAATGATAATATTACTAATTGTTCTTCATATTCTGGCTCATCTATAAAAAATGTTTTCTTTTTTAGATCCCCTTTTAGTTCTTCTGATGATATTAGCCTTTCTACTGTGTATTTTGGAGCATTTTGCAAGTATTCTTTTTCTGTTTTGTTTATTCTGTATATTACTGTGCTTACTCCTTGAGGATCTGTTATACTAAAATATTTTCCTTGTATACTCTCCATCTTTTACCTCTCTTCTTTTCGAACCTTTTTCTTCTGTTGACCACTGACTTTTATTATACATTATTTTTCTTTTTATGTCAATACGTTGGCTTTAATTTATGTCAACAATTTCTCTTCTTGGCTCAAATTTTGATATTTCTTTTATTTTTCTGAACATTTCTATTTCTTCTGTGGTTGGCTTTTGAGGTACTACTATTTTTACTTGTGCTATTAAGTCCCCTCTACCACCTTTTCCATCTTTGTAACCTTTTCCTTCTATTTTTATTTTTTCCCCACTACTTACTCCTTGTGGTATGTATATTTTTACACTTTCGTCTATTGATTCTAGTTGTATTTTTGTTCCTAATACTGCTTCCCATGGTGCTATTAATAGGTCTGTGTATATGTCATACCCTTCTAGTTTGTATTTTTTTGAGTTTTCTATTTGTATTTTTATGAATAAGTCTCCATTTTTTGCTCCATTTTGCCCTAGCTTCCCTTGACCTATTAGGCGTATTTTTTCGCCATCTCTTATCCCTGCTGGTATTTTTATTGTGAATGTTCTCATTTTTCCATCTACTGTTCTTAATGAGATTTTTTTGTTTAACCCATAATATGCTTCTTCTATTGTTACTTTTACTTGTGTTTCTATGTTTTCACCTTTTATTGGTTGTTTTTTATTTTTTGCTTTTGGCTTTTCTTCTTCTTTTGGCTCTCCAAATAGTATTCCTAAAAAGTCTGGTCTTTTTTCTCTGTTTTGCTCTTGTTTTTGTTTTTTCTTTCCTACACTGGCATACCATATTTTGTCGTATTTTTTTTTGCTTGCTGTACTTGATAGTACTCTATATGCTTCGTTTATGTCTTTGAAGCGTTCTTCTGAGATTGCATCTGTGCTTACATCTGGATGGTATTTTTTTGCTTGTTCTCTAAATGCTGTTTTTATTTCTTCTATTGTTACTTTGTTTGTTTCTAGTTCTAATATTTTATAATAATCTTTAAATTTCATTTGACATCCTCCCAAGTTATTGGTATCCTGATTATATCATATGAATTTGATATTTTAAAGGGTATTTTTAAAAAACTGTTATTTTTTTGTATCATTTTTTTTCATTTTGTGTTATATTATTTGTTACGTTTTGGTTAATATTTTAATATAATATTTTATATTTCATATTTTGAACACATTTGTATTGTACTATATATTTTACCAAAAATTGTCCGTTTATTTTTAGTATATTTAATGCTATAATAGATTTATAATCAATTAGGAGGATGTATAATGAAGTTCGAAAAACTAAATGATGATAAAATACGTATCACATTAACTTGTGATGATTTAATTAAAAAGGATATTGATTTTCATACCTTTATGTCTAATTCTTTGGATTCTCAAGACTTGTTTTTTGATATGCTTGATGAAGCAGAAAAACAAATTGGTTTTGTTACTAAAAATTATAGAATTAGAATTGAAGCATTAGCTGTTTCTAGTGGTGATTTTGTTATTACTGTAACACGAAGTTTACCTGATGTGGTTAAGGAAAAAACACCTATTAAGAAAAAGTTTCAAGTTAAAAGGAAATCTTCTAATTTAAAGGCTAATCAGCTTATATATCATTTTTCTAGTTTTGATGATTTTAGCTATTTTATGGATTTTGTGAATTTATCAAGTTTCGATTTTTGTAATATTGCTAAAAATATCGTTTTATATAATTATAAAAATACATATTATTTAGTGTTTTATGGTGTTAATAATGAACATAAGTATTTAAAAAATTTGATTTCTTGCATTACTGAGTTTGCAACTTATTTGAGTTGCTCTGAACTTCTTATTAATAAACTTAAAGAATGTGGAAGTGTTACTATTAAAAATAATGCTTTTAAGAATTATTTGAAAAAATAACTTTGTTTTAGCAATTTTGTGTGAAATGTTTGAGCGATTAGCGAATTACATTTTCTTAGATGGGGAAAGAACAAATCGGAAAGCCTTTAAATTAGCATAACTTTAACTTTTCTCTTTGGCTTT
>CANRSN010000052.1 GCA_947642455.1 uncultured Clostridiaceae bacterium
TTTCCTGTTATTTCATATCTGTATGTTTTTTCTTCTGTTGTTCCATCTTCTTTTTTCTCTATATAGGTTATTTCTTCGTTTGTGTCTATGTCTACATATTTTACTGTTACTGTTCCACTTGGAACTTTTTCGTAATAATAGATTACTGTTATTGTGTTGTTTGTTGTTTCGTCTTTTTTCATTGTTCCTTTTGCATTTTCTGGTTCTGGCTCTGCTGCTTTGTAGTTTGTAACTACTTTTCTTTGGGTTTCATATTTCTCTCCTATTTTTCCTTCTATCGTTTCTTCTGGTAATAGCTCTTTGTCTGTTCCTTTTTCTAAGTATTTTACTATTACTTTTGCTGGTATTTTTTTGTATACATATGTTACTTTTATTTCGTCTTTTTCCATTGTTCCTTCTTTGTTTTCTGGTACTTTTATTATTTCGTAACCTTCAAATTCTTTTTCTTCTGATGTATATTTTTCTCCTATTTTTCCTTCTGTTATGATATCTTGCGTTAGTTTGTTTCCTTCTTCATCTATGTATTCTATTATTACTCTTGTATCTGTTGTTGTATAGTAGTAAATTACTTCTTGTGTTTGTTCTTTTATTTTTCCTTCTGTGTTGTTTGTGTGTTTTACGAATATGTAATCTTCTATTTCTTTTTGCTCTGTTTTGTAGTTTTCTCCTACTCTTCCTTCTATTTCGTATTTGTATGTTTTCTCTTCTGTTTGTGTTTCTCCATTTTCGTCTTCTGTTACTTCTATATATGTTATTTCTTTTCCTGTTTTTATGTCTATGTATTTTACTTCTACTTTTCCTTTTATGTTTATTGTTGTTTTTGCTTCGTCTTCTGCTTCGTCTTTTTGCTCTGTTTCGTATAGTTCTACTTTTCCTTTTACATTGTTTGTTATTTCTTGTTGTTCTGCCTCTAGGTTTGTGTATACTACTGTTATTTGTTTTGTTATTTGTATTTTATAACTTTCATTTGTTTGTTCTGTTTCGTCCATTTCGTTTGAGTTTTCTGATTTTACTTGTTTTTGTGTATTTATATGTGGTAACTCTTCTTCCCAAGTTATTGTTTGCGTTTTGCTGTCATACCTTCCACCATTTAAGCTTGATTTAGTTTCATCTATCTTGTATGGTAATGTGTCTACTATTGTTACTTTTCCACTTCCTATATATTTTGCAATTTCTGCTGTAAATTTGACCTCGTATTCCACAGGTTGTCCAGATGTTGTGATTTCTTCTGTTCCTTGTTTTGTTATTTGTGCTTTTAAGTCTGTGTCTAACAGCTTGTATGTGTTTGTTATTGTGTATTCATATGTTGTTACTGCTGGTTGTCCTTGTCGTCCTTGCTGTCTTTGTTGTTTAATGTTTGCTTGTTGTGCTTCTGAAGTTTGCGTTTCTGAATTTTGTGTTCCCGAATTTTGTTCTTCTGTACTTGTTGTTTCTACTTTTGTTATTACTGGAGCTTCATAGTATTCTAGTTCACCTTCGTTTGCTTCTTTTTCTGTTATTTCATATTCTATTTTTCTTCCCGTTTCATCATATTTAGGTAATCCTTTTACCTCATGTTTCCAGTTGTTTGCTTCATTTAGCTCTACTGTTAATGTGTCTTTTGATTCAGTTTCCATTATTTCTATGATTACACTTTCTGGACGTTTTTGTTTTTGGTTGTTGTTGTCTTCCCATTGTTTTTGTATTTTTATGTCTACTGTATATTTTTGTTTTACTGTTTCTTCATCTGTTACTTCTTTTTCTATTTGCTCTTTTCCTGCTTCTGGATGGTTTTCTGGATAGTATAGTTTTACTGTTCCTGTTACTACGTTGCTTAAGTCTTTTATTATGTTTTGGTCTATATACACTAGTTTTATTTGCTTTTGTATTTGTTTTGTATATGTTCCTTTTTCAATGTTTGCTATTTCTGTCGTTGTTGTTTCTTCTGTTTTTGTATATGTGTCTATGTCTTCTATTTCTTCTATCCATGTTATTGTGTTTTCTTCTTCGTTATATGTTCCTCCATTTAGGTCTGATTTGTCTTTGTCTATTTTTGCAGGTAATGTGTCTATTATTTGTATTTCTGCTTTTCCTATGTAGTTTTCTATTTCTGCTTTGTAGTTTATGTTGTATGTTATTTGTGAACCTTCTACTGTTATTGCTGGAATGCTTATTTCCGTAGTTGTTCCGTCTTCGTTTGTTATTGTTTCTTTTTCTTCTGTGTTTGCTTTTGCTGTTTTGGTGATTTCACTTTCTACTGTTGGTGTTGCTAGGCTATAGTAGTAGGTTACTTCTATTGTTTCTTCTCTCATTTTTCCTTCATGGTTTTCTGGAGTAGCATTTACTACTGTGTAGTTTGCTGGTACTTTGCTTGATGGATTTGTTGTATATTCTTCTCCTATTACTCCTTCTTTTGTCTCATCTTCTGCTAGTTTTATTGTTGTGTATTGGTTATTTTCTGCATCATAGATGTAATGATGTACTATTACGTTTGCTGGTATTTCTACTGGTACTTCTTCTGTGTCTTTTTGTTCATCTTGTTTTACAGTTTCGTCATCTGTTGTGTCTCCTGTTTTTGGTATTTGTAACTCTATTTTTGTTTTTACTGTGTTTGCTATTTTTAATTTTTGGTCTTCTGGTAAGCTTCCTTCTGTTTCTATGTTTTTTATTTGTTCATCCAAGTTGCCATATTTGTATTTTAGACTTATTTGTTTTTGTATTGTTATTTGTTTTGCTTCTTCTGTTCTAAATGTGTCTATTTCTTCGATTTCTTCTTCCCATGTTATTGTTTTTGCTTCTTTGTTGTATATTCCTCCTTTTAGCTCTGAGTTTTCTTCGTCTATTTCATATGGAAGCTCATCTATTATTGTTATTTTTGCTTTTCCTTGGAAGTCTTCTATTTTTGATGTGAAGTTTATTTCATAATATATTGGGCTGTCTTTGGTTGTTACTTTTTGGCTGTCTGGTGCTATTTTTTCTACATTACTTTCTAGTTTTGGCTCTATTTCTTTGTATGTGTTTGTTATATTTAGACCTTCTATTGTTGTTTCATAATGTACTAATTCCCCTTTTGCTACTTCTCTTTCCCCTACTGTGTATTGTATTTCTTGCCCTTCTTCATCATATATTGGTAAGCCTGTAAATGTGTAACTCCATGTTTCTTGCTCTGTTACTTCTGCTTCTTGTACTACTGTTTCTCCATTTTTTACTTGCAAGATTACTCTTTCTGGTCTCGAATATTTGCTTTCTCCATGATTCCATGTTTTGGTTACTGTTAGGTCTTTTACTCTATATTTATAATAATATTTTACTTCTATTATGTCTTCTGTCATTTCTCCTGATGTATTTGCTGTTGCTTCATAGAATTCATATGCTCTATTTATGTCCTCTTTTGCACTTGTTGTATATGTTTCTCCTATATATCCCCTTAGTACTTGGTCCTGTGCTTCTGTTCCATCTTGTAATGGTACTTTTTGTGTTGTGTATTCTCCTGTTTTTTCATCATATATGTAATGGTGTACTATTACTTTTCCTGCTATTTTTTCATTTATTACATTTATGTTTACTGTTTCTTCTGTATTTGAGTTTATTTCTATTTCTTGTGTATTGCTTCCATCTATTCTATAGCCTTCTGGAGTTTGTATTTCTGTTATGATGTATTTTCCTGCATTTAAGTTTAATTCTATTTTTCCTTGGTCGTCTGTTTCTTTTTGTTCATAGTAGTAATTATCTAATGATTTTACTTCTATTTTGTTTATTTTGAATACATCCTCTCTTTCATTTATTTCATCATTTTTTCTATATCCTAAATGTAAGTAATATATTTTTCCTGCTATTAATTCTTGTGTATAATCTTGTGCCTTTACTTCTCCTGAAATATTTATAAGTTTATCACTATATTGATACTCTACTCTATTTTTGTTTTCCGTTATTATTGCATACCCATAATCTCCATTTTCTTCACTTGATATTTCTGCATTTATTGTTATTTTATATTTTCCTGCATATTCTCTTAGGTCTATTGGTATGTATGAATTTGCTACTGTATTTGGCGCTCCTTGGTTATTTGATACATACTTTCCGTCTATATTTTCAAAATAGTATTCTTTTACATCCTTTTGGTATAATTTTATGCTATTTATTATACATGTATCTTCTCTCCAGTTATGATAACCATTGCTATAAACCAATTGTAAGTTATAATTAGCTCCTCCATCTAATTCTATGGTATTATCTCCATAACTATATGATATGCTTTCTTTATGATAATAACCTTCTTCATTTGTTACCTCTAAATAAAGCATACTGTCGTATTCTGGAGAAAAGTTTGCATTTACTACTAAATGTATTTTTCCTTCTTCGTCTTGTAGGTTTATTGGTATATTTGAGTTTGCAGTTGTATTTTCTTCCCATATATTATTTGGTTCCATTGTTCCATCTTCATTTTGTATAAAATAGTATTGTTCATTTTCATTATGTGATAATTCTCCTACTTTACTTAATATTTCTGTTGTTTCATCTCTTATTGGATATTCTTCACCATTATTTTGTATTTCTCCTACTGAAATCTCTTGTTGTTGTCTTTTTATTTCAAATTTTGCACCTGCCAATGGCGTTGTTCCATCTTCTATATACTTATTTATGTTTACTTTTCTTCTTGCCATTTTATAGTAATATGTTACCTCTATTTCTGGATATTCGTATGTTCCTACACTATTTGATGGAATTTCTACTAATTCGTAGTTTTTATCTAGTTCTTCTTGTGATATTTCTTGTGTTGTATATGCTTCTCCCTTATTTCCTGTGGCTGTTAAATCTTTTGCTTGTGTTCCATCTACTAATGGTACTGGTGTTATTGTTCCTTCTATGTAATGGTGTACTGTCAATTGTACTGGTTTTAGAGTATAGTAATATGTTACTTCTTCTATTTCTTTTGTATATGTTCCTTTCCAGTTTTCTGGTACTATTTGCTCTCCTGTTTCATCTTTTATTAATTCATATTTATCTAAATCTATTTTTGGTGTTGTTGTGTATTCTTCCCCTGTTGTCCCTAAATAGTTTTCGTCTTCTGCTACTTTTACCGCTTCTATTCCATTTATTCCTGTTCCTTGTACATAATGGTGTACTATTAGTTTTGGCTTTTTATGGTTTGTTATTGTTATTTCATTTTGCTCTCCTACTTTCATTTCATGTACTATTGCTGATTTTGATATTTCATATTCTTCTGGTGCTTCTATTTCTGTTATTCTATATCTTGCTATTGGTAAAGTTGTAAGAGCTTGTCCTATGTCATCTGTTACTACTTCTACCCTATATAGGTCACTTCCATTTAGTCTTAACTCTATATTGTTTATTGTAAATGTGTCTGTTCCTTCTGGTGTACTATTATTTTTATAGTATCCTAAATGTACATAATATAATTTTCCTCCTTCTAATACTGTTTCATAATCTTGTGCTGTTTGGCTTCCTGATATATATATTAATCTTCCTGCTGAACTATTATATGATGGTCTATCTGTATTTTCTGTTATTGTTACATATCCATAATTACTATATGCACTCGAATTTTCGGCATTTATTATTAAATTATATTTTCCTGTTTTTTCTCTTAAGTCTATTGTTATATATGAGTTTGCTGTTGTATTTTCTTTTCCTTGATTGTTTGATATATATTTTCCTTCTATTTCATCAAAACTATATGTTACTTCTTTAGTATTATATGTTCTTATTCTATTTATTGTAAATGTATCTGTTCCTGTGTTCGTACTTCCATTTTTGTAATAACCTAAGTGTATATAATACATCTTTCCACCATCTAATATTGTTGTATAATCTTGTGCTGTTTGTTCTCCTGATATGTATACAATTCTTCCTGTAGATGTACTATATGATGGTCTTTCTGTACTTTCTGTTATTGTTACATAACCATAGTCATAACTTTCACTTGATATTTCTGCATTTACTTCTATTGCTACTTTTCCTTCTTTATCTCTTAAGTCTATTGGTATATATGAGTTCGCTGTTGTACTATGTTGTTCTTGGTTATTTGATATGTATTTTCCTTCTGTTGTATTAAAGTTGTATGTTACTGTATTTGCTTGATATAATTTAATGCTATTTATTACTATTCTGTCTTCATTACTGTCTCCACTAGAATCTTTTGTATATCCTAAATGTAGATAATATGTTTTTCCTCCTTCTAACACCATTGATGTATAATCTGTATTTTCTATTGTTCCTGATATTGCATTTATGAACTGTCCTGTAGCTTGACTTATTTGTGGAGCTGTTGTAGTTTCTGTTATTGCCCCATATCCTTTATCATAACTACTTTCACTTGATACTCTTGCATTTACTACTACTGCATAATCTCCTGTTACTCCTGTTAAATCTATTGGTATATATGAGTTCGCTGTTGTACTATTTTTTCCATTACTTCCTCCATTTGCTTGTTGATATGTTTTTCCATTTGTTGGCTCTATGGTTCCATCTTCATTTTGTACAAAATAGTATGTCCCATTATTTGTTAGTTTTCCTAATTTTCCTGTTATTTCATTCGTTTTATCTGCTACTCCATATTTTTCTCCATTATTTTGTATCTCTCCTAACAATCCTGTTATCTCTTTTTCTTTGTCTATTTCTACATATCCTTGACCATTATTTTGTATTTTTCCTATTATTCCTGCTGGATCTTCTCTTTCATCTACTTCTTCTATCTTAAATTTTGCTCCTTTTAATGGCGTTACTCCATCTGTATCTTTTTTGTTTATTATAAATTTTCCAACTGTTGGAGTATATGTTACTACTATATGTTTATCTTCTAAAACATTGGCAAATTGTGGTAATATGTATGTTCCATCTTCTTGCTTTTCAAATTCTACTCTTTCTCCATTTACTGTTATTTTTATTATTTCATATCCTTCGTCTGGTGTCATTTTTATTTCTTTTGTACTTGATTCATTATATTTTACTATTTCATATGGCTTCTCATTTTCTCCTGAAATACTTCCTCCTTTTATTCCATCTTTTTTCTCTACTTGTGTTGTTATTTTTAGTTTCTTTATTTCATTTTTTACTATTACACTTTCCTGTTCTCGTACTTCTTCTCCTACTGTTAATCTGGCTATCATTATATCAGAACCACCATTATTAGCTAATTTATGGTCTCCTACTTTAAGTATTCTTGAATAAAAGTCTCCTCCTATTAGATACCAGCCATCACTTGTTTCTTTTACTGAGGTTATATTATTTCCTATTGAAGTTGCCCACTCTTCTTCTCCTTCTTTATTATATTTTATTAACATTCCATTCGAATAATCACCAACATTAGTTAGAGTATAGTCTCCTACTTGGATACTACCACTGTAAAAGTATCCTCCTACTACATACCCTCCATCACTTGTTTGCGCTACTGAACATATTCTATCATTTCTATTTCCTCCTACTGAGGTTGCAAACTCTACTTCTCCTTCTTTATTATATTTTATTAACATTCCATTCGAATAATCACTAACATTAGTTAGAGTATAGTCTCCTACTTGGATTTCATTTGAACTAAAATGCCCTCCTACTACATACCCTCCATCACTTGTTGCTACTACTGAATCTATATAATCACTATCATCTCCTCCTACTGATGTTGCCCACTCTACTTCATTTTCTGCATTATATTTTATTAGCATTCCATCACTACATTTATCTCCATACCTATCTTCTCCACCCGCATTGGTTAGGGTATAGTCTCCTACTTGGATTTCATTTGAACTAAAATGCCCTCCTACTACATACTCTCCATCACTTGTTGCTACTACTGAATCTATATAATCACTATCATCTCCTCCTACTGATGTTGCCCACTCTACTTCATTTTCTGCATTATATTTTATTAGCATTCCATCACTACATTTATCTCCATACCTATCTTCTCCACCCGCATTGGTTAGGGTATAGTCTCCTATTTGGATACTACTGCTTGCAAAATATCCTCCTACTACATATCCTCCATCACTTATTGCTACTACTGAATATATACTATCAATATCACTTCCTCCTACTACGGTTGCATACTCTACTTCTAATCTTGCATTATATTTTATTAGCATTCCATCTTCTCTACCATTATTTGTTAGGCTATAATCTCCTACTTGGATACTACTGCTTGTAAAATATCCTCCTACTACATACCCTCCATCACTTGTCTCTACTATTGAGGTTATTTCATCATTTTTACTTCCTCCTACTGATGTTGCATATTCTACTTCATTTTCTGCATTATATTTTATTAATATTGAATCATTACTTGCATATCCAGCATAATAGTCTTTTACCTTTTTTATAGTATAGTCTCCTACCTGTATACTTTCTGAGTAAAAATGTCCTCCTACTACAAAACCTCCATCACTTGTTTCTACTATTGAAGTTATTTCATCATTTTTACTTCCTCCTACTGAGGTTACATATTTCGTTATAGGTTTTAATACATCTTCTTTTTGGTATTTTATTATCATTCCATCACTATAATATGTTGAACCTGCATTTGTTAGAGTATAGTCTCCTACTTGAATACTACTACTTTTAAAATATCCTCCTACTACATACC
>CANRSN010000053.1 GCA_947642455.1 uncultured Clostridiaceae bacterium
AATCACATATGCAATAAAAGTAAGAAACACAGGAGAAATAGAAGGAACAGCCAAAATAGTAGAAAACATCCCATCAGGCTATGAAGTAGTAACAAGTACAAATACATCAAGTACGCAAAATACAGAAAGTACGCAGAATACAGAAAGCATACAAAATACAGGAAATGCTCAAAGTGATAAAAATGCACAAAATACAGGAAGTTCACAAAAAGTAGGAAATACACAAGATACGTCAAATACACAACAAGATAAAAATAGTTGGACACAAATGCCAAATGGAACATTACAAACAACAGTAAACCTAAAAGCAGGAGAAGAAAAAATACTAAACATAACACTAAAATGGGTAAACCAATTAGAAAAATTCGGAAGTAGTAAAAACACAGTAAAAGTAACAGACATAAGCAATCCAGCAAACTATAAAGAAACAACCCTAGATGACGACGAATCATCAGCCGAAATCATAACAAGTGTAAAAACAGGTAAGGCAGAGCAAATCATAGCCATAATTACTACAGCAGGAGCAGTATTTGTAGCCACAACATTAGTATACTTAATCAAAAAGAAAAAGTAATAATTACATAAAAGGGTTCTAAGGTGAATTATATCTTCAGGAGTAAAGAATAAAATAGTATCTAAAAATTATAAAATCCAGCTCATAAGAGTTGGATTTTATATATGAGTTATTGAATATAGTAAGAAGAAAATGTAAATAATAAATAATAAGGAGGGAGCAGGTATGAATTCATATTGGACTAATTCAGTAGAAAAGCATAAATATGGGAAACTAGAAGAAGACATAAAAGCACAAGTATGTATAATAGGAGGGGGCTTAACAGGACTTACAACAGCATATTATTTAAGTAAAGAGGGGGTAGAAGTAACAATAGTAGAAAAGAGTGAAATATGCAGTCACACAAGCGGAAATACAACAGCGAAAATTACAAGTCAGCATGGGATATTTTATAAATACTTAATAGATTCAGTAGGAGAAGAGCAGGCAAAACAATATTTAAAAGCAAATGAGAAAGCAATAAAAAATATAGAAAAGATTATAGAAGAAGAAAACATAGAATGTGATCTTGAGCATCAAGATGCATATGTATATACACAATCAAATCAAGAACTAAAAAAAATACAAGATGAGATAAAGGCATTACATTCTTTAGGATTTAATAGTGAATATGTAGAAAAAATAGAGGCACCAATACAAATATTAGGAGCAATAAAATTCAAAAATCAAGCACAATTTAATCCTATAAAGTATGCTAAAGGGCTTGCAGAAGCTATTACCAAAAGAGGTGGAAAAATATACGAAAATAGTAAAGTAATAGATGTAAAAAGTCAAGATGGAAGATACAAAATAATAACTGAAAACGGAAATGTAATACAATCTAAATATGTGGTATTAGCGACACATTATCCAATAATAAATATGCCAGGGTTTTATTTTATGAAAATGTATCAATCTACATCATATGTAATAGCAGTAGATCCAAAAGAAGACATTTTTTCTGGAATGTATATAAATAGTGAGACTCCAACACTGTCTTTAAGAACTACAAAAAACGGTTTAGTACTTTTTGGAGGAATGGATCATAAAACAGGTGCAAAAATAGATTTACAAGATAGTTATATAAATTTAGAGCAAACAGCTAGACGAATTTATCCAAATTTAGAAGTAAAATATAGATGGAATACAGAAGACTGCATATCCCTAGACAAAATTCCATATATAGGTGAATTTTCAAATTTGATGCCAAATGTATATGTTGGGACAGGTTACAAAAAGTGGGGAATGACAACATCAAATGTAGCAGCTAATATAATTACAAGCAAAATATTAGGAAAAAAGAATAGATATGAAGACGTATTCAGAGCAACTAGACTAAAGCCAATAAAAAACTATGAAGAATTAGGAAATATGTTAAAGGAAGTAGGAAATTCACTAATTTTAAATAAATTAAAAAATCCACATGAATACTTAAAAGATTTAGGAGAAGATGAAGGAAAAATATTGGAAATAGAAAATGAAAAAATAGGAGCGTACAAGGATAAAACTGGAAAAATATATTTAATAAAGCCAGTATGCACACATTTAGGATGTGAATTATCTTGGAATAATTTAGATAAGACTTGGGATTGCCCTTGTCATGGATCGCGATTTACCTATGATGGAATTTCAATATATGATCCATCAATAAAAGACTTAGAAGTAGAAATTTTATATACTAAGGAAGTATAACAGACTATTATAATCTATTAATAATAAAAAAATCAAAAAAAAGCCTAGCTATACAATAGTACTGCTAGGCTTAGATATGTTTATATATTTGGAAATGCTAAAAGTAAGTTAATGTAAATCATGCCGATACTTAAATTCTTTAATAAAAAGCTTATAAGAATATTTAGGAAATTTCGAATTATTACAATTATAAAATTTATTAGAATATATAAGCTTACAATTGTTTTCTTCTGTTAAAGAAATTACACGATAATGTTCGAATCTCACGAAATTTGATTCCTTTGTAGCAACAAGTACATCATCATTTACTTTTAATTTTTTAATACCCTCATTATATTCTAACCCATGTGAAAAAATGCGAATAGACATTTTGTCGGTGTGAAAATTAGTAATTAATAAGGTATTGTCGATCCAATCAGCATAAGTAAGAGTTACAGTTCTTTTTTTAGAGTTTGACATAATAGAATTTCATTCCTTTCTGAATAATAAGATATAGTGAAAACTTGTACTACTTTACTTGCATGGCTCTTTTTATAACCATATATGGTTATAAAGATAAAAAATTTACATAATAATTATAGCATATAGTCCTTTATTTGTAAACTATAAATTTTAATATATTATTGATATAGCAAAAAATATGTAAAATAATAAGTTTAAAAATATTGCAATTTTATGTAAAATAGTATATGATATAGAATATTCATAAAGTATACAAATAAAAATTCATATTACAGGAGGAAATTATATGGGTATCACAAGTTGGGAATTTGAGGTAGCAATGGAAACATATGGTGCAGAACGGTTACCAGACTGTTTAGGTTCCAAAAACTGTATTTTTGTACCATGTTTTGAGGTAACAGGTAGTAAGTTTTTTCATTCTGGTACAGATTATATTGTACAAAGTGGAAAGGAAGTACCAAGAGAAGTCATGGCATGTACTATAATTGAAGCAGAAGAAAAGCACCCTAAAGGATATGATTTCTGGTTTGGTGAAATATATTCCATAAAAGGAATATTAACACTAGTAGCAATGCTTGAAAATAAATACAGCAAAAAATTAATAGAAGAACTAATAAATAAAACTTATAAAAAGTTGCTTGATTGTCCAGTAATTCAAAAAAATGTTGAATTTCCTTTTAATAAATTAAATTTACCTGAAATGGAAAAGTTTTATTTATTACTTGAGGAACATAGTAACATTGTAAATCCTTTTGGAAGCTGTAATTTCAAGTTCAAATTTAAAGAGCCAATTCAGTATTTGGATATCGTAAATGTTAGTGTTGTCCAGTGTAACAAAATTCATTATACAAGCTTGGTTTTATCTAAAAAATCATATAGAGCCAAATTTGTAGATAATAATGACAAATGGTACTATGATACTATGGTACCAATTAAAAGAAATGGGAATAAAAGTTATGTGGGCATTAATCATTACTTTTTGAAAGGAAATAATGAACATATAATAGATGAAGTTATTTGTCTTGACTACGAAGTGAAGAATGATAGTTATCATTATGGACATCCTGATGATATTAGATTAAGAATTAGCCTGAAAACTGGACTGGCTTGGGAGGAACACGAAAAGGAAAAGGCAAAACCTGTTACAGAAGAGCAAATAAATATTATGATATCTTATTTAAAAATTAGCATCAAGAAAATAAAGAATAAGATTGTTAGCCAGATGGTTAACATATCAGTGTAAATCTGCTTTGTTTTCTGAAGTTATGTATGAATTTTACCCTACAGTTTTCTATTGAAAACTGTAGGGTATTACTTTTTTATATACTAGGAAAACATAACGAATTGTTATACTTTCCTATTATATAAAAGCTTCGCCAAACATTCAACACAAAATTGCTAAAGCAATTTTGGCGGGAGAACAAAGACGAGGCATGAAAAGTAATCTAAAAGGTCTAAATTATTTTAATCATGCCTCTTTTGTTCTATAGTGTCTAATGTCATCTATTTCTAGCTTTTTTATCTTCTTTTATAAGTTTTTGAGTCTTTTCCTTAGATTGTTTGTATTTAATATATTCTTTCCTTAATACAATCTAAAGAATACTCTAACTAATCTTATATTTCTTGAAAAGTAGGGAGATTTCACAGTAAGATATTTTCCTTTATCGTATATTTCATAACATTTAGCATATGACATTTCTAATAAAGAAGATAATTCTATTTGCTATATAAAAGTAGAATTTCTTATTGGGAAAGAAGAGATAAGAGAACAATTAAAGTTATATCGTGAAAATAAAATAACTAAAGAAGAATTTTGTGATTGGATAGAAAAAAATAAATAATTATGCAAATATTATAGACTTTTTGAAAGGAATGTTATAAAATCCTTATCATAGAAAGTAAGTTTAGCAGATGTGTGTATTGCCTTCTACCTTGATTTCTAATCAAGAGTTTAAAGATTTTTGCATTCCTAATAATAGGTGTAATGATTTCAATAACAATAAATTTAGCCTTGCTATGTATTATATACATATAATGGGTTAATAGTCAGATAAAATAAAAAAAGCACTACACACTTGCTGGCAGGCAGTGTAGTGTTTTTTCTCAATTAATTTTGGGCAACACACATTTCTGTGTTTGCTTACTTTCTATCTGTATTATAATCTAGTTTTATATAAAAAGTCAAGAAATGTGTAATTTTTTTATAAAATAATATTTTGATGGAGGAATTAAGATGAAAATAGCAATAATTTCAGATGTACATGGTAATTTGGAAGCATTAAAATCAACTATAAAAGATATAGAAAAAAGAAATGTAGATAGAATTATATGTTTAGGCGATATTATAGCTAAGGGAGTTCATTCAAAAGAATGCATAGCCTTAATAAAAGAAAAATGTGATGTAATATTACAGGGAAATTGTGATGAATATTTCTCAAAAGCACATGAAAACATCAGTGATATGCCTGAACAAGAACAAAAAAGAATTAAATGGAATCGATCTCTAATTACAATGGAAGATAGAAAAACAAGATAAGAATATAAACATAGAAATGGAAAATTATACATTCGAAATAAAAGAAGGAAAATACAGAGATATGACAAGAATTAACGAAAATTTTAAAAGATTAGGAATTGATGTATATAAAATATAATAAAAAATGGAAATAAAAGTAAATGAATATTTTAAAAATTTATAATAAATACCATCTACCAGAAAATTTACAGATGCATATGTTAAGAGTAGCTTCATGCAGTAACTTAATACTAGATAACTGGAATGGTGTAAAAATATTATTATATGCAGATCAAAGAGTAGCACCATATGGAGTTACATCATTAAAAGAAAGATTAGAAGAAGTTAAAAAGAGATATAAAAATTATGAAATATAGAGGAGAAAATCATGAAAAAACAAAGAATAGCACATTTAAATTCAACAGCTTGTTATCTAAAAAAAGATAATAAAATATTAATGATTAAATTTTCAAAAAAGTGGGGACAAGTATATGCACCACCAGGTGGAAAATTCGAAACAGGAGAAACTCCACTTGATTGTATACTAAGAGAATATTATGAAGAAACAGGTTTAACCCTAATTAATCCTAAACTTCAAGGAATATCTTATTGGCATGATGATTATGAAGGAATTATATTCATATTTGTAGCAGAAGAATTTGAAGGAAATATTAAAGAGTCAGAAGAAGGAAAACTAGAATGGATAGACGTTAAAGATTTGGAAAAAGTAAAACAATTTGAACAAAATGAAAAATTTACACCATATTTATTTAAAAACAATGTATTTGAAGGAAAATTCAATTTAGATGATAAGTGTAAAGTGAAGAAATATGAAATAAGAGAAATTTAAGTTGGAGGGTAAAATATATGAAAAAATTAAATGTAATATTAGTATATAATAAAGACAATGATAAAATACTTATGTGTAAAAGAGAAAAAGAACCCTATAAAGGTAAATTTAATTTAGTAGGAGGAAAAGTAGAGCCAAATGAAGATGAGTTATCTGGAGCATATAGAGAATTACAAGAAGAAACAGGAATAACGAAAAATGATATTATATTAACTCATATTATGAATTTTCAATATAAAATGTCAGATATAGAATTAGAAGTTTATGCAGGAAAACTAAATAGAGATGTAAAATTGGTAGAAGAATTAAATAAATTATATTGGATAGGCAAGGAAGAAAATTTCTTTGATCTAAATAAATTTGCTGGAGAAGGTAATATAGGACATATGGTGCAACAAGTGGAAATTTATAAAAGTGAATTATTAAAATAATATTAAGTGAATTATATAAAATTATGAATGCTACTTTTTCTTCTTGATAATATTCCTCAGATGTCTTAAATTTCAATATCTTTCGTGGATAATTATTTATCCATTTTTCTATTCTTTTTACTTCTTCTTGGGTTAAATTCTTAAAACTTGTTCCTTTCGGTAAAAATCTTCTTATCATTTTATTTATATTTTCATTTGTTCCTCTTTGCCACGAACAGTAAGCATCTGCAAAATATTGACTCGTTCTTGCTTTTTTACTTCCTAGGTCTTTTCTTTCTACTTCTAATATTTTTTATCTATATAGTTATATATCGTATTAAAACACATTGTTGTTTTAAATTTTGATTGCTTATTTTGTATTCTACTACTTCTGGCGAACTTTTTTCTTCTTTTATTTCTTTCTCAATAAAATTGGGTAGCTTCATATCATTTCCTATTTTTAAATTTGTTCCTTTTGCTGTTTCGTTTTCTTCATTATTCAAATTACTAGAAAAATAAATTGTTTTGTAAATTTTGATATTTACTAAAATTATCTATCAAAATATTCTTTATAAATATGTAAGAAAGAAGCCTAACTATACATTAGTACAATTAGGCTTAGATGTGTTTACTAGAAATGATTAAGTTTTTAAGTAATAAAGGAATTATAAGTCATGTCTAAGCTTAAAATCTTTAATAAAGGACTTGTATGTAGAGTCAGTAACATCTATGTCATTATAATCATAAAACCTCTTTGAACAGATAAGTTCACAGTTGTTCTCAGCATATAAAGAAATCATCTTATAATGTGCAAACGTAATATAGTCAGATTTTTTCGTAGCAATAAATACATCATCTCCTACTGTTAGTTCTCTGATACCATCATTATATTCCAAATTATTTGAATAAATACTAATAGACATAGTATGAGTTTGAAATTTAGAAATGAATAATTTGTTACCAATTCTATTAGCTGGAATTAGTGTTCTAACTTTAGAATTAGTATTGGATATAGTCTTAAAGTTAGTAGTAGGTTTAGTTTGCTTGAAATAGTGAACCTGCACAGAGTACATTCTTGCTTTTAAAGCCATTGTCTTGTCAGAAGTTAGCAGAGTAACACTTTCCTTATGGTCTGCACAATATTTAATGATACAGTCATCAGGAGTATCAAGTGTTTCATCAATTAATACAGTTTCAAAGCTATTATGGTTTTCTACAGCTAAAGCCAGAATGTATCGAGCGTCGTTACCATCAATGTCTTTAAAGTTTTGCATTTTTTCAAGCTCTTTAATAGTAACACTGGTCAAAATGAGTTTGTCTTGGGTCGAGCAAATTTCCGAAAGAATATCTCTCAAATCTTCAATACCTGTTATAGAAGCGTCTATAACAAATCCAGAAATATCATCGTTTTTGTTAGATGTAACAGTTTCACTTTGTTTTGTTTCTTTAACCATTGCATCTTTTTTCGCCTTTTCTTCTGCTTTTGCCTTTGCCTCAAGTTCTTTTTGTTTCTGTGCTTCTGCCTCAGCTTTTTCCTTGTTAACAGCTAATTGTTCTTTAATCCGTTTAAATATGGTAGGATGCTTTGACAATGTTGTGTTAATCATTACATAAGATAAACCAGTTGAGTTTTCAAGTTCCTTAATAGTTGTTGCAGTCTTTGCAGCTTCTTTAAGCCTTTTACAATCTTTTTCGATTTCCTTTTGAGTTCTTTTTTGAATTGCCATAATGAAATTACTCCTTTGCTATGGTATTTTGTAATAAAAAAGATTTTAGGTTGCTTATAATACTTAAAACTATCTCTCCTTTCTTTACTCAATATGAGTTTT
>CANRSN010000054.1 GCA_947642455.1 uncultured Clostridiaceae bacterium
TGCGAAGCTTTTTATACAATAGGAAAAGTCAGTATGACTTTCCTATTGTATGAAACAAATTGTATTCTTTTTTGTTGAATCTTTTTCTTGCTATTTGTATGACTTAGTGGTACAATATAACAAAAATTAAAAAGGAAGAAATAAAACATGTTTAAAGAAACCTTTGATTTTTATAATTCAACAAGTCTTAAGTCTTACAACTTAGATTCTGTAATGAAATATCAGTTATCAATGCTTGAAAGGCTTGATGCATTTACAAGAAGGCACAGTGAGAATGTTGCAAACTTAGTTTGTAGAGTTTGTGAATATTTGCATTGCAAAAAATCTTTTACAATATATGCAACAATTTGTGCTTATTTACATGATATTGGAAAAATGTTTATTCCTCCTGAAATTGTTGCAAAACCTGGCAAATTAACTCCAGAAGAATATGAAATAATTAAGTCACACACTACTTTAGGTTATAAAATGTGTATTAAGGATTTACAACTACGTCCATATAGTGCAGGTCCTTTATATCATCATGAAGCATTAAATGGTACTGGATATCCTAATGGACTAACTAAAAAGGATATTCCTTATGTTGCACAAATTATTCGTGTTGCAGACGAATATGATGCCATTGTTACTAAAAGGCAATATACTACTCATGTTAATATTTCTGAAACTTTAAAAGATTTAATAAAAGATGCTAGACCTGCAAATTATCTCAAGACAGTAGCACTAGATATGCTAACTGAAAATTATAAACATGGCAAAATAAATCCTAAAATTCTAAAAGCACTTTTTAAAGTTGTTATAGATGATACTTACTATGAAATTAGTTGTGTAATGCAATATATCGATTATTTAAAAGAACAAGTTAAAAGACTTGAAACAATTCAAAAGTATGGTGAAAAAATGCACAATTCTACCAAAGAAAAAGACAAAAAATATTATGAAGAAGGCATGAAAATTCTTTTTGAGTCTGGTGAAACTATTGATAATTATGAACAAGTATTATCTGAATATTTAGATGCAATTGTAAAAAGACAAGAAGTGAAGAAACGCCTTTATGATGAAATTAAAATTATAAAAAAATTAAGAATATAATTTTTCTTTTATTCTATATACTTCAAATTGAAGCAAGAAAGGGATAAATTTTTATGGGGAATTTAGAAATGTTATTAAAAGAATATGAAAAAAAGAGAGATAATGCTATTATTCAAGCAGATTTAAGAAAAGAAGATTTATATAAATCTAATCCTAAGCTTAGTGAAATAGACTCTACTTTAAGTAAAGAAGCCATTCGTATATCAAAATTGCTTCTTACTTCTAATTCGCCAGAACTATTAGAAGAATTAGATTCGAAAATATCAACTTTAAAAAAACAAAAATCTGCTATTTTAAATGATTTAAAAATTGATGAAAGCTACTTTGAACCTAATTTTGAATGTAAAGTCTGCCACGATACTGGCTATATTACCGATAATATTAATACTACTATGTGTAATTGCCTAAAGCAAAAATTGTTTGATATTGAGTTTAATAAATCAAATATTTCTAACTTAAAGCATGATAATTTCGAACATTTTAATTCCACATATTATTCAAATGATGTGGACGAAAATAAGTATATGTCTAAAATTTCACCTAAACAAAATATTGAAAAAATTAAAAATATCTGTCTTAATTTTATTGATAATTTTGATAACTCTGAAGAAAAAAATCTGCTTTTTACTGGTAATACTGGACTTGGAAAGTCTTTTTTGTCAAGCTGTATTGCTAATGAATTGTTAAAAAAAGGTAAAACTGTACTTTATCAAACTGCACCTGTTATGCTAGATACTATTGTAGATTATCGATTTGGTAAAGTAAAAAATAATGAGAGTTCTAATATTGGTAATGATATTTTAAATGTGGATTTATTAATTATTGATGATTTGGGAACTGAAAGTATGAATAGTGTTAAGTTTACTGAACTTTTTAATATTATTAATACTAGAATTCTTAATTCTAATAAGATTACTAAAACTATTATTTCTACTAATTTGAGCCTTCAAAACCTGTTTGCAAATTATGATGAACGTATAGTTTCCCGAATTGTTGGTAATTATAATATATGTTACTTTTTTGGAGATGATATTAGATTTAAAAAAAGAAATGCTTTGTAATTTATAACTTTTATGTGTTATACCAGCAAAAAAAAAGAGTACAATTGGTTACATTCCACAATGTAATATAATATCTATGAAATGTAACTAATTGTACTCTTTTTACTGATTTATATAAAAGGTAGTAATTCTAAAGAATTTACTACCTTTTTGAGTAAAATAATATTATAATATATGAGTATTATGTCAAATTATATTTGACATTTTTATTATATGCTGTTTTTTTGTTTTTATTCGTTTTTTGCAAAATTATATTACCTAAACTGTAAACAGGCTCCAGAATAACTGTAGCCTGTGTGTTAGAGTTAAACTAGTAGTTATTGATACTTAATTACGCTCCAAGTTTGCTTAATTGTTACTATTCCCAATATGCTAAGTATAATAACATTAAGTATAATATTGTATATTCCATATCTATAGCCATCATATATTGTAGGAATACATACCAAGCCTACTATTGTGCAATTTACAATTACATAAAAATATTTTATTTTTTTCATTATCTCTTTATTACTTGAACATATTTTTAACATCTCATATTCTACATAATGTGCTGCACATACAATTGCTAATGTAATTATAAATATTACTAAGTCTAATGCTAATGTTCTCTCTAACATAATTTTCCTTCCTTTCCAAAAATAATTGGGTTTGTTAATAGTTTCATATATATGCACTAGCTATAGCTAGAAAATAAAGGAATTTTATATTCAATCTACTTATATTATACCATTTTTAGTCTCATTCGTCAATTTTATGTTAATTTTACTAACAAAACAAAAAATAGAATTTATTGAAAAAATTAATTATTTATTAAACTAAGTAGATAAAAAGTAGATAAATATAAAAATTATAGCAAGGGCAAATCTCTATAACCCTTGCTATTTCTATATTAATTATTCTTTTATGTCTGCTACAACTCCTGAACCTACTGTTCTACCACCTTCACGGATAGCGAATCTTAGTCCTTTTTCTATAGCGATTGGAGTAATTAATTCTATTTCCATGTCTACATTATCTCCTGGCATAACCATTTCTGTTCCTGCTGGTAATTTGATAACACCTGTAACGTCTGTTGTTCTAAAGTAGAATTGTGGTCTGTATCCATCAAAGAATGGTGTATGACGTCCACCTTCTTCTTTAGTTAGAACGTATACTTGTGATGTGAATTTTGTATGTGGATGTATTGTTCCTGGTTTTGCTAAAACTTGACCTCTTTCGATGTCTTTTCTATCAATACCTCTTAATAATACACCTATGTTGTCTCCAGCTTCTGCTTGGTCTAGTAATTTTCTGAACATTTCTACACCTGTAACAACACTCTTGTTAACTGGTTTGATTCCAACTATTTCAACTTCGTCTTGAACTTTTACAACTCCTCTTTCTACTCTACCTGTTGCAACTGTTCCACGTCCTGTAATTGTGAATACGTCTTCAACTGGCATTAAGAATGGTTGGTCGATTGGTCTTTCTGGTGTTGGTATATAGCTATCAACTGCTTCCATTAATTCTTTCATGCATGCATATTCTGGTGCATTTGGATCTGTTGATGATGATTCTAATACTTTTAATGAAGATCCTTTTATGATTGGAATATCGTCTCCTGGGAAGTCGTAGCTTGATAATAAGTCTCTAACTTCCATTTCTACTAATTCTAATAATTCTGGATCGTCAACCATATCGCATTTGTTTAAGTATACAACGATAAATTTAACACCAACTTGTCTTGCAAGTAGTATATGCTCTCTTGTTTGAGGCATTGGTCCATCTGCTGCAGATACAACTAATATTGCACCATCCATTTGTGCAGCACCTGTAATCATGTTCTTTACGTAGTCTGCGTGTCCTGGGCAGTCAACGTGAGCATAGTGTCTGTTATCTGTTTCATACTCTACGTGTGCTGTGTTAATTGTGATTCCTCTTTCTTTTTCTTCTGGAGCACTGTCTATTGCATCATATGCTTCATATTTAGCTTTTCCTAATAATCCTAGGTATTTTGTAATAGCTGCTGTTGTTGTTGTTTTACCATGGTCAACATGTCCGATTGTTCCGATGTTAACGTGTGGTTTGGTTCTTTCAAATTTTTCCTTTGCCATTTAAATTTTCCTCCCTTTTCTGTAGGGAGGCATTTCTTACTTTCTTTTATATTAGCGAAATGTATTTACCTTTGTAAGTTTTAATGCTCTCCCTTTATAATATTTTTTAATTTAAAATTAATGACTTTTTTAATACTTGCATTTTATAACATTTTTGCTAAAAATGCAAGTGTTTGATATTATTTTTTTATTTTATATTTAAAATTGAAAAATAATACTCATTCATTGTGTTTTTTTATATTAATCTTGTTTTTTAGCTCTTGATGCAACTATTGCATCTAATACTGATTTTGGAACTTCTTCATAGTGTGATGGTTCCATTGCATATGTTCCTCTTCCTTGTGTTTTTGAACGTAAGTCTGTAGCATAACCAAACATCTCTGAAAGTGGGATAAATCCTCTTATTATTTGGCTACCACTTCTTGCTTCCATTCCTTCCATTCTTCCACGTCTTGAGTTTATGTCTCCTATAACATCTCCCATGTATTCTTCTGGAACTGTTACTTCTACTCTCATTATTGGCTCTAATAATACAGATTTTGCTTGGCGACATCCTTCTTTGAATGCCATTGATCCTGCTATTTTGAATGCCATTTCTGAAGAGTCAACTTCGTGGTATGATCCATCTACTAATGTTGCTTTGAAGTCTATAACTGGATATCCAGCTAAGATTCCACTTTCAGCAGCTTCTCTAATACCATCTTCTGTTGGTTTTACATACTCTTTTGGAACTGATCCTCCAACGATTTTGCTTTCGAATTCTATTCCTTTTCCTGGCTCTAATGGCTCTAATTCAATCCATACGTCTCCGTATTGTCCACGTCCACCTGATTGACGTGCAAATTTTCCTTGTACTTTTACTTTGTTTCTTATTGTTTCTTTGTAAGAAACTTGTGGCTTACCTACTGTACATTCTACTTTGAATTCTCTTTTTAGTCTGTCTACAATGATGTCTAGGTGAAGCTCACCCATACCAGCGATAATTGTTTGACCTGTTTCATGGTCTGTATATGTTTTGAATGTTGGATCTTCTTCTGCAAGTTTTGCTAATGCTATTCCCATTTTTTCACTATTTGCTTTATCTTTTGGCTCTATAGCAATATCAATAACTGGCTCTGGAAATTCCATTGATTCTAATATAACTGGATGTGCTGGATCACAAAGTGTATCTCCTGTTGATACTTCTTTTAGTCCAACTGCTGCTGCTATATCTCCTGCATATACTTTGTCTATATCTTCTCTGTGATTTGCATGCATTAATAGAACTCTTCCCATTCTATCTTTTTTACCTTTATTGGCATTTAGTATTGTTGTCCCTGCATCTAATGTTCCAGAGTATACTCTGAAGAAACATAGTTTTCCAACAAATGGGTCTGTAGCTATTTTAAATGCTAATGCTGAAAATGGCTCTGTGTCTGATGTTTTTCTTTCTACTTCATTTCCTGCATCGTCTACACCTTTTATGTTTGGTATGTCTAATGGTGATGGCATAAAGTATACTATTGAGTTTAATAACTCTTGAACTCCCTTGTTTTTATATGAAGAACCACATGTTACTGGAACGATTGTGTTTGCTATTGTTCCTTTTCTTAGTCCTAATTTTATTTCGTCTTCTGTTAGCTCTCCCCCATCTAAGTATTTCATCATTAATTCATCATCTTGCTCTGCTACTGCCTCTACCATTTCTGCTCTATATTTGTTAGCACTTTCTTTTAATTCTTCTGGTACATCACATTCTTCGATTTCTTTTCCTAAATCGTCTTTATGAATGAATGCTCTCATTTTTATAAGATCTACAATTCCTTTGAAGTTGTCTTCTGCACCAATTGGTAATTGGATTGGAACTGCATTTGCATTTAATCTTGTTTTCATTTGCTCTACACATGCATAGAAGTCTGCTCCTGTAATGTCCATTTTGTTTACATATGCCATTCTTGGTACTTTGTATTTGTCTGCTTGTCTCCAAACTGTTTCAGATTGTGGTTGTACTCCTCCTTTTGCTGCTAATACTAATACTGAACCATCTAGTACTCTTAGTGATCTTTCAACTTCTACTGTGAAGTCAACGTGCCCTGGTGTGTCTATGATGTTAATTCTATGGTCTAACCATTTACATGTTGTTGCTGCTGATGTGATTGTTATACCTCTTTCTTGCTCTTGTACCATCCAGTCCATTGTTGCTTCACCTTCATGAACCTCTCCTATTTTATGTGTTTTTCCTGTATAAAATAGGATTCTTTCTGTTGTAGTTGTTTTTCCTGCATCGATGTGAGCCATTATTCCTATATTTCTTGTTTTCTCTAAAGGAAACTCTCTTCCAGCCATTACGCTTTTCCTCCTTCTATTTCTTATTATTACAACTTATTTACAATTTATTTTAAGGCAAGTTTTACCTTTTTTACAACTTATTTACAATTTAAAAGTAAGTTGTACTTTTTAAGTGTATATTTTTTTGTAAATTACCACTTTATTGCAATTTTATATTTTGAATAATAGTTCTATTAAAGTATTCTGTCTTTTTTATTACTTTTTATTCTATTCCTATTGTTCTTTATACAAAACTGCTATGCAATTTTACCATTTGTAATGTGCAAATGCTCTGTTTGCTTCTGCCATTCTATGCATGTCTTCTTTCTTTTTGAATGCTCCACCATTTCCTGCTACCGCATCTATGATTTCTCCTGCTAGTTTTTCTGCCATTGTTTTTTCATGTCTGTTTCTAGCATAGTTTACTAACCATCTTAACCCTAATGTTTGTCTTCTTTCTGGTCTTATTTCTAATGGTACTTGATATGTAGCACCACCAACTCTTCTTGCTTTTACTTCAAGAACTGGCATTACATTGTTAAGTGCTGCATCAAATACTTCTAGTGGATCTTTTTGTTCTTTTTCTTTTATTATGTCAAATGCATCATATACTATTTTTTGCGCAACTGTTTTTTTACCATCTAACATTATGTTGTTGATTAGCTTTGTTACTAGTTTGCTATTGTACATTGGATCTGCAATGACATCTCTTTTTGCTATATATCCTTTTCTTGGCACTATTCTTCCCTCCTTATTTTTATTGATATTATTTAATATCTGGGTACTCTGGAAAGTTTCTCTTTCCCGTATAGTGCGTATAATCTATTCTAAATTTAAGTACCTCTTATACTTTAATTAGTAATTTCTTATATGCACTAGTTTTCCTCGCTTTACCTACTTTTTATAGTTTTGACTTTTTTACTATTTTTGGCTATATTTAACCTCTTGTATTTTATTTTTTTGCTACTTTGGCTATTTATAAACTCTTTGTTTTTTAGACTATTTTTATAAGTTCTTGCTTTTTATTCCTTTTTACTTTTTTATAGCCTCTTGCCTTTAACTATTATTTTTTAGGTTTTTTTGCTCCATATTTTGATCTTGCTTGCATTCTGTCTTTTACTCCTGCTGTGTCTAATGTTCCTCTTATTATATGGTAACGAACACCTGGTAGGTCTTTTACTCTTCCACCTCTTATTAAAACAACACTATGCTCTTGTAAGTTGTGACCTATTCCTGGAATATAAGATGTTACTTCATAACCATTTGATAGCCTTACTCTGGCTACTTTTCTTAAAGCTGAGTTTGGTTTTTTTGGAGTTACTGTTTTTACTACTGTACATACACCTCTTTTTTGTGGTGACCTTCTATTTGTTGTTCTTTTTTTCATTGAGTTGTAACCATGTTGTAATGCTGGTGATGTAGATTTTGTTGTTGCAGTTTGTCTCCCTTTTCTTACTAATTGATTGATTGTTGGCACTTAAATTTCACCTCCTTGATTTTTTACTATAATTTTGCATTTTTGTTTATTTATAGCATTTTGTATTTTATCACATTTTCGTGCTAAAGTCAATGATTTCTTGCATATAAAATGAACTCATATGAAAGAAATGTGATAATGTCTTAAGTAAAGAAATGAGAAAATGTCCCAACA
>CANRSN010000055.1 GCA_947642455.1 uncultured Clostridiaceae bacterium
ATACAATAGGAAAAGTCAGTATGACTTTCCTATTGTATAAAAAATATAGAATATTTTACCACTTTAATGATGAAATATTCTATATTTTATTATAAAATTGGGTGTCTGTTTTTTATAACTTAATTATAGGACAACCTCTTTCTAATATTACATTGGTCTGTCCCTTTTGGGACATTTTTGTTCCAATTTGCTCCGTCCCATTTTGTACCATTTTGTACTTTTTTGTTATCCTAAAATTTGATTTTTGATTAGTATGATACTTACTATAATTATGATTAATGACATTATTATTGTGATTATTATTGCATTTACTTGGTCTATACCTGTTTTTACTGATATTATTATTTCTGTTTTATCTTCATTATTGCTAATGTCTTTTTCTGCAAAACCTGCTTCATTTTGTGTTTTTGATATGCTTACTATATTTATTTTGCTTCCAAAGTTGTTTTCAGTATTTTCCCATTTTAGTGTTATTATGTATTCTTCTGTTTCCCCTGGTTTTAGTATTTTGCTTTCTAATGTTGCTATTTTTTGTTTTTCATTTATTGCCCAAAGGCTATTTTCTTGTTTTGTCATTATCATTCCTTCTGGTATTTTTTCAGTTATTGTTGCTTTTCCTTCTAGTTCTCCTGTATTTGTTAGGCTTACTTTATATTGTATTTTTAAGTCTGTATTTTTTATTTGTTTTGCTACTATTTCTTGTTTTATTGCTTTTGTGGTTTCTTTTGCAGCTTTATTTTGCTCTGAAGTTGATTTTGATATTATCTGCTCTTCTCCATTTTTTATTATTTTTTCTATGTTTTGCTCTAATTTTAGGTCAAATTCTTTAGCTTCATAGTAGTATATTACATAAGTATTAACTTCCATTTTTCCTTCTGTATTTTCACTATTTTCTTTTAGTTTATAATATGTTATTTCTTTTGACTCTGTTTTGTAATCATCTTGCTCATGTCCTTGTATTATTGTTTTTTCTGCTATTTCCTTTTTAGTTTGTTTGTCTATATATTTTATTTCTACTGTTGCTTTTTTTATGTAATAATATTCTACTATTATTTCTTCTTTTGTCATTTTTCCTTCGCTATTTTCTGGTAATTTATTATTACATACATCATATTCTTTTATATTTAGTGGTTCTATTTTGTATTCTTGTCCTTCTACTCCATCTATTTCTGATTTGTGTATTATTTCACCTGTTATTATGTCTTTATGTATTTGTGTTACTCCTCCTGATTTTTGACCATAATAGTAGATTACTTCTGTTTTGTTATTTTCTTTTGTTGCTTTCATTTTTCCTTTTGGTTGCCCTTCTATTTTTATTAAGTCATAATTTAGAAATTTCTTTTCTTCAGTTTCATATTCGTCATTTTCATTTCCTTGTATTATGAATTCTTCTGCCATTTTTCCACCTGTTTTTGTGTTTACATATTTTGCTATTATGTACGCTTTTTTTCTATAATAATAGGTTACTTTTATTTGCTCTTCTTGCATTTCCCCTTCTGCATTTTCTGGATACTCTTCTTCTACTAAGTCATACCCTAGATATTCTTTTTCAAGGGTTACATATTCGTCTCCTACATTTCCCTCATATGTTACAGTTTCTATTACTTCCCCTGTTTCTTTATCTTTATATTCTACTATTACTCCATTTGATGGTGTTGTGTATATATATTCTACATTTGTTATGTTTTCGAATTTTTCTTTTCCTTGTTCATCTAGTACTATTTTTACTTGCATTTTTCCTGTAGCATTTTTAGGCGTTTTTACTAAAATATAACCTTCAAATTGTTTTTCTTCTGTTTCATATTCATCATTTTCATGTCCTTGTGTTTCTAACATTTCTAGCACCTTATCTTCTGCTATTGCTTTGTATTTTGTGTGTAATTCTGCTTTTTTCCTATAGTAGTATTTTACTTCTATTACACCATTTATCATATTTCCTACAGCATTTGAAGGTTTTTGTGTTAAGTCATATCCTTCAAATTCTTTTTCTTTTGTTTGATATGATGTTCCTTCTTCTCCTTGATGTACAGTGTTGTTTAGTATGTCACCAGTTTCTTTGTCTATATGTTTTTCTATTACTCCTTGTGTTACCTTTTGGTAATAATATTTTAGTATTTGTTCTTCTTTTGTTAGTTCAACTACTCTTGGCTCTGGTTTTTCTACTACTATATAATTTTCTAAGTCCTTAGATGCTGCTGCATATGTGTCTCCTACTAGCCCTTCTGCTATATGTTCTGATAGTATTTCGTCTGTTTCTTTGTCTATATGTTGTATTTTTATTGTTGTTTTTTGTGCATAGTAATATGCTACTGTTATTTTCTTTCTTTTTAATAGACCTTCTTCTTTTCCTTCTACTTTTACTAATTCATAGTTTTGTATTTCTTTGCTTTGTGTTTTATATTTTTGTCCTAGTTCTCCTGTTATTTTTTCTGATTCTGCTAGTTCTTTATTTGTGCCTCTTTCTAAATATTTTGCTTCTACCATTACACCTGTTTGCTCATAATATATTCCCATTTTGTTTTGCTCTGGTTTTTCAGTTATTGTTAATGGTACATTTTCCTCTTTTTCTAATTCATATCCTGCTTTATTCTTGCTTTTATATTTTTCTATTTTGTTATTATATAGGTCTGATGATATTATTGTTGCATTTTCATTTTTGTTTTTATTATAATAATATTCTACCCAATAATTGTATTTGTCTCTAGTATAGTATATTTTTATTATGTTTTGATTTTTATCTTCTACTACTTGTAATGGTAAATTTTCTGTTTTTTCTAATTTGTACCCTGTTTTTATTTTGTCTTCTACTATTTTTATGTTTGTACCTACTTGTGCTATTTTTGCATCTGTTTTACTATCTTCTTTTTCTCCATCATAATAGTATTCTACTAAATAATTGTATTTTTCTTCATTTAGTCTCCATCTTGCTGTTAGTTTTGCATCATTTTCATTATATTTAAATATTCCTTGTTCATATCTTCCACCATTTTCTAGTTTCCAACCTATGAAGTTATACCCTTGCCTTGTTGGCTCTTCTATGCTTTCTGTTGCTCCTATGTCTTTTCTAATTGATGTTTGCTCTGTGCTTCCTCTCCAACTTCCTCCATTTGGCTCTATTGTTAGTGTTGACTTGTTTTCTAAACCATTTGCTGTTAGTTCTATATTTTCAAGACCTAATTTTATTATACTTCTCTTGTTTGTAAGTTCTTTGTCTCCTGTCCATTTGTTCCATCTGTAACCTTCTTTTGGTTCTGCATCTATTATTACTGTTTGCTCATAATAGTATGTACCTTCTCCTATTACTTTTTCTATTCCTTCTGTTTTGTTTAGTTTTACTTGTACCTGCTGTCTTTTATAATAATAGTTTAATTCTGCTGTTCCATCTGGCTTTATGTATATTGTTTGTTGCTCTGGCGTTATAAAACCTCTATAGTCTTGTGTTTGTATTGGTACTTCTGTATCTACTGTTCCTTTATATCTCTTTTGCCATACTAGTTCATAGTTTTCTCCTGTTACATTCATTTGATAATGTCTAACTATATATGGTATATCTGTTCTTCCTTCCCATATTGCTTGTAATGTTGCATTTTCTGTTCCATATGTGTATGTATGACTTCCATCTTGCTCTTTTTGTAAATTTCCTTCTCCTATTAATTCCCAACGTACAAAGTTATATCCTTGCCTTGTTGGTGTTATTATTTTCCTTTTTGAGCCGTGGTTTGATTCTATTTCTTCTATTCCATAGTTTCCACCTTTTGTGTCTATTGTTAGTTTTATTTTTGGTAATGTTATTGTTTGCTCTTCTCCTTCATTTCCTACTGCATCTATTGGAGTTATTTTCGCTTCTTCACAATCTATGAATTCTGCTATGTTTATTGTATTTTTATTTGTTGTTTTTTCTATTATTTCGCCACCTGCTACTTGTTTTGTTTTGTATTTGTATGCTACTACTCCTGACCCTTCTCCTAAAGTCTTATGTCTGTCATGTGCTGTTATTTTTACTTGTTTATTTTCTATTTGTAAGTTTGTTATTGTTGGCGCTGTATTATCTATTTTTCCTATTGTTATTTTTTCCATTCCTGAATTTCCTAGTGAATCTTTTAAATACAATGCTCCTACTACATCTTGATATACATCTCCTACAAATTTATATGTTCTTGTATATTTTCCATTTTCTCTTATTGCTGTTTTGTAGTCTGTTTCTGTATTAAATCCTATTTGTATGTCTCCTGCTCCATCATCTTCTGCTTCAAATTTTATGATCCTTTCTTTTGCCCAAGGCGTATTATATGTTGTACCACTTGTTAAGGTTGGAGCTTTTGAGTCTAAATATGCTATTTTTACTTTTCCTTCTGCTGTATTTCCACAATTATCTTTTGCTTTTACTGTTATTGTTCTTTCTCCTATTGCTTCTAATATTACATCAAAGTTTTTTGTGTATGTTGCTCCATCCTTACTTGCAGTTTCCCAATTTGATATCATTTTTCCTTCTTCATCGAATAATGCCATTTGTAATGTTCCATCAAATTCTTTTGTAAATTTTGCTGTTATTATCGCTTTTCTACTATAACTTTGTGATGTTCCACTTCCTTGTACTGTTATACTTTGTTTTTCTGGTACAATATTGTCTGTATTTACATTTGGTCCTCCCATATTAAATGAGTGTGTTTTTCCATCTATTGTTGCTATTCCAAAACATCTTGAACTTTCACTTTGTGGTGGGTTTTCTTCTGAAAATGTTAAATCTCCTACTATTGTGTATTCTCCTGTTGTTTCATTTTTATTTACAGATACTATTTGACCTACTGGTCCTGGTATTGGTGCTGACCAAGAACCAATAGAAAATTGATCTACATCTATTACTACATCAGATGTTAGTAGTTTCATTTTCCAAGTAATTCTTGTTGTATATGGTCCTACTTTTTCACTACTAGATGTATATTCTAAAATTTTTTTTCCACAACCATTACATTTTCCACTGTCAAAATGATATGAATGTTCTATTACATTATATTCTAACCCACAAGTTGCACATGTACCTGTTATTCCTGTTGCACAACCTAATAACTCTCCATTTTCATTACGACATTTTGTTCTAGCTGTTTGGTTTCCACAAACTGTACATGCCTTTATATGGTCATGTCTATTATAATCTTGTCTCCATTCGCTTGGCGTATGAGGCTGCTTTGGTAACTCTTTACTATACCCACATCCATCCTCACAATATTCCCTTTGATATCCAAGCCCCCCTGCACATCCATACTTACCACTTATCGCTTTTGTATGGTTTTGCTCTTCTCTTACTGTATGACATATGAAACATTCTTCCCAATGTTTCTCATTGTTATATTTTCTCTCATACATACATGTATGTGTTACATTTTCGCCTGTACTTAACCCTGTTAAATTTACTGTATCTACTTTGTCTGCTACTGCTCTTATCATTCCTGTATCTATTATTTTCATTATTTCTTCTTGATTTGTAACCTCTGCATTTATTTTTATACTCTGTTTAAATTGAATTACTGTGATTCCTACTACAAATAATGCTATGCATATTGTTACTGCTAGCATTATATTTTTCTTTATATTTTTTCCTACTTCACCTTTCTGTATTTCTGGTATGTTACTTTTATTTGTTTGCATTTATACTCACCTCTTTAATACTTTACTTTATTTTAACTCTTTTTATAGTTATAGTAAATATGTAGTATTATAACGGTTTATGTATAATTATACGGAAATAAGTCATATTGCTTTTTTTACTTTTTTATTACATTTTTGTTTCTCCTTTACTTATATTATGTTATTTGACTTGTTTTCTCTACGGAAAGGCTAATTAGAGTGTGAATAATATACTGATGTTTTATTCAACGTAAATTCTAATTAGATCAGGTATATTAAATACTATATTTCCTAAAATATATAGACTCTACATGCTATGAATTGTAACTATATATAATTTTCTATTTCCTCTTTTGATAGTTTTGTTACTTTTGATATAGTTTCTATACTTATTTTTTCCTTTATCATATTTTTTATTAATTCTATTTTCTCTTCTAATTTTCCTTCTAATTTTCCTTCAATTTTTCCTTCAATTTTTCCTTCAATTTTCCCCTCAAGTTTTCCCTCAGTTAGCCCTTCCTTTTTTCCTTCTGCTTTAGCTTTCATTACTATTTGCTCTCTTTCTTTTTTTAGATTTTCTTCTAACATTCCAAACATATTAACTTCCTCCTTTTCTTGCATTTCTAATATTTTCTCTATATATTTTTCTCCTACTATTTTGGGAAATATGTATTTTGCTATTTTCCATATTTTGTATTGTTTCTCCTTTGTTTTACTGTTTGTTATTAGGTAATCTAATGTATCTTTTACTTCCTGTGCTGTTTTACATTTTCCTATTCCCATTACATTTTTTATTATACATTCATCTTTTATTAGCTCTTCTTTTTTATATTTATGTATATCTATTATTCCATATTCTGCATTTATTGTGTATTTTTCATCTTTTAATACTTTATCTGCTATTTCTTTATATTCCACGCTAGAACTCCATTTCTTTGCTCCTGTATATAATACTAATAAGTATACTTTAGGATATATATAGTTCTTTTGTTTTTTCTTTTTATTGTTTATAGCACTTCTTATTATTTCTGTTCCATATTCTAATATTCTATATGACATGGAGTAATCTATATATGATTGATGTTCTATTAAAAAAAATGTATTCGTGTTTTTTAATTTGTATACTATATCTGCTTCTTTGTTTCTATATTGACTATTTATAAAACTACTGTTGTATTTTTCTAATTCTTTATAAGTTATTTTTTCTCCTTTTATTAACATTTCTTTTATTATTTTTTCTACTTCTTTTTCGTCTGATAATAAATCTCTAAATAGTTTGTCTTGTGATTGCGTTATTCCTTTTGTTTTGTTGTTAACATTTTTCGGTGTCTCTTCTGCCATTTTTATTTACTTTCTCCCTTCATTTTAATGTTTTTTCGCTTTTATGTCAATGTTTATTTATACGTTTATTTTTCTTTTATTAATGTCCTCCTCTCTTTTCCTTTATTTTTCTTTTATTTACATATTTTTCTGATTTTTTTAAGAATTAATCTTTTTGAATTATGTTTTTAAGGTTTTGCTTTTTTAAACTAAAATTGTTCTTTTCTATAGTTCTTTGACTTAAAATTTATTATATTTCTTTTTTACTTGCCATAGTTATACCATATTTTTTCTTTTATGTCAATTGTATTATTACATTATTTGACATTTTGAATACTGCTAGTTACTGTTCACTCTTTAAAATATACATTAGTCTATAAACTTTATATGTATATATTTTGCAACGATTTTGTGGGGATCTTCTTAGAAAATGTTTGAGCGATTAGCTAATTACATTTTCTTAGATGGGGAAGTGAAAAAATATATACATATAAAGTTTGTAGACGGATTAACTCGTGCAGTGTGAACAGTAACTATTACTAAACTTTTATATACTAAAAGAACAGACCTGTAATATTTTTTATAATATTACATTGGTCTGTCCCTTTTGGGACATTTTTGTCCCGATTTGCTCCGTCCCATTTTACTATTTTGTTACATTATATTTTTTCTTTAAATATACCAAAACTACTCCTGTAAATACTGCTCCTGCTGTTGTTATTATTGCTACGATTTGCTCTGCTCTACCTGTTTTTACACTTGTGATGATTTCGGCTGATGATTCATTGTCATCTAGAGTAGTTTCTTTGTAGTTTGCTGGATTGCTTATGTCTGTTACTTTTACTGTGTTTTTACTACTTCCGAATTTTTCTAATTGGTTTACCCATTTTAGTGTTATGTTTAGTATTTTTTCTTCTCCTGCTTTTAGGTTTACTGTTGTTTGTAATGTTCCATTTGGCATTTGTGTCCAACTGTTTTCAGTTTGTTGTGTATTTGATGTATCTTGTGTATTTCCTATTTTTTGTGCACTTCCTGTATTTTGTATGTTTCCTGAATTTTGAGCTTTTCCTGTATTTCCTGCATTTTGTGTGCTTGATGTATTTGTTACTACTTCATAGCCTGATGGGATGTTTTCTACTACTTTTGCTGTTCCTT
>CANRSN010000056.1 GCA_947642455.1 uncultured Clostridiaceae bacterium
TCCCTGCCTGTAAAGATTAACTCTGATACTTGATTAGATGATGACATAAGCAATCCCCCCATAATACCACTTAATTTTACTACTGGCTTATACATCTTTCGTAATAGCCTTTACTTTATATTCTGCTGACATAAAATCAAATTGTTCTGGTAAATTATCACTGCTTGGGCTTATAAACCCTACACCTGTTACTATACATTGTGGAACTTCTTTCTCATTGATTTTTACTGTTACTTCAATACATTCTGCCTCTAAGTCTAACTGATTTATTAAACGCATATTATATGATAAAAAATTAGCTGGATGCAAAATGCATAAATCATAATAATGTATTATATACAGTATTTATTTCACGATTACCTTATATTTATTAGGATTATTTGTGTATATATCTTCCAATTTATTATCATAATAACCATAAATATATGCTTTATCATCATCAATATATTTTATTTTTAAAGTATATTTATGAATATCTCCTTCTTCTTCACCTAACATATCAACTAAATACACTTTACTATTACTATCATATCTATGTTTTTCTAAAGTATATTCTCTTTCAAATATACCACCAGTAGAAAACACTTTACTATTTTTACAGTCAATATGCCATGTACTTTCAAAAGTTTCTTCATTAGGATAGCCAATGATTTGTTTTGGTTTATATCTAAAATACTTATTATCTTGTAACTTAAGTTTATAAAATTTTCTACATTCATTATTTTCTTCTAAATCTTCAGCAAAAATAAATATTGGTGATAAAAAAAATAATACTAATATTAATAATTGTTTCATTTATTTCCTCCGTTAACAAGATAGTTTCCAGCCCTATTATATGCCCATCTTGCTTTTACACCTCTTGTATCTATATGGACAAAACCTGCATATTTATTGTTTGAATTTATACTTACTGCTATGCCATATGGTCTATTTCCATATTTAGATATAATATAATTATATACACTTTCTGTTATATTATTTTTTATCACAATATCAACAGCATCTCCAACTACATGTCTAGATTTTTCTGCACCTCCTATATTTTTATTATGTGTTGGACAACGATATCCACTATTAATTGTTATAGGTTGTCCAAAATGCTCTCTAAGTTCTGTTAAAATTTCTAACAACTCTAATGGTGGCATACCATTTGGTATAGTATTTGGATTTCTATTACAAATACTACATGCACATGCAAACTCATGCAAAGAAAAATATTTTTTCCAATTACATTTAGCACTTAATTCTGCATGTGTTTTTCCATGTTTTGTATTATATGCAGGACTTTTCATATAAGCAAATATATATAATTTTGATGATATGTCTTTATTTTCCAGTTTCTTTTTACTGCTGTCACTTAATATATCTTTTGGTTTAAATGTAATTTCTTCTCCTGTTTGGGATATTTGTTCTGATACAGTGCTTATTTTTACTTTACCCCTATACTCACTGTTTGTCAATACTGCATAACACCACTTAATATAATCAGTATTAACTACACCAGATGTTGTTGCTTTAAATTTATATTCTGTTTCCATATAAGAGTCAATATCTGGGAGATTGTCTTTTGTTGGTTCAAACAATTCTACTCCTCTTATAAATCCTGAAATATCACCTTTATTTATTAATGCATTGACAGTGGTCTCTTTACTTTCCCTAGTTGCTTTATCTAATATAATTGTATCATGTGATTTTATATTAGCTTCTTTTTTATCTGAAAAATCTTTTTTATAAAAACTAAATATTAATTTTGTATTTGATATATCATCAGTATCTGCATTTATTTTAAAACAAGCCGACGCAGTATCTCCACATACTTCCACAATTCCATCTATTAATTCTTGAGTTTTTACATTGTATAAGTAATATTTCTTTTTTTCTATTTCACCAGTATTTACTGTTTCATCAAGTATAAATTCAATTGTAATGCTTATCTCTCCAACTTGAGATACTGCTGTTTGGTCTTCTTTTATTTCTTCTTGATTAGATAAGATTATTCCACAATGATTATTTGATAAAAGATAATTTAATAATATCACTGTTGTTTTATCATATCTTAATATAAATTTATTTTCATTTAATATATATTCTGCTTCTAACTTATCATTATCTTTATGCTTATAAAAGTAGTTAGAATAATCTGATAATATATCATAAAATCTATGATGCTGATTATTTTCCATAATACTTATAATTAATATTTATATATGTTCAGCTGTCTTACTCTTTTCTGATAGATTAATTATTATATGTAACGATTATTGTAAAATATCATTTATCGCATTTTCAAATAGTTCGTCATATTTTAAGGCATTATTTTTTATTTTTATAAGTTGATGATTGTCTAAATTTATAAAATTATAGCCATTAAAACTAATTACCTCAACATAATCTTTATATTGTTTAAATATAACAAGTTCACTACCAAAATTTTCACTATTTACATATACCAAAGCAGTATCCTTTTCTACGATATATTTAATAAAAAAAGTGCCACTCATATCGTCTGATAGTTCATATGAAGTACTATTTTTTGGTAGTGTATTTAGTAAAATATCAGTTGTTGAGGATTTATAATATAGTTCATATGCCTTTTTTATAGAATTAGTTCTAATTTTTGTTTTATAGAACCCATCACATCTGTCTCCACCTACATCTATTAGAATATTTGATTTATATTCAATATTTTTATTATTGTCTACACAAGAAATTTTATTTGTGAGTATATAGCATGGTATTTTTACCCAGTTAAAAATATTACTAACTGATACTTTAGGATATAGATAATCATCATTTAATAATAATTCTTCTATATCATACATGTTCTTTTCAAAATAAATTATATTGTTTCTTTTTGCAAATGACATATAGCCAAATATTCTATTGTTGATCATAATATTTATCAAAACACTATTTTCTGAAAATTCATATTTTACTTTTATATTATCTGATAATACTGTTTTCATATCAATATTTATAATTTTGTCACTCTTCGGTAAGTGAGTTAGAAAGTTATGATAAAATTTTTTTATCCTGTTACTGTTATACTTATTAGTATATACATAATCTATATCATTTAAAAAAATAGAATATGCTTTACCTAAATCGTTTGTTTCTATTTTTTTAATTCCATTTGTATCATCAAAAAAATTCTTGACACCTCTATCTCTAGTTAATAGTGAAACTCCAATAAAATGACATTCCTGCTCTGGAAACAACTCCGCATGGGCTTGAAATTCAATAGTGCTAAACAACAATGTTAGTATTAATATTAACTTTTTCATACAAGACTCCTTGTTAATTATTTTCTCTATATTCAAGTTGTTTTGAATATATTGGCAAATAATCATTAATATTTTTTTTAATTATAGTATAATCAACACATGAATTATATGTATATTTTGTATTTGTTGGAATATCATACTGTATAAAAAAAGAAGGATTTACTCTTCCTGTCAATCCTTTTGCTATTTGAGTAGTAATTTCAAAATGTAAATGAGGACCTTTATGTTTAGATTTTGTTTCATCAATTCCAGTTGTTCCTGTTGCTCCTATAATATCTCCAACTTTTACTTTTGAACCAACAGATATATCTGTAGCATACTTATCTAAATGAGCATAATAAATATAAAATACATTACTATTTTCATCATAATTTGGTCCAAATGCTTGTTCACCATCAATGATTGAATTATTTACAGTATGCTTAATTTTAGGATATAATAATTTATAGTTAATAGTTTCTTTTCTTTTTTTTAGTATATTAATCGCTGTATTGGATGTTATCTCTAAAATTATTGTTTTACCATATCCTTTCAACTCTGACATACTATAAACAATCCCTTCCAAACATGCATATACTCTTGTTCCTGGTTCAGCAAATAAATCAACACCTTGATGTTTAGAGCCATTTCTAACATGCCCAAAACCAGACCAATATGGTGCATAACCACCACTTTGCATAAAGATGGCAATCTGCATTTTATCCAATGGGTCATGCCAGTCTTTATCACTTATTTGAATATTACTTAAATCTTTTTTTACTCCACATTTCACATGTGTTTTTCCATGTTTTGTATTATATGCAAGGCTTTTCATATAAGCAAATATGTATAATTTTGATGATATGTATTACTTCCCTTTACTGTTTAATTGTTTAAATATATTAATATCTTTCATTAAAAAAAGCCTCTGCATCAATATATGATAAATATAGGTATGTTCCATTATTATCTTCTTTTAAAACTGATAATGCTAAGTTTTCTATATACAATTCTTTGCTACCATTTGGAGTATAACACATGGTTTGTTCAAAATAATCAGGATCTAAAGCATGAGTCCATAATACTTGAGTATTTTCTTTTGGCATTTTTGTTATAACTGTTGGTTCAAAAAAGGGGTCTAATTGTAATTTTTTTAAAACATCTGTAATACTTTGTTTTTGAAAAAAAGATATAAAAGCTAATTGAGCATTTTCATCTATAAGTGTCATTTTATAACTTTTATATTCATCATCATATATGGCTTTATCTTTATTAAATTTAGTTTGTAAAGCTTTTTGCAGATTTTGACCAACAAGTGAATCAAAAAATTTTTCTATAGGTGTACACTTTTCTCTAAAATTTGTTGTAGCATATCCTATAGAACTAATTTCATTCATATCTGTAGTGAATAATTTTCCTTCTTTTTGCTCTGCTTCTGTCATACACTTTTCATATTCATGAAAATTTTTTTTTGTTACTTTTTTTCTCCAATCACCATCACAATCTACAGCATAAAGCCTAAACGGAACTAAAATAATAAATAACACGATTATTTTATACATAATATACCTCATTATTAAAAATTTTTTATATTAAACTCTTTATCCTCTCCATTAAATTTTATATATTTCCTAGGAGAAGTATTTGGACTAATACTAAATTCAGTATCAAAACTTTTTCTGTTACTCTTAATACCTATATGTATCCAATAAGAACGATGTTTTTCAAGTATACATTGAGATATAATATTATTATCCAAACCTGATACTTTATTGTTATATATATCTTTAAATAATGACACTAACTTATCTCTTTGTTCTGACATATCTTTCGCACTTAAAACAAAGTCCACAGCTTCACAAAACATATGTTGACTTGTGGAGCTTCCTTTGACTTTGATATTAAGTGGTAGGCATCTTACACCACTAGTAATTATTATAGATTTTTTACCAGCACTATTGCCACCATTAATATATGTTCTTATAGGCTCAAGAATATCTGTACACAACTGTGTAAGTTTTAAATAATTATCTTCTTCCATTGCATATTGTCTATTCTCTTCAAGATGTTCTGTATAACTTGTATTAACTAATTCACTCAAAGAAAAATGTTCTGATAGTTTTTCCTCTATTTTTACATTGCTTTTAACCTTACATACACTATGTGTTTTTCCATGTTTTGTATTATATGCAGGGCTTTTCATATAAGCAAATATGTATAATTTTGATGATATGTCTTTATTTTCCAGTTTCTTTTTACTACAGTGGTTTCTTTACTTTACCTAGTCGCTTTATCTAATATAATTGTATCATATGATTTTATATTAGCTTCTTTTTTATCTGAAAAATCTTTTTTATAAAAACTAAATATTAATTTTGTATTTGATATATCATCAGTATCTGCATTTATTTTAAAACAAGCCGACGCAGTATCTCCACATAAAAATTAAAAATATTTTTGTGCATTTTCTACTGCATCAATAATCATTGATTTTTTTGGTTCTTTTCCTTTACCACAAAGCCATATAGTCCAGTCATTACCTTCTGTTGGAACTTTTAACTCTTGTTTAGCATTTTTAAAAACTACTGTATCTATTTCATATAAATTTACATATATCATTTTTATTTTATTTTGTTCTGCATAACTTAAAGCATTAGATGAATAGTTGTTTTGGTCATCTGCTATAGTATAAAATGCATCTTCACCTTGTTCTTGTTTGATATGTTTAATATATGCACCTGATATACCAAATTCCACCATAGTATTTACACTGCAATCAATAGTTTTTACTTCTGCATACACATTCACACTAAACATTACAATAAAAATAATAAAAAAAACTTTCATAACACACCTCTTTTATTGATATATTTCTAAATGATAGCAATTTTGTTTGCTCTCATTAATAAATTTCAATATTCCTTGCTTTTCATATTTTTCAACAATTTCACGGCAATTCTCTTTTTCTATATCATTCATTTCACCCAATCCAATATCTAAAACATTCAATGTTGAAAAATCAGAAAGACAATGTTTAGATACTTTGGATGCACCCAATTCTAAATTTTTTTCTCCATTAGTTTAATAACTGTATCTCTATCTTTATCTTTATTGTCTACATAAACATTGATAACCTTGTCTCCATTGTTACCATATGTTACTAATTCAAATAGAACTCATTTCTTATTTAGCAATAATTTTTACTGCTACCTAATAAGAAACTATCTAACTATATATAAGAAATTACAAAAGATCGTTTGCACTACAATCTTGTTGGTAAACATACACACCTGTTTTATCTTCCATATACATTCTATCCACTCTATAATCATTTGGTCCATCTACTTCAAATAATTTATTTTTTTCATACCAGAAACAACTATAAAAATCAAATGGTTCATACCAAGAACGAATCAACTGTGTATTATTATCAGGAACACCACCAAATAGTTTATAAACATTTTTATTATACAACTTAAATGCTTCTTTTATAGTTTTATTTGGATAAAATATAATCTGTTGAAAAGTATTTTTTGATTTAACTTCCATTACATATCTTTGTTCTTTTTTGTCGTATTTTGCTTTAGTTTTATCAAATTTGATTTTTATTAACTCTGAAAAAGATTTTCCTGTTGAAATTTCATTATCTTCTGCCAAATATTCATTAAGTTGAATACATTCATCTTGTTGTTTATGAGATACAAAGTATGTATTGTGGACATCACTTATAGAAGTTTTATTAGTAAACATTTTACCTTCTTTAATTTCTGCTTCTGACATACATTCTTCATATTCATGGAAATTTTTCACTGTTACTTTTGCTCTCCATTCATAACCATCTCCACAATCTACCGCATATAAGTAACTAGGCAATAATAAAAGAATTAATAAATATTTTAACATAACTTCTCTCCTTATTATTAAAATTTATGTTTAGTAAAAAAATCTTTACTCCCATCATATTTTATTTTTATAAAATCTGCATCATTATTAATTTGAACCATAACTGTAAAACTAGTTGATTGATTTTGTCTATTTTGTGTTTTCAAACCAATATGTAACCAATACGAACCACTCTTATTTCTTTCTATTATACATTGATAAATATTATTAATATCTAAATTATCCACTTTTTTATTATATATATCTTTAAATAATGATACTAATTTATCTTTTCGTTCTGACTCATCTTTCGCATCTAAAACAAAATCTACAGCTTCACAAAACATATGTTGACTTGTTTTACTACTTCCCTTAATTGCATCATTAAGTTCTGGGCATCTTACACCACTAGTAATTATTATAGATTTTTTACCAGCACTATTGCCACCATTAATATATGTTCTTATAGGCTCAAGAATATCTGTACACAACTGTGTAAGTTTTAAATAATTATCTTCTTCCATTGCATATTGTCTATTCTCTTCAAGATGTTCTGTATAACTTGTATTAACTAATTCACTCAAAGAAAAATGTTCTGATAGTTTTTCCTCTATTTTTACATTGCTTTTAACCTTACATACACTATGTGTTTTTCCATGTTTTGTATTATATGCAGGACTTTTCATATAAGCAAATATA
>CANRSN010000057.1 GCA_947642455.1 uncultured Clostridiaceae bacterium
ATCGCGGAGTGGAGCAGTTGGCAGCTCGTTGGGCTCATAACCCAAAGGTCGGTAGTTCGAGTCTACCCTCCGCAACCAATTCAAGCATTTGTCAGTAGTTGGACAGATGCTTTTTTAGTTGGTCAAAGTCATATTTATTATAAAAATACTTGATTTTTAACTTATTCAAAAACATAATCATAACCACCAGTAAAACGGGCGGTTTTCTCTTAACCTAGAAAGCTTTTGTACTGGCTCTTCTGGGCTTAAGCCCTACTGAACGGTTTGCCAACCTCATTTTTTTCTCAGGCTACCATCTTTTAAGTAACTTATAATTAAATTATGTATTGTTAATGCTTCCATAATTATTCGTATAGCCATACTAAAACCATATTTAAAAATTATTCTGTCATTTTCGCTATATAGCTTATTTTTCATTTCTTCTAGTGTTTAGAGATAAGTTTTTTAACTTTTTATCATTATTTTGTTTACTATATAGAAGTTACTCCCAACACTTGTTGGGGATTAAAAATGAAGTCCTAGAAATGTTTTAAAGCATTTATAATTATTAAGACGACAAGGGCTTAAAGAAATAAAAATATGATTAACCTAGACAATTTAGAAGTAAGCCAAAAGAGTAAAAACTAAAAGTGTCATTACATAGTCGGGATTGGAAAGTATTTGAGGGTGCTTTCCTTTTATATATTTCTAAAAAAAGTATGTACATTGAGGTACACATACAAGTAAACAATATAACACAGCCGAACTAGAGTACATTGTTTAGTGTAACTATATAATAGTACAATTTATAAATTCTGTCAAATATCTTTGAAATTTATGCTATCTATAGAAGAAAATAATACTTGAAAAAATAAAGTAAATATGATATATATAGGAGGAATAAATAAAATATGACTAAAAGGAACAACTGGAACAGAACCAGTAAAAAGACTAAAAATACAAACTTGATATCATTGTGGCAGAATAATTTTGGAAGACCCATGAGGACATTAAGGTTGCCTTAATACAAAATGTCTCTGTTATGTTCGTGGAGCCAAAAGATATATCAAAGAAGAATTAAAGCAAGCAAAAGTATAACTAGTCAAAAGGTTGGTTTTGTCGAATAATGTCGTATAACTCAAAAAGGGGATTTGAAATGGAAAAAGAAAAGAAAGAGATTTTAAAAAAAGCATTAATAGGAATAACAATCTCATTAATAGTTAGTATAGTTATTGTAGTTAGTATAATAATATTTTTTATAAATACTAACAACAATCCAGATAATACAATAGAAAACATTTCTCACGAAGAAAATAATACTATAATTGAAAATGCTGGAGATGAAAATATAAACATTGAAGAAGAACCTAGAGATTATGAAATTTTAGATGATGCGATTAACTATATTGAAATTGAAATGCCTAATCTTGTTGGAAAAGGATATATGGATATTTTGTATAGATACAATTTAAAAGAAAACATACTTAATCAATTATATGAAAAAGACATAGAGGGAACAACCTTTAATTTAAATACATTAAAATATATTGGAGATGGATCTATTTTTATAAATGGTTCTTATGTAATAGAAGGATATGGTTATGAAGTAGAAAAACAAACACCACAAGCTGGAAGTAAAATAAAATTATTTAATGATGGGGAAGGAAATGTAAGTTTAGGAGAAAATATACATTTATATATAAAAGGTGGTGGAAGAACAGAAACAATTGATATAGACCCTGATAAAAGAAAAGGTGAAAGCTCTTCTAATACAAGCGAAAGTTCAAGTGATTTAAATACTCCAAATAATAATTCTTTAAATTATAAGAGTGATGCTGAATTAAAGGTATTGGCTTTTAAGAAATGGCTTGAACAGGATGAGTATATATCTTTACAATATAATTATGGAAATAATCCTTCTTGTTTCTATACTGGAAATATAACCAAAAATGCAGATGGCTCTGTTTCAGTACATTTAAAACTTTATCCTGATAAAAAATTGTATGAAGACGCTATAAAATATACAGGTTCAACTGACGGTGTTGGTACATTAGGTTCTGCAACAATTAAGTTAACAAAAGTAGAAGCTACAAGATAACACATAATAACCAAGTTCAGCAATAAAAAGCATTGCTGGACTTTTTTCGTACCTAAATATAAGGGTGAATTGTAAAAGTAAAATGTAGTTTGTAAAACTAAAATATATTAATATATTTAAAAAGTTTATTTTACTTTTACAATTTTCACTTATTTTCGCCTTCCAAATAATTTATATTTATATCTACAAGTTCTTTTAATAATAAATATGAATTTTTAAAGATAATCTGCCACTCTTCATCAAATGGATCTATGATCTCATGAAATAATGCATTTCTTAATCTATATACAAAATCTAGAAACCAAATTATACTATCTTTTCTTTTTTGCCTAATGAGACTTTTATATTTCTTTTCTATTTTAGAATTTATATCTTTATCAATTGGTATAATAGGTAACTCTCTATCTTCTATAAAATAATTATTAGGTCTTTGCTTTATTATACAAAAGTCATTTTCTTCTTTCATAATTTCAATATCATCTTTTTCTATATCATTTTTTATATTTATATTAAAAATTTTTCTTATTTCTGCACTAACTAATAGCAAATTCTCTTTATACTTTTGTGATAATAATTTTTTATCAGAAAATTCTTGCAATTTATCATTATATTCCATTTGTACCTGATTAAAAATGTCCTTTTTTATCTTTTCTATTAATATATTCAGATATTGCCTTTCTGATATTAAATTATCTTTCTTTATTATTTGCTCCATTTCCTCTATAATGTCTGTTAATTTTACTGAAAATTTAATTAATTCATTATATCTTTTATTTCTTATAGTTACCCAAAAACTAATAAAACCAAATAAAGTGTATTTATTTTTTGTCATCCTTTTTTTATTAATTTTCATATTTATTACTGTTCCATTTTTATCATCAGGATCTATATTTTTATATAAATAATTTAAACTATCGTTTATTTTATAGAAATCCCAAAAGTAATATTCTGGATAATTTGTTAGAATTATATTTTTTCCCTCTTTATAAACATTTTCAATTTCTTTCATTATAACATCATCAATTTCAAGCCTTTTATATCCTTCTTTTATATAAAATTCTTTATATGAGTTTAAATACTTTTTGTCACCTATTCTATTATATGCTTCTGGAAACATCTCTCTTAAAGTTGATATATAAGCAAACCATGTCTTTATAAATAAAGTTACAAAATCTGTTTCCGTTATAGATTTCCATTTTTTATATGTATTCATTATAACAACTTCCTTTTATACATTTAATTGCTTCATCTTCATTTTCGTCTATTGCTATTTCTATTGCTCTTTGAGCAATAGCTAAAATTTGTTTTGCATTTCTTTTCAATTCAAATGACTTATTTGCCTTGTTTGCAATTTTCTTTTGTATAGAAATATCTAAAATTGGAATAATAACTTCATCTATCTCAGAAGGTTTCCAATGTTGTATTATTGCACCACTAGAATCTCTTTGTGCTTGTAATTTTACTATTTCTGAATTTAATACTAAAGCTAAATAATCTGGTAATACTTCACACTTATTTTTGACATTTAGGTGTAGTATAGCACTTGATGTAACTATTTCTAAATCTTTCTCTAATTTATATGCAATTCCAATACTACCATCTTTTGAAAATAAAATTGTATCTTTTTTTGGAAATAACTGTTCAATATCTTTTATTTCTTTTCTATCCAGAAAAATATTAGTTTCAGTAATTTTATCTTCAAATAGATTACTAACTCTTACAAATGGTATTCCATTATTTTTATAAAATTCCGTTCCTGGTTCTATAGATTTCTTCTTTATTGCAATTTCTTTTAATTTTTTAGTTTTTACTTTTCCCAATGCATTATATAAATTGTCGTATTTGGCTTGATAATACTCTGCATCTAATCTTTTAGCCTTTTTTAAACTTTCTTCTAAACTCTTTATATTATAATTAATTTGTTGTTGATAATAATTATTATAAGTAATACTATCATCAAATTCACGTTTTACTTCTTCATATAATTCTGAGCTTTCTTTATTCCATTCATATTGTTTATTAATCATGTTTTCAATTATCTTTTGAAAATTATCACTAAACTTTGGAAATGGTATTTTTCTTATTCTAGACATAGCAACTGTTGGTTGTGCTGATAATGTTTTTTCTTTGTTTAAAATGCTTTGTCCTACAGAAGAATTTAAAAATACTGATAAAACAGCCGAATTGCTACTACAATTCTTGTTTGGCGTTATTCTACATACATTAGGTCCTAATTGATAACTATCTTCATAAAGTTTTAAAGCTCTTCGGTATTCTCCTGTATATGATAAGATAACATCATCTTTATGTAGCTTTGATCTTTTTAAAAACTTATCTGCTATTTTTTTATCTATAGTTATATAATCCTTTAATTCTAAATGATTTTTTTGAATATTTTTACTTGTTAGAGCTATGTAGAAATCCTCAGAATTCATGTTTAAATTTGTAAAATATTCTGTATACTCAAATCCTGCTAATTTTGATACATTAAATTCTTCTCCAATATATCTATAATCTTTTTCTTTAATCTTTTTTATATATTGAGTTGCTTCCTTATTAAAATATTCTGCATCATATCTAAAGCATTCATTATTATCTAATACTTCTCTTTTACTAATTTCAACACATTCTAGCCCGTTTAATAGTCTTTCATATCGTTCCTTGTTGAAAGTCTCCGGGCTATCTAAAAAAAACTTAATCTTTCTTTTTTAGCAAACTCTATAAATGCTTCTGCAATTCCATCTTGTGTTAAGCCTTCATGATTATATAAATCGTGGTCTACAATTAAATGTCCATGACTATCTAAGATATTCTCTCCATTCTCATCTTTAACATATATTTTTTCACCAGAACTATCTTTTCCTGGTTTTTGCATTGTAGCAAAGAAAATGTTATAATTATCAACTCTTGGACATAATTTATCATCCCATTTTTGAACAAATAATACACTTGTCTTTGTTCCTGTATGTGGTTTAAATGTATTTCCATGTAAACCAACAACGGCTAATATTCTACACCTTTCAGAAATAAATTCTCTTATATATTGATCATTTGCATTGTTAAATCTTCCTTGTGGTAAGATTATAGCCATCCTTCCCCCTGATTTCAAAAAGTTAAGATTTCTTTCAATAAATAGAATATCCCTTCCAATTTTATTTTGCCATTTTCCTTTGGAATTCTTTCCTAATTCATATTTAGTAATAATTTGATTCTCTTTTATATCTCCTGCAAACGGAGGATTTGCCATCAAAACATCAAACTCAAATTCTTTATAATCATTTGCTCCACTTGGCCTTATTTTCTTTAACCTTCTGAAGCCTTCAAAATATGCATCTTGCCATCTTTCTTGTTTTGTTATTTCATCCCATCTTGAATAATCTAATGTATTTAAATTAATAACATTAGTTTTTCCATCTCCTGCTATTAAATTAAGAGTTTTCGCTACTCTAACAGCTTTTTCATCAAAGTCTATTGCAAATACTTTGTCTTCAACATATTTTATTTCATCATTACTTCTTTCTTCTGCTGTAAAATTATCTCCTTTAGATAGTCCCTTTCTTTCTCTTATAGCATCCCATACGTGAAAAATACTATGTACTGTAAAACCAGAGCTACCTGCTGCTGTATCTATAACATATTCTTTTTCCTTCGGATTCATCATTTTTACACACATATCAATTACATATCTTGGTGTAAAATACTGCCCTTTTTCACCTTTTGATGATTTACTCATTAGATATTCAAATGCATCATCTACTACATCTAAATTTGAATTGAATAATTTTACATTTTGCAATGATGCAACACAAACAGATAAATGAGAAGGAGTTAATAATATTTTACTATCTTCATCAAAAACACCTCTCCATTTATTTTTAGCCTCCTCAAAAAGTTCAGAAATTTTTTTATATAGTTCTACCTCTGTACATCCACTATTTCTAAATTTTAAATAAGATGTTTTATCCCTAGCTACCATCAATTCATCATACAATTTAGTAAATATCAATTTAAAAACTTCTTCAAACGAATCTACTCCTGCACCAGCCAATACTTCATCTTCCATTTCTTGAATTAAATTTTTTAAGGATTTTTTCTCATTTTGAAGTTTATCTATTTTTTTTAATTGTTCATATGTTATTTGCTCATTAATAATATCAGATAATTTTTCTGTTGCCTTGGGTATATTAGTTATATCCTCAAAGTAATTTGGATCTTTTCTGTTATAATAGGAAATTTGCTCTCCATTTGTCCAAACTCCAATAGGCGCACCTGTCGCATTGCAATAAGATTTTAATTGTTCTTTTCCTTCTGATAATTTTGGTTTTTTTATTTCTACAATAATATATGGAGCTAATATATCATTTATATCTGATATTACTATATCAGCTCTTTTTACTTCTCTTCCAAAATGTATTCCATATTCCAACTGTATTCTATCTTTATTATATCCATATGTATTTATCAATTTATATAAAAATAATTGTCTGACTGCTTCTTCTGGCGTTAATTTTATTTCTTTATTTCTAATTATACATATAACATATGGAACATCATCTTTATATGTAATTTTGTTTTCTAATATTTGAATTTCTTCTTCTGAAAATTGTGTATCATCATAATTTGAATTTTTCAATATTTCATTAATTTTTTTCATTCTCTATTCCTCTCAGTATTTATAATTTTTCTATTGTATTTATATCATAGTAGAAGCCAATATGCAATATAATATTTATTTTGTTGAAGCTTTTATTTGACTTAGAAAGTATAACCAATTGTTATGTTTTCTAAGTCATATAAAAGAATAGAGTATATTTTACCAATATGGTAGTAAATATACTCTATTTTTATATTTCTTTTAGTAAATTTATATTTGTTTTAGGACATTTTAGTTTCCTTTGCAACTTTTTTCTAATTTGTTCTATTCCAATATTGCTTTATTACATTGGTCTGTCCCTTTTGGGACATTTTTGTCCTGATTTGCTCCGTCCCATTTTACGATTTGCTTAAGTCTATTTTGTTTCATTATATTTTTTCTTTAAGTATACCAAAACTACTCCTGTAAATACTGCTCCTGCTGTTGCTATTATTGCTATGATTTGTTCTGCTCTACCTGTTTTTACACTTGTGATGATTTCGGCTGATGATTCGTTGTCATCTATAGTTGTTTCTTTGTAGTTTGCTGGATTGTTTACGTCTGTTACTTTTACTGTGTTTTTACTGCTTCCGAATTTTTCTAGTGCGTTTACCCATTTTAGTGTTATTTCAAGTACTTTTTCTTCTCCTGGTTTTAAGCTAACTGTTGTTTCTAATGTTCCGTCTTGTGCTTGTTTCCAGTAGTTTGGTGTATTTGTTGTTATACTATAGCCTGATGGGATGTTTTCTACTACTTTTGCTGTTCCTTCTATTTCTCCTGTG
>CANRSN010000058.1 GCA_947642455.1 uncultured Clostridiaceae bacterium
CAGAAACCGAAAAGGAAGAAGAAGTCGAAGAAACCAAGACTCCAGAAACCGAAAGAGAAGAAGAAGTCGAAGAAACCAAGACTCCAGAAACCGAAAGGGAAGAAAAAGTCGAAGAAACCAAGACTCCAGAAACCGAAAGGGAAGAAGAAGTCGAAGAAACCAAGACTCCAGAAACCGAAAAGGAAGAAGAAGTCGAAGAAACCAAGACTCCAGAAACCGAAAGGGAAGAAGAAGTCGAAGAAACCAAGACTCCAGAAACCGAAAAGGAAGAAGAAGTCGAAGAAACCAAGACTCCAGAAACCGAAAGGGAAGAAGAAGTCGAAGATGATGTTTTTGAGGATATCTGAAGTAATATGTAATAGTTATTATTAAGGACATATTTGATACCCTCTCAATGTACAATTGATACCACTCCAAAACATGCTACAATTTCTAATCAATTTTTAAGAGACACGCTTTTATAGGTGTCTCTTTTGTTCTATACTAGGAAAGAAATATGTAGGTTTGCAAAAGGCAAAAAATTATGCTAAAATAGGAAGCATAAATGTAGAAGAGATTTGTGAAATATATTCCAAATAAAGTAACAAAGATTCTTTATAAGAGTAATCGCTAAATTACAATTTTTAAGGAGAGAAATTTATGGAAAGAAAATTGAAAATTATAATAGAAAATTGTCCTCAAAATCATAAATGCCCTGCTGTAAAAGTTTGCCCAGTTGGAGCATTAAGTCAAAAAGATTTTGAAGCACCTAAAATAGATTATGAAAGATGTATAAAATGTGGTAGATGTTCAAATTTTTGCCCTAAAAAAGCATTAGTATTAGAACAAAATAAGGAGATATAATCAATCTAATAAATTACAATTCATAGAAATAAAAGAAGGATATTGAAATGAAAAATATTATCCTGTTTATAGCTGATTATTTTAATAGAAATCAGAGCAAGTGAAAAGAACTTAATGCCATCTGCTATTGCCACAGTAGTTATTATTGGAGCAATATATGGAGTATGATTCTTGGCTACTTACTTTGGAAGTGAAAATATTATTAAGAAGGATTTGTAAATTGATTTAACATTAATTATAAGTTGTGCATATTGTAACAATAACTTTTTTTATTATTTTTATAAAACACCAACAAAATAGAAGAAAAAATGTGTCTAAATAATAGAAAGGGTGGTACTTATGAAGAAAAATGAAAAAATAATGATAGGTATTTTAGTATTAATAACAATTATAGGAGGAGTAGTATTTGCTAAAACAGAAATCTGGCAAAAAGTAAAAAATGTAACTACTGGAGAAACAAAAAAAAAGCAAAGTATGGTTGATAACTCAAATGAAGATTATTCACTAGAAAAAGCAGTTGAAAATGGATACTTTGTAATAGGACATAATAAAATTTATAATAAAGATAAACTAGACAAATTTATAGAAAATACAAGTATAAACTCAAAAAATAGAATAGAAGATTCAATAAAAATTGTTCAATATACAACAGAAGGTGATCCAATCATAACAGAGTTAAGTTATAAAATAAAGGATGAAACATATTTAATTAGTGAAAAACCAGTAAATAAAACCACTTATACTTTAAAAGTAGATAATACAAGAGATAAATGGTCTACTCAAGAAGATAGAAAAATAATCACAAATGATGATATACCTGGAGATATTTATGGAATAACAGAAACTAAAGAAGGAGATATGGTTAGTATAGATTTGTCATTATATGCAGAAATAGACTATATAGATGAAAATGTAAAAAGATATGAAGCAATTAATATATGTAGTTATCCAAGTAATACAAAACAGGAAGAAGACTTATCATTTTATGGAAGAGTAATTGAATCACATCAAAAATACATTTTAGTAGAACCAAATGAAGATGAAGAAATACGAAAATCAGCTGATAAAATAGAAATTAGTTTGGAAGAAAATAGTGATGCAATATATAAAGTTGGAACAAATGTAAAAATAACATATAAAGGCTATGTTATGGAATCATACCCAGCAAAAGTAGTAGCTACTAATATTGAAATAAAATCTACTGACAAATTTGAAATAAGATTTTATGATAAGCATCCACAAAGCGAAACAAAAGTATGTAAAATATTAGACAAATCAGAGACAGATAAATATGATTATAATATTTATACTTATGAAGGGACAGCTAACATCTTAATAAATAAAGAAGAAATTTCTTTAAGAGATGCTCTATTAAATAATAAAATAACAATGAATGAAATAATAGAAAAAGCAAATCAAGATTTAAAAGATAAAAAGATAACTGGAGATATGTATAGAGATGGTGGTAGTATGATATATCAATATAAAAATTATACAATTATAAAATGTCATACAATAGATGGAAATAGAGATGTGTATATAGGCATACCAGAACTAACAATAAATGACTTAGAAATATAGTATAAAAAAATCCATTAGTTATATTTTGTTTTAGTAGCAATGAATTAAAGGAATTAAATGGTGTATTATTTGGAATATCAATAATGGGAATGATAAGTGTTTATCCTGATATTTATAATATATTTAATGTTTTAAAAGTAGTACCAAAAAATGCAACAATTCAAAATAATAAAAATGAAACATATTATTATGAATAACAAATTACATGTTATAGATTAGTTTGAAACATAACTAATCTAAATTTTACTAAACTATTTAGAAAAAAATCTAAATAGTTGTTGACATCAAGAAAATAAAATAGTATAATCTATTTAGATATATATCTAAATACTAAAGTAGAGGTGATTAAATTGGGAATGTCAGAAACATTAAAAGCAATTAGTGATCCTGTGAGAAGGGAAATACTCGAACTATTAAAAGATGGAAGAAAGACAGCAGGAGAAATATCAAGTAGTTTTAATTTAACAGGAGCAACAGTGTCATATCATTTATCAAACTTAAAAAAAGCAAAATTAATAATTGAAACAAAACAAAAGAATTATATATTTTATGAATTAAATAGTTCTGTATTTGAAGATGTTTTAGTTTGGATCTATAAGTTAGGAGGAAATAAAAATGAAAAAGAAAAATAGAAAAACACTAATTTTAAGTGTAATTATATGTTTATTACCAATACTTCTAGGTAGCATACTTTATAATAAACTACCAGAACAAATGCCAATTCATTTTACAATAAATGATGTACCAGATAATTATGCACATAAAAATTTTGCATTATTTGGAATACCAGTGATAGCGGCTATTGTTCAAGCAATATGCTTAATAGCTGTTAATATAAGATTAAATAAATTAAAAACAGATGAAAAACCTAAAATATTAAAAATAATGGAATGGTTTATTCCTGTTGTAACAGTATTGATATATGTGATTATGATAGAAGTACCACTAGGAAGTACAGTATATGTTGGAAAAAGTATATGTTTAATATTAGGAATATTATTTATGATTATAGGAAATTATATCCCTAAAATGAGCTATGAGATGGGAAAAACAATAGTTCATCCAATGCCTAAAAGTGAGAAATCATTTAGAAAAATGAGTAAGATTATGGGATATTCGTTCATCATAATGGGAATAGTCTTGCTAATAATGATCATATGGATATAGAAAGAGAGGCTTATAAATGGAAAATATATGGATTGATATTTTTCAAAAAGTAGAGAAATATATGTAAATGAAAGTTTAAGATGAAACTTAAAAGCAAATGATTAGTTGAAATTTATTTATCTTTTATGATATAATCAAAACACAATATAGTAATTGCATTAAACTGCTATCGCAGTGGTCGTTTAAGTTAAAGTATAATACTACCATAAATAACCATTGATTTTAGTAAACACATCCTTTATAATTACTATAGAGGAGGTGTTGCCTTTATGAGATTAGTTAAATGCTATGGAAGAAAACTTATATCAAAAGAACTTAAAAAAAGTTATAAGTTTTTTATTAATGAAGTTAATACAAATAAAAAAAGTTTGGGATATGGATTAATAAGAGATAAAACAATATTAGCAAATGATATAGCAAGCATAGCTTCTGTAGGATATGGTTTAGGTGCATTAATAATTGGAGTAGAACATAAATGGATTAGTTATAAAAAAGCATACGATAGAGCAAATAGAACACTTGACACATTTATAAACTATGTGGAAGGAAAAAATGGTTTTTATTATCATTTTGTAAACATACAAAATGGTAAAAGAGAATGGAATTGTGAAATATCAATAATAGACACAGCAATATTTATATGTGGTGCAATAACTGCTGGTGAATACTTTGGAGGAATTATAAAACAAAAAACAGAAATATTGTATAAAAGAATTAATTGGGAATGGTATAGAAATAAAGAAACTAATTATTTTTATATGGGATATACCCCTGAAAAAGGTTTTTGGGGACATTGGGATATGTATGCAGAGCAATTAATGTTATATATTTTAGGTGCAGGTTCACCTACATTTCCAATAGATAAAAGCATGTATTATGATTTTAAAAGAAAAAAAGAAAATTATCAAAATATTAAAGATATAATATATACATATTGTGGAACTTTATTTACATATCAATTTTCACATGCATGGATTAACTTTAAGGATTTAAAAGATAAAGATAATATTGATTGGTTTGAAAATTCAATTAGAGCAACAAAAGCCAATAGGCAATATTGTATAGACAACAAAAATAAATTTAAAACTTATGATGAGAATTCGTGGGGATTAACTGCTTGTTTATCTCCAAAAGGATATATAAGTTGTGGTGCCAAACCATGTGATGTAGATTTGAATATAGAAAATGATGGAACAGTAACTCCTTGTGGTGCAATTGGTTCAATAGTATTTACACCAAAAGAAAGCATAAAAGCAATGGAACATTATTATAATCATTATCCTAAACTATGGGGAAAATATGGACTTAAAGATGGATATAATTTAGAAGGTTTCAAGTCATGGTTTGCAAAAGAATATATAGGAATTGATAAGGGAATAGAAATGATAATGATAGAAAATTATTTAAAAGGCACTATATGGGATTACTTTATGAAAAATGAATATATTCAAAAAGGATTAAAAATATTAGAATTTTCAAAAAGTAACAATAAGCCAAGTTATGTATAAATGCTTCCTATTCATATTGTAACAATTTATGGATTAGAACAATTTTCAAGACAATTTGTGAAAAAATATTTATATGAGGAGATGTAGAAGATGAATGTAGAGCAATATTTATCAAATTTTTTTAAAGGAACTAAAAATCCAACATTAAAAGCTATGGAATATTTTATGGATGAATTTAGACATCCTGAAAGAAATTTAAAAGTGATACACATAGCTGGTACAAATGGAAAAGGTAGTTGTACTGAAATGATAACTAATATACTAATAAATGCAGGATATAAAGTAGGAAAATTTATTAGTCCACATTTAATTAATTATAATGAAAGAATAAGTATTCAAAATAAAAATATAACAAATAAGGAAATGGAAAAAATAATAGAAACGATAAAGCCTAAAATAGAGAAATATAACAGTGAGAATGATTCTAAAATAACTCTATTTGAATTGGAAACAACAATGGCTATTTTATATTTTTACGAGAATAATTGTGATTTTGTAGTATTAGAAACTGGACTTGGTGGACTATATGATTGTACAAATATAGTAAACCCAATAGTATCAATTATAACAAGTATTGGATATGATCATATGCATATTTTAGGAAATACATTAGTAGAAATTGCGGAACAAAAAGCTGGAATAATAAAAGAAAATTCGGAAACTATATTTGCTTTGTCAGATGAAAAAGATGTAAATGATAAAATAAAAGAAACATGCATAAATAGAAATAATAAATTGCATATTGTAAAAAAACGAGATATAAAAAATTATTCATACAATCAAGAATTTCAAAAGTTTGACTATAAAAATTATAAAGATATTGTTATCAATCTAAAGGGAGAAAAGCAATTATTGAATAGTAGTATTGCAATAGAATGCGTTGAAACATTAAGAGAAAAGTTATATAAAATTTCTGATGAAGCATTACGAATAGGTTTAAAAACTGTAGTACACAAAGGGAGATTTGAAACAATAGGTGAAAATCCACTGATGATTTTTGATGGAGCTCATAATAAACCTGCAATAAAAAATTTTATAAAAAGTTGTGATATGTATTATAAAAATCAAAATAAGGTTTATATTATTTCGATATTAAAAACTAAAGATTATAATATGATTTTGAAAGAACTATTAAAAGATGAAAGATCGGTTTTCATTTTTACTGATGGCAATAATAAAGAGATATATGTGGCAAAAGAAGAACTTTTAGAAACTGCAAAAGAGTATACTAATAATAAAAATTTATACATTCAAGATTTAGAAAATGCAATTGGATTTGTAAAAGAAAAATATATAAATTATGTTATATTTTTTGTGGGAAGTTTTTATATATATGGAACAGTAACGAAAAAATTAAAGGAAGATAAGAATGATTAAATTTGAAAATGTATATTATTTTAGATGAACCAACAACAATGATGGATTCAAAAGAAAAAGATAACATATTATATATTTGTTATATGCTTTATTTTTTTGACTTTTTATGGTATAGTTAGCATAAATAAAAGAATTGGAGGAATACATAAGATGCAAAAATTTAATTATCATTCACATACATATAGATGTGGACATGCAGATTTAGATATGAAAGATGAAGATTATAAGGATAAACTTTTTCATGAATACCAGAGATATATACTACAAGAATATATAGATAGGAGAGGTAAAATAAATGACTGACAAAGAAATAGAAGTAAATTCAGAATATGAAATAGAAATAAGAGCTAATTTGTTAGAAACAATCTGACAAATTAAGGGGAAGAATATGAAAGTTATAACTATAAAACAACCATGGGCGGCTCTAATTGCCAAAGGCTATAAAGAGTATGGATTTAGAACATAGATAATAATATAATGATAATTTTAAAGGAGTAATTTATGGAATTAGTAAAAGTTGGAAAAGAAACCTATTATATAAAAAATGCTACTAATATAGGAATATACAAGATTGATGAAACAC
>CANRSN010000059.1 GCA_947642455.1 uncultured Clostridiaceae bacterium
AATTAGATGTAAATTCATTTATTTACATCTAACAGTATACATGTAAGTTGTCGCTCAGTTGTTGTTGAGATTTTTTGTTTCTGTTATATTCGGCTTTTAAATCTTCTAATTACATAATTTATTACTCCTACTTACTACAATTATTTACTATAAAATCAATAACGTCATCTTCTTTATAGTTCTCTTTATTTCTATTCCTATCTTCTTCTGTTAAGTCAACAAAATATTTGTTGCATTCTGGCATAATTGACATTGAATCCAATGGATAACCTGGATTTCTTTTTTCACAAGGCTTGTCTACGAAATAGAAGTGGCTCTTACTCCAACTATATTCTTTTGGTTCTTTTCCATCATATATTACCATTCCATATACCCATTTAGCTGTTAATTTTCCGCCATATTCTTTAACCAAGTTGCAATAATATTCAATCATTTCGTCATCATTTAATTCTTTTCCATTCACTCTTCTTACATGAGTTCCTGGTTGTTTTTCTTCTGGCAACTCTTCTATATATAAATTATTATCCATACCTATAGTTGTAATTTTGGTTTTATCATAATATGCTTTTGCTTTAATATAAGCATTTTCTATAGCATTTTTTCCTGTTTCTTCTGGTTTTAAATTTATTCCTAAATCTTTTATAGTTAATACCTCTATATTATTTTCTTTTAGTTTTTCTGCATATTTCTTTATTTTGGCTGGATTTGTTGTTGCAAATAACACCTTCATTTTACTTGACCTCCTTAAAACCATTTCAAAAATTGTTTTCTACGATTATTATAATAGCATAAAAACTAATACTTATCAATAAAATTGAAACATATTTTCTTTGTTTGCTAAATATAATATTTAAATTATTTTAAAGTCTATGATACCTTTATCAATAGCCATAGTTGCCATTGTTCTTCTAAATTTATGTGGATGTACTTTATTTTAGTAACTATTCCTATAGTACCTTAAATACTATTTTAATTCTGGATATCCATTTACATTTATTTTTGTAAAATCCCAAATCGTTTCATCAAATCCTAAACCTCTATAAAATGTCTCATTTAACTCAGTTCTTGTTATATTATCTAAATGTCCTATTGTATTTTCTGTAACGCTAGTTTTCCCTATTGACTCTGAAGTTTCATAACATTTATTAAGTTTTGTAATAATAATCTCTTCAGTTGTGTGTACTACTTTATTTGGAACCATATTGTCTATATATCCTTGCATATTTCCAAATGCTATTGAATTATTTAAAGAACCAAATTTTGCTGTATCTGCAATGTATCCAATAATTCCTGCATTATCTTCTCTATTTCTACTATCTGTATTTCCTGTTCTATTAATATTAACTTTTGCTATTACATTAGATATTGTAACAGTTCTATTTCCTGTTGCACCTATAATTCCTCCTGCTCCTATATGTGTAAGATTTATCTGTCCATCTACATATACATTAGTTACATTTCCTCCATATTGAACTCCTACTAATCCTCCTATAAACATTCCTGTTGCTGTAATATTAGTATTTTTTACACTTATTCTATCAAATGTACAATCTACACTAACATTTCCTACTACTGTTCCTACATTGCTTCCGCCTTTTAATGTAATATTTTCAAATTTCATATTCTTAAATGTTGCATTAGAACTACTTTTTGCAAATGCTGCTATATTATCCCCTGTACTTTCATTTGTAAAGTTTTCTATATTTAAGTTTTGTACATTTCCTCTAAAGTTTTCAAATAATGCATTATTAGTTAAGTTTCTTATTGTATATCCATTTCCCTCTAACTTTCCTGTAAAGTTTGAAGTTATAACTGCACCAGAACCTGTATAATCTGAAAAATCAAGGTCTTGTTTTAATACATAAATACCATCTAATTTTTGAGAAATATTTTCAAATTCTTGTACTGAAGATATATATTTTTTTCCCATAAAGTTTGTTATATTATTTGTATCAGAATTTTTAAGTTTTGGAAGTCCCTCATCTATTATATTACTAAAATCCCAAATTTCGCTATTCCATTTTAATGTATTAGTATAAAATTCTGTATTTATTATATCATTAAGGCTTGCAATTCCAATTTTTCCATTAAAGTCAATTCCTGTTCTATTTAAAGTTGATATTCCTATTGATTCTTCAAATTCATAATTGTTTTTATAGTTTGCTATAACATCATTTGTTGTCCTTCCATCAAATTTGTATGCATTTATGCAATTTCCTAAAGATATATTATTAGTAAGTTTAGTATTATTACTTGATTGTGCTACAAATCCTCCTGAATTACTTCTAGCATTAACTTTTGCACCACTAAATGAGTTTTCAATTATTGCTGAATTAACTAATCCTATAAATCCTGCTACATTTTGGTTTCCTGTAATTTCTCCTATTGTATAACTATTAAATACACTAGAATCTTGTATTGCTCCTACAAGTCCTGCAACTGAGTTTCCACTTCCTATTACTGTAGCATTTACTGTACTTTCTCTTATTGTAGCATATCTTGCATATCCTATTAGTCCACCTATGTTACCTCTTCCTTGTACAGTAGTATTTAAAACATGGCAATTATCTAATATAATTTGTTGTGCATTTCCAAACATACCACCTATTTGGTCTTGATTTGAAATTATTTGTGCATTATTTACTATAACATTTGATAAGTCTGTAAGTAGTACCGATTTTGCTATTGCACCTACTTGTGTTTTATCTGTATTTATTCTAGTTCCTTCAACTGTTAAGTTGTTTACATATGAATAATATAGTTTTTCAAATAATGGTAATGTATTTCCTATTACTTTATGTCCTCTACCATCAAATTTTCCTGTAAAAGCCCCATCTATAATTGCATTTGTTCCAGTTAAACTAGAAACATCTATATCATTATCTAATACGTAATATCCATAAGGTTTTGCAGTAATTAATTCTTTAAATTGTTCTGCTGTTTGAATATGTGTTATCTCTACTTCTTCTGGTGATAATGGATCTGACCTAAAGTCATTTGTTACTCTTTTTAAGTAGTGATATGTTTGTCTTTTTACATTCATACTTGCTGTTGCATTTCTATCTTCATTTTTTGTATCTATTTTTAATGCTTCTACATATTGGTTAAATATTTCGTCTGCATTAATATATTTTAAATCTTTAAGTTTAGATTCCATTAAATCATATCTACCCATTTTGTATTTTTTCCAAGTCATGGTTGGGTCTTTTGTTACTTTTTGTATAGCATCTAAATCATTAGCACTTATTCTACTATAGTAAGTAATATATCCACCATCATAGCCTCCAATACCTAGCATTTCCCATGCTAAACTTTTTAGTGTATATGAATCTGGTCTTCCATAAGGGTTGTGAGGTTGATACCAACGTGTTGGATAAATACTTCCATATCCATATTTACCTACTCCAAGACGTGTAGCCTCTGTTGTTATTCCTGGATATATTGCTACTTGATTATCCCAAAGATCTTCTATTGTTTTTAAATTCATTTTTTCGAAGTCTTCTTTTGTTTTAACACTCCATCTTGTATTTTTATAAATATCTGCTTGTGCAACTCCTGCTACTCCTTCATTTGGGTAATCCACTTGTGTTGCTATTTTTGATTGTTCTTCTGGTGTTAATGTTAAAAACGCTTTTGCATAAATATAATCTAATAAGTTCCAAGTCTCATACATTGCCTTATATTATCTTGATTATGCCCTGATTCATGAGTCCAAGTACCAAAATCATATAAGGCTGAATTTACTACCCAATACACATTAGAACCTGTTGCATAAGCTGCTGAACCATTAGCTGCTGCCCAATATCCTACTGCTTCACAGAGGTTTTTATGGAATGGTTCTTCTGTTGTTCCAGGAGAATTATATTCTCCTACACCTGCACTATTTTTTGTTGTACGTCTATCTACTTGAATATCTGTATAAGTATTTAATCTATCTGCATCAATAAAACCAGCTGTTGTTGTATAAAAATTACCAATCAATTTAGAATAATTTTCTATTATATTTACCAAATTTTGTCTTTGTTCTGGATCTGTTGGGTCAGTTATATAAGTTCTTTGTGAACCTACTAAAAATTGAGTTGGGCTTGATACTATATATGCTGAATCATCTGGTAGTGTAATAAATGGTAATAAGAAATTATTCCTTCTTTTTAGTTGTCTCCAAGCTCTATATTCTACATCTGGATGATTTCTAGCTTCTACTTCTTTTACAATACCTTTATAGTTCTCAGTAAACCAATCATTTGCATCTTCAAATCCGCCTATTGTATTTATAATGTAATCTAAAAATTGTCCTATATCAGTTTTCTTTGTATATTTTGCAATATTATTTGCATAAAATGCATTTGTTGCTCCTGTACTTCTGCTATTACTTACCATTACTTCATTTGAAAGATTTTCAATGTTCATGTTATCTGCAAATAATTTACCATTATAAAATATTAAATCTACTACTTTAGTTCCACAAACATCTATATTGTACCAACGTTTATAATAATTGTATGCATAAAGAATTTCCTTTATTTTCCCTGTTTCTATCAATTCATTTTGTATTTTTTTATTTAAAATACTATTTTCAATTGTTACTGTACCATCTTGTCTATATTGTAATAAATTTAATACAAAATCTGTTATATCTGTTTTTACTTTTTCATTGTAATGATCCTTATATAAACGACTGTCTTCTTCTGTTGTTAATGGGTCTAAATCTGCTGTATAGTCTAAAGTATTAATATATTGTGTTAGGGTATTTGCTATAGTTAAATTTGATTTTAATACAAATTTTCCAAAATTATATTTTATTCCTAATTCATTTATATCAAATGTTGCTATATTTTCTTTGTATTCATCAAATGTAAGAGTATAATCTTTTGTGCTATCATCCATGAATATTACTTTTATATTTGTAATATTTTGATAGTTTTCATCTGAAACTAGTGTAATTAGGTTTTTATTATTATCATACGGTAAAACATATTTTATTATTTTTGTATTTAATTCATTATCTAATGGAATTTTATTTCCGTCTAAAACCAAATATTTTGATTCATAAAATGGCATTAATTTATAAATATTACCATATGCTATTTCTCTATTTGTATCATAATTTCCTAATTCTTTTAGTCTACTATAATTTGGAATATATATGTGTGCATTTTCTGTTGTTTCTTCTGGTGGTTTTCCATTAGGATCATCATTTTTTAAATATGGTATTTTATCGTAAGACACATCTGTTAAATTCCAAATATTTTCATCAAACATTGCACTATTCTTAAAGAATTCCCCTGTAATCTCATTTTTTGATACAATTTTTACTACTTCACCTGATACATTAGAAACTAAAGTAGATTCTTCTAATTCATAGTTATTCGTTGATGTTCTGTCAATATTTGAGCCATAGACTTTATTGATTATTGTTCCTGTAGATAAGCTTATATTATTTTTTAGAACTGTATTTGAACTTTGTGATAATCCTATAATACCTCCATTAAGCCTTGGTCCACCACCAGTCCAATTAAATTCTACTTTAGAAATACAGTTTTCAATTGTAACCACTGCTCCTGAATTTGCGTGTCCAAGAATAGCACCTATTCCATTTCCATCTTTACTTTGTGTTGAATTTACTATTCCTTCTACATAACAATTCTTAATTAACCCCCCTGTCATAAATCCTGCAATACCTGCAATTCTTATGTGTCCAGTTGTTGTTATATTAAAATTCGTTAAACTACATTCTTCAATTGTTCCACCTCTTACTGTTCCAATAACTCCAGCTGTTTCATTTCCTTTTGATGTTAAGTTTAAATTCTTTATATGTACATTTTTAATATTAGAATTTGTAGCAATATTTGCTATACTTCCCTTTGAAGTTGTTGCTTGTAAAGTTACATCTTCTAAAATAAGGTTTTGTATTGTTGCTTCTTCAATTGTATTAAATAACGGTTTATTTATGTTATATATTTTATGACCATTACCATTTAAAACTCCTGTAAAAGCTACATCTCCTAAATCAATTAAGCTTGTGCCACCTTCTATATCTGATGCATCATAATCTACTGTTAAATTAAATGTTCCACTTGGATTTTCTTTTATTTTGTTTATTAATACTAATAAATCATCTTTTTCGGCTATTCCATCTTTTATTACACCATATGTTAGTATTAATTTATCACGTTTTTTATCTCCTAAATATTGAACAACATTATCATTATCTAAAACTAAATTTAATTTTTCATCTTCTATTTTATATTCTGCTATTTTTGTGTAGAAACTTGGCATATCTTTCATTTCTACTTTTACAATATAATTATCTAAATTAGCTAGGTCTGTTTCCCTAATACTTTGCTTTTCTATAATTTCTTCTCCAGAAGCTTGGTATACTTTAAATTTTGTAATATCTTTCATTTCAAATTTACGTTCTAAACTTACATATATATTTTCTGAATGTATTTGTTTATTTGTATATTCATTTTTTCCTGCTTCTAAAATATTTGTGTCTAAATCATAGTTAGCCATTATTTTTGCTATGTAAAATTCCCTTCCTGTTTTTGTAAATGTAATTGTATTTTCTCCATTTACTAATTCTTGTGTTTTTAATGTGTTTTGAGATTCATCTGTTATTATAATATTTCCACTTGTAATTGTCTCTTCTTTGTCTTCAACTTTAAATGTAACTGTTATTGTATTATCGTCAGCTTCTGTGTATCCAAAGTTGGTTACAGTTGTTTTATCTGTCAATGATTTTTGAAAATGTCCCAAAATTTTTTAAACATAAGCCCTAAAAAT
>CANRSN010000060.1 GCA_947642455.1 uncultured Clostridiaceae bacterium
TATCATTTTCATGAGATATTTTCTTAAGGTAATATTATCACAGATTAATTACAAAAAATTTTAATTAGTATTGTTTTTTACATAAATTTATGATAGAATTAATTATGTTACTCTTTTTTTATTCTCAATAAACAATTGTTAGGAGGAAAATATGAAATTACGTAATTCAAATTTTAAAAATTGGTCTTTAAATGTTCAATGCCATGGAAATAAATATTGGCTTGACAAACATCTTTCTTGTTGTAAATTTTCAGAATTAAGTTATAAAGATATTGTTTGTCGGAAGTTTATTGTAAATTTATTTTTTATTAAATATACACGTATTGTATATGGCTTTATTTGTAACAGTTGCCACTGTTTTACTATTATTGACCATTCTTTCATACCTGCCTATATAAAAAATTCGTGTCTTCAAGTCGCTGACTTAAACAGCCCATTTTATGGTGAACTTTCTTATGAAGAAAGATTGCTTAGCAAGAATTTAATTTTTTAGATATTGTATAGAAGGTATTGTATAAATAAAGAGGAGTTCCTTAGTAAAGTGAACTCCTCTTTTTTGAATGTAGTTTTCTGTATTAGAAAAATCAGTATACTTTCATAATATATAAAAAATGGATGTGTTATGATATGTTACATTGGTCTGTCCCTTTTGGGACATTTTTGTCCCTATTTGCTCCGTCCCAAAATTACCTTTTCAATTAAATCTGTGTATTTTATTCCTACTTTTTCAAATAATTTAGGGTACATGCTTATGTTTGTAAAACCTGGCATGGTGTTTATTTCATTTATTATTATTCTGCCAGTTTGTTCTTCTATGAAGAAGTCTACTCTCGCTAAACCATTTCCGTTTACTGCTTGGAATGCTTTTTTTGCTTGCTTTTTTATTTCTTCTGAAGTTTTTTCTTCTATCTTTGCTGGTATTTGTGTTTTTGAATGTTCGTTTTTGTATTTTGAATTAAAATTATAAAATTCCTCTGCTGACTGAACTTCTCCTACACACGAAACTTGTATTTCTCCGTTTTCTTCAAGTATTGCACATTCTACTTCTCTACCTTTTATTCCTTGCTCAATTAATATTTTTTTGTCATATTTGCTTGCTTCTTTTAGTGCATCTTTTAACTGCTCTTTATTTTTTACTTTGTTTACTCCCACTGATGAACCTGAGTTTGATGGTTTTACAAACATTGGGTATTTTAGTTTTTCTTCCGCTATTTTTATTATTTCTTCTTCTTTTTTTATCGTTTCATTTAATTGCTCGTCTATATAAATGTAATTCCCCTGTTTTTCTTTTATGTATATGTACTCTGCCTGCTTAAGCCCTGCTTTTTCAAATATTATTTTTGTGTATGATTTATCCATTGATATGCTTGAAGCAAGTACTCTACAACCTACATATGGAATTTTTATCATTTCAAATAACCCTTGTATTGCTCCGTCTTCTCCATATGCTCCATGTAATACTGGAAATATGCAATCCATTTCTTTTAGATATTTTATTGGATTTTCTATTTTTTCTGTTTTTATTATTTCTTCTTTTTCGTTTGCTTCTCCTTCGTTTACTTCTCCTTCGTTTACTTCTCCTTCGTTTACTTCTCCTTGGTTTACTTCTCCTTGGTTTGCTTCTCCTTGGTTTACTTCTCCTTGGTTTACTTCTTCTTCGTTTATTTTTCCTTTGTTTACTTTTTCTTTATTGTTTATTTCTTCTATACCTGATATTTTGTCACCAACTTTTATATTTTCCAAGTTTTCTTTTGCATTATATTTATACCATTCTCCTTGTTTATTTATATATATTGGATATATTTTGTATTTTTCTTTGTTTATGTTTTTTAATATTGAAATTCCTGATACTATTGATACATCATGCTCTGTTGACATTCCACCAAATATTATTGCTATTTTTTTCATTTTGTCATTCCCTTCCTTATATTTTGTTTACGATTTCATCAAAGTGCATACTATTTGATGCTTTTATTAATATACAGTCCCCTTTATTTATTATGCTTTTTAGTTTTTGGATTGCTTCTTCATTTGTGTCACATTGTATGGTTTCTATTCCTCCTTCTTTGGCTATTTGCACTATGTTTTTTGCTTCAGTTCCTACTGTAATTAATATGTTTATGCTATTTTTTACTACTTCTTCTCCAACTTTTTTATGTAATTGCTTTGAGTATTCTCCTAGTTCTAACATGTCGCCCAATACTGCTATTTTTCTTTTTTCTGGTCTTTTGGCTAGATATTCTATAGCTGCTTTCATTGAGTCATAGTTTGCATTATAACTATCGTTTATTATTGTTATTCCATTTTTTTCTGATATGTCCATTCTTTTTTTACTTAGTTCGAATTCTTTTATTCCTTGTTTTATTTTTTCGTCTTCTATGTTTAGTTGTTTTCCTACTGCTATTGCACACAAACTGTTTAGTACAAAGTGATTTCCTCCTACTGGTACTTCTATTTGTATTTTTTTTGATGATTTATTTTTTTGTTCATCTAATATTTCTAATGTATATTTACTTCCTTTTTCATCTGACTGTATATCTTTTGCCATGTATTGGCTTGAGTTTTCTATTCCATATGTTATTATATTATATTTTTCGAAATTTTCTTTATACCATTTGTGTAATAAATCATTGTCGTTGTTTATTACTATTTTGCCTCCTTCTTGCAATCCTTCTATTATTTCTAACTTCGCTTTTAGTATGTTTTCTCTTGAACCTAGATTTCCTATGTGTGCTGTTCCTACGTTTGTTATTACTGCTATTGTTGGTTTTGCTATTTGTGTAAGTACACTTATTTCTTTTAGATGATTCATTCCCATTTCTAATACTATTGCTTCATGCTGTTTTAGATTTAGTATTGTTAGTGGCATTCCTATATGATTGTTGTAGTTTCCTATTGTTTTTAGTGTTTTATATTTTTGATTAACCACATTTGCTACTATGTCTTTTGTACTTGTTTTTCCTACACTTCCTGTTATTGCAATTACTGGTATGTTGTATTTACTTCTTTTGTAACTTGCTATTTGCTGTAATGCTTTTGTTGTGTCTTCTACTTTTATTATTGTTTTGTTTTTGTATTTTTGTTTTTCTGTTTCTCCTATTTCTATTTCTTGTATTATGCATCCTTTTGCTCCATTTTCAAACGCTTTTTCATAATACTGGCTTCCATTTACTTTTTCTCCTTTTATTCCTATGTATATGTCTCCTTCCTGTACTTCTCTACTGTCTTTTGCATATTTTTCACATGTTTCTTCTGGATTCCCTATTATTAATTCGCCTTTTGTTATTTTTAATATGTCTTTTACTTTTATTTCTTCCATTTTTAATCACATTCCTTGTATTATATATTTAGGTTTTTATAAGGTTACCTATAAACTTTATGTCTTTTTAGCTTCTCGTTTTATTTTTTTCTCTTCTTATTTTATTATTTTTTTCTTCTTTTGTGTTTGATTATATTTTATTTTTTGTTTTTTTTCAAGATGTCTAGGCTTTGTTAATTTTCACTTGACTATTCGTTACAATTTTACAAACTGTGAATTGTAACAACTATTCAGATGTATTATAATTATTCATTTCAGTAAAAAAGAGTACAATTTGTTTCATTTCACAGATATAATATCCACTTAAGTACTATAATCTTTATTTTAACAAGGTTTTGCGCAGGGAAGCTCCCAGAGTGGACATGACCCAGAGCGATTGGCGAAGCCAGTAAAAAACTTTGTTAAAATAAAGATTATAGTACTTATATAACTCTGATTTTAATCTGTGAAATGAAACAAATTGTACTCTTTTTTACTGTATTCATTTTTAAAAAGTTCTGCACAGGGAATATTCTAGAGTGGATATGACTCCTAAAAAGTAGACATATTACTATGCCTACTTATTGTTTTGTTACACTTTACAGTTATATATAGTAGTTTTTGAACCCATATTTATATTTTCTATAAAATATTTAATTTTTGATAAATATTTTTATAACTTTTATAAATATCTCTTAACTAAATATCCTGTAATTTGTAACTATATTAACATGTGTTAATATATATTCAATTATTTTTATGCACTATTTTTCTACGCTTCTATTTGCTATTTCTATTGCTTTGCTTACTATATTTCCACAAGTTTTTGAAGGTACATTTCCCCATCCGCCATCTTTTTTTACTTGATCATATACTCCTAATTCTTTTGCTATTTCTTCTTTTAGATTTTCAGACATAAGGTTATGCTTGTTTCCAGACATATTAGTTACCTCCTAACAGAAAAACTTTTTATTTGTTTTTCTATTCTTAGTATGTGATTTTTTTGTGCTTTTATTCTTGTAAAAGTTAGCTTTTTTTCTATTTTTTTCTTTTTTACATAAATGAAATAATTAGTCAAAAATATCGATATTCTATTATATAATAAGAATAAAAGAAGCATGATTAAAATATTTAAACATTTCAGATTACTTTTCATGCCTCGTCTTTGTTCGTCCACCCAAATTGCTTTAGCAATTTTGTGTGGAATGTTTGGTGGAGCTTTAATATACTAGGAAAATATAACAAATTATTATGCTTTCCTAGTATATTAAAAAATTCTTATTTATAGAGGGAATTAAAAGAGATGAAAGATAAGAAAAAAATAGGAAAGATAGTATTAGCAATGATATGTGTACTTATAATAGCAATTTGCATTATAATTCAAGTTGTCATAGAAAATGACAATAAAAAATTAGAAAAAGAAATCCAAAATATGAAACATTAATTGTTGAAACTTCAAGTGGAAATAAAATTGAAACTGAATTCATTCATATTGATGATGAAAAATTTTATATAAAAATACCTAAAAATTTTAAACAATTAGATTATGAAACAATTATTAAGAAATATAATGGAGAAGTACCTAATATAGTATTTTCTAATGATAAAACTACTATTAATATTGCTATTAGCACAACTGAAAATAAAATGAAAGATAGCCAAATAAAAGCATATATAGAATATATGACAGAACTATTGAAAAATCATAGTGAAATTATAGAAACTAATTATTATAATGTAGATAATCATAGTATTGGTCAAATAAAATTACTTTCGGATGCTACTGATACTAAAATATATAATAATATGATTTGCTTTTCATATAACGATAAATTGGTTATTATTACTTTTAGAATAAAAAGGATCAATGGAAAGATCAAAAGGTATTCTTTTTTCGCAAATTACTTTTTTAGCAAAAATGTTAAATGCTATAGACAATGTTATTCCAAGTTCATTACATATTTGTTCCATTTGTTTTTTAGTGTTTTCATCTATTCTAAAATTAATTAATGTTTGAGCCATATTATCACCTCTTTCTATTATAAATTTTAACATACATATAAATATAAGGTCAAGACATCGTATTTACGTTGTATTGCTATATACATTTATGCATTAGTGTTAAAATATTTTTAATGTAATTTCAGCACCTAACATTTCTGTAATAGCAGATTTGTTTTTGATATTTCTAAATGTGTTGATGGGATTAATATTTTTGATGGCTCATTTTTAATTTATAATACTTCTACTATGATTATCAACAATTCTGTCTGTTTTAGTATAATAAATTCTAAATATCTTCCTACTTACAGAGCCCCTACGGGCTCTTCTTTCAGCATTCAGCACTACATATAAAGTGCACCTCTAACTCCACTGCCGGAATTACTATTAGTCGGATTGCCGCCGCCACGGTAGGAAACAGGATTGTCGGAACCTGAAATGTCATAATTGTTATAACTGCCACCGACGACTAACACGATAGTAGGTATCGTAGGCTTCCATCGTCCTATCCCATACATTCCCAGCCATATCATATATATTATTTACTTTATAATCTTCACTTGAACCTGTCGCTTTTTTACTTCCTGTATAGTTTCCCATTCCTGTACTGTCTATTACATATTTTTCTACACTTTTTATCATACTATTAAATTCTTTTTGTAAATCCATATA
>CANRSN010000061.1 GCA_947642455.1 uncultured Clostridiaceae bacterium
ATAGTCTTAAAATTAAGTTATATCAAGACTTTCAAAAAGTTCGACGAAAATTGTCTGTGGTGCCGTTGACGTAGTTATCTACAACTTTTTCGGCTCTCTTGACGATTGATACAAATATCAATCAATTTATTATCTTCAATTTAACATAAAAATTATAATTTTGCAAGAGTTTTTTAAAAATAGCTATGAGATAAAAAATTATTGTATGCATTTATAAATTTTTCTTTATTTTCTCCCAATTCATTTAAAATTCCTATTTGTTCAATAATAGTATATATATCCATATTTCTAATATCTCTATTTATCGTACGAGTTTTATAATTAAATCTCCCTAAAGTTCCCCAAACTCTTTCATCATAATCTGCTTTATATCTTATAAATGCATTCATTATACTGATAAACATTTCACTTTTTAAAAATAGTTGTTCATATTCTTCACCTAAAAATAACAAATCATCTAATTCTGGCTGAAGCATCAAATAAATATATTCACTAAATGGATATTTATAATTTTTATCATTAGGTGAAAAAATATTAAAACAATCTGATATTCTAGAAATATTACTTGAAACATTTACTAGTAAATTATTAGTATCTAAATATGCATTTATACCAATATCCTTTTGCATTTGAATAGCCTCTTGTATCAATGTAATGTTATTACATTCTAAACGAGAAATAATCAAAGAGTAAAATGATATTAAACATGGATAATATTGTATGTTTACATATGCCTCTATTCCATTTGTATTTTTCACGTTGGCTAATTTATCAATTATTCTTCTTATTAAACTATCATATTGCCCTTCACCATAATAAACTAGTAATATCAACATTTGTCTTAATGTATTTGTGATACTATTGTAATTAATAACAATTCTCTTAATTTCTTTTTCATTGTATTCATTTGAAAAATCAGAAATGGAATATAATTTAGAAACAGTTTCTTTTATCTCAATATTTACAAGTTCATTGATTTTTATTCTATTCTTACTATCAGATAACAATTCTTTAAATTTACTGATTTTTCTATTCGTAATATCTATATAATCATCGTTTGGAGAAGGTATTCTTATAAGTTGTTCTTCATTTTTCCTTTCATCTCCATCTTTATTATTAAAATCTGCTTTAAATATAAAATCTCCATCTCCAAAGATTTCTCCTGCTTGTGGCGTTTGAAAAGAATTTGAATCATTTCCAACTTTATTTGTGACATATGCTATAAGCATATTTGCTGTTATTATTCCATTTTCGTTGCTAGCTTCTCCTTGCAGTCCTTTTAGAAAATATCCTGTAAATAAAGAATGACTTGCAAGTGGTCCTTTAGCATCAGTAACTTTTTGATCTCCCTTTCCAGCTGTTAAGACTTGTCTTGCTGGTCTTGATAATATATCTGTCAAGAATCTAGAACTCGCAAAAGCAGGTCCTCTACTTAATGCTAATCCACTGTAACAAGCATCTATTACATAAAATATATGTTTAGCCTTTATCAAACTACTTTTTGCAATAATCTCTTTCCATCCAATCAAAGTATTCCAATTTTCTTGTGTTCCATCATAGGGTACTAAAAAGCCTTCATTACCTTGAATACCCATATAAGTTTCACCATGACCAGCATAATAAAATAATAAGGAATCATTATCACAAGTTTCATTTATAAATTTACTATAATTATTAAGTATATTCTCTTTACTAGCTTCTTTACCTAATAACATAGTAATATTATCTTCTTTATAATCATATTCTTTCATCAATATTTCTTTTATGCTTTTAGCATCATTTTCCGCATATTCTAATGAATTTATATTTTTATAATTATTAATTCCAATTATAAATGCAAATCTTTCTTGATATTCTGCTCTATATTTTTCATTTATCATACTAAATACTCCTATTCTTTATATTTATTCTTTTTAAGTATATCAAAAATGATATGTCTTTACAATAAGCACTATTATAAATTTCAGATTATCTATTTAAATAATACTAAAAAAATGGTATCATATATTTGTACTTTTAGCGAAAGGAGGAATACTATGGATATAAAGGATTTCGAAGAAGTGATGAAAAATGATATAAAGAACATTTTTGAGCAAATATTATCAATTCATAATTACATATTACCTATTAGTTCACGTTCAAGAAGTGGAGCTGAAATTAGTGATTATTTAGAAGATTATTTTGTAAAACTACTTGCTGATAATGCTCATCCTAGAATTTATAATGCAGATTCTGCTCCAAAAGGGAAAACAAAAAATCCTTTTGATTTTAGATTTTATTACAAATACGATAATGATGATTTCCATTTTGACGATGTAATATGGGGAGATATAAAAGCTAGTAAGTTTAGTTACAATGATAGCAATCCAGATTTAGGTACACCAACAAAGGTAATTAAATTTATGCTAGATGGTCATTTTTATCTAATGTTTGTATTTTTTGAATATGTATCAACTGATGATAACAAAACAAAATTTATAAAATTTGATAATAATGAATATGTAAAAGTTGTTTTCTTAAAAGACATTCATCATAGTGTAAGAATAAATCCAAAACCACAATTTCAAGTTAATATTCATGAACCAGAAGAGTATAGAACTAAAGAAGAATTTCTTGATTTATTTTTGCAAAAATATAAAGAATCAAACAATAGAATTATAAAAAAAGCAACAAAGAAAAATGAAGAACTAGATTCCATATTTGATAAAATAAAAGAAATTCAACTTATGAAAAAGCAATGAGTTAAATCATTGCTTTTTCAATATATTCTTCTTGTTCTTCTGAAATCCCATATATTTTATATACTAATTTATTCAATTCTCTATATTCATTTTCATTAAATTGTTCTTGTAATTTATCTGTTAAATCTATAATCTTATTAAAATCTTCATTATTAGCTAATGCTATTGGTATTCTCTTTAAATCTGAAATCTTTATTTGTGGAGTTTTCCCATTTCCACCTCTAATAACATTAGTTGATGAAGCAAAATATGATATTAACTTACTATTTAATATTCCATTTGTATATTTAAGTTTATCTGTTGATTCTTTGTTACTATTTTTTAAACTTAAAATATATAAGCTATTATTTGCAGCATAATTTTCTTCTGTATATGTAGATATTATTTCACTTGCACTTTGTCTTATAAATATCTTGGGAGATTTATAGCATTCTTTATCTCCTAATGTTACTCTCTTTTTGTTTTTTATTCCTAAAGCTTCTAATTTAACTTTAAATTCATCAGAAATTTTAAGTTGCAAGTCATAATCATATTCAATATATCTAAACGGACTAGGTTTTGCAAATTTATATGCTATCCCTTTAGAACCCTCTAAATAAGGAAAAATTTCATTATCTGTTTTTTTATCCTTTTCAACAATAAAATCATCTGTTCTACCTGTTAATGCACAACAAGTTCTTAATGATTTCCCTGGAAAGTAATCATCAAGTTTTTTGTTTTTTTCCATTATATTTATAATTTCCTTTTTTAATCCATCTAATGGCAATAAAAAATTATACTTTTTATCTCTTTTATTCCAAATACTTTGACTAAACAATTTTGTTTCTTTTGTAGAATAATTAAAATATTTCACATTATCTTCAACATCTGATTTTTTATTAAGTATTGTTAATATAATTTGATTACTTGCAACATTTTCAAATCCATTTATATTTGTTGTTAATTCTTCAATAGTATAATTATCTAATAAATACTTTCTCATATCCATATAGGCATCTTCAAAAAATGAAATGTCTAATATAAAAGATAATTTTCCATTTTTTTTCAACAAATCCAAAGAGTTTTCTATAAAAAACATTGATAAATTAAATTTATTGTTTTTCTTTTTGTCAACAACAAACTTAAATGTATTAAAATATGCTCTTTTTTCCTCTGTCATATTTCTACTTCTTCTCCCATATAAAGTAACAAATGGAGGATTACCTATAATTACATCATACTTATTATTAATATTTTTATAACAAAAATCATAATTATATATTTTTAATTTTGGAAGTTTGAATCCATTGTCTTGAATATATACATCTTTAATATCCTCTATCAGGCTACAAAGGATATTCGCTTCTGTAATTTTACAAGCCATATTATCAATGTCATTTGCTTCAATATTCTTAAAAATTTTTTTTAGTAATAATGCCTTATTTAATTCTTTACTATTGTTTTTAATCTTTCTAATAATTTTTATTAAAAACAAGCCAGAACCACAAGAAGGCTCAAGTATATGTGTGTTTTCATCTATTTTTACATTATTAATCATATAATCGATAATATCATTAGAGCGAGTATAAAAACTACCACAATTCTTTTTATACTCTGATGACATTGTATTTTCGTATAAATAACCAACAATGTCATTTTCATTTGTACTAGAAAAATAATCTATTAAAGCTATTGCTTCTTCACTATCATAATCATATTCGATTTCTTTAAAAATATATGGATAAACATTCTTTAATATATCATCTCCATTAAATTCTTCTGTTCTAATTTTAGATATTAAAAAGCAATTTATTAAAATACTGAATATTTCCTCTAATGAATATTGTTTTTTTATTTTATTTATAAAATTTAAAATATTTTGATTACTCATTATTTAATCTATTCCTTTCATTTATTATTTTATATCATACATTTTTTATTTTTTCAACACTATTACGAATATTTGTTTTATTTTTTCTGTAAATTATTCTTATACATATATAATTTCACTAAAAACAATTTCCTCAGCTTGACTTTTTATAGAGTTCATAGTTCCTACCCAATAAAGAATATCTGTATTTTTCATATCTTCTGTCAAATCGCTTTTAGCTTTTAACTCGCTAATAATTTGTTGTACTCTAATATCTGCTGTTTCTTGTATTTCTTTAAGATATGTATTTAATGTTCCCTCCATTAGCATTATAGTATAATCAGCTTTTTTGTATTCTTTCAAATATTTCAATCTCATTCTTCCATACTTATTTAAAATAATTTTTTCTTGTTTAGGTATTGCTAGGTTTGGTATATAATAATCTCCCTCTAAATTATATTCAATACCTGTTCTTTTATCAATTTTTGTTTTTGGTAATTCATTATTCATAGATTTTTTCCTCCTTTTAAAATCTTGTATCATTATTTTTCTTTTTACTTTTAGTTAGTTTGTTTTCATCTGGTATAGTTACTTTTCTAGCAATATTATTTGCAATTTCATTATCATTGTTGTCGAATATGCCATTTTTATATAGGTCATCACTAACAATTTTATAGTTATTATCTTTATCATAGCAAATTCGTTTATGAAAGTGGCTCATAATACTATGCCAAAAGGCTTTAAATTTCTGCAATTCTTGTTTTAGTTTTTCTTTTTCAGTTTGTAACTTGCCTATAATTTTATCTTTAGTAGATATTTCATTTTTTAGACTGCCGATTTCATTATCTTTTAATTCTATTTCATATTTAAGTGAACGATTTTGCTTTTCTATTTCAAAAGCAGAATGTTCAAAATCTTTAATCGCCATATTTAAGTCATTTACACTTCTAATAGTTTTAGTAGTATCTTTTACCTTATTTGTGTAATCTTTTATTATTTGGACATCCTCGTTTGAAATAACCATATTATTTTTATTTAGTTTAGTAGGTTTTAAATTATCTAGTATGGTTTTTATATCTTTAGTTGTATTATCTAGTTTTTTAGTTTGATTATTGGCTTCTGCTAGTTTTTTCTCTTTCTGTTCCAGTTGTTTTTTTATTTGTCTGTAATCTCCCATATCTTTAATATCTATATCTTGATTTCTTCCTTTTTTCTTTTGTTTTAGTATAGAAGTCTTTTCATAGTGTTTATTATATGATTTTATACAACAAACTCTCATTTCGTCTTGTATTCGTTGCAAAGACTCTTTTGTAAATACTTTTGACTTTGCAGGTTGCTTTTTCATACCTTTCT
>CANRSN010000062.1 GCA_947642455.1 uncultured Clostridiaceae bacterium
ATTTTATAGAGATAATTTTATGCTTTTAGGGTATCATTTTCAAAAACTATTGACACTGATTATTTTTCAGTTTTGTTATACTTTATGATTTACACTATTAAATAAATATAATACAACCTTATTTCTTTCTAATTCTTCCATTTCCATAATTTTAGCCATTGTGAACATTACAAGCTTGTATTTAGTAAAATTTATTAATGTTGTTCTATATTCTTCATCTACTTCTTTTAGAGAAGTATCAAATTTTTCATACATTTCAGCTTTGTTATATAAAATATTAGCCCAATCACTTGTAGTTAAACATATACCTAATCTTAATTTATTTTTTATATCCATATCTTTTATTATATTTATTACATTTTCAACTTTATCTTCTCCCATAATATGTCTCCTTTTAAAATCTGGTATCATTATTTTTCTTTTTATTCTTGGGTTGCTTATTTTCATCTGGTATAGTTACTTTCCTAGCAATGTTATTTGCGATTTCATTATCGTTGTTGTCAAATATTCCATTTTTATATAAGTCATCACTAACAATTTTATAGTTTTCGTCTTTATCGTAGCAAATCCTCTTATGAAAATGGCTCATAATACTATGCCAAAATCCTTTGAATTTCTGCAATTCTTGTTTTAGTTTCTCTTTTTCAGTTTGTAACTTGCCAATAATCTTGTCTTTGGTAGATAGTTCCTTTTTCAAACTGCCAATTTCATTATCTTTTAGTTCTATTTCATATTTAAGTGAACGATTTTCTTTTTCTATTTCAAAAGCAGAATGTTCAAAATCTTTAATTGCCATATTTAAGTCATTTACGTTTCTAACTGTTTTAGTAATATCTTTACGTCTTCGGTATAATTTTTAATTCTCTGAACATCCTCGCTTGAAATAACCATGTTATTTTTGTTCATCAAAGTAGGCTTTAAATTATCTAATATTGTATTTATATCTTTGCTAGAATTATCAATTTGTTTTGTTTGATTATTAGCATTTTCAAGTTTTTGTTCTTTCTGTTTTAGTTGTTTCTTAATTTCTCTATAATTTCCCATTTCATTAACATTTATATCTTGATTTCTGCCTTTTTGCTTTTGTTTTAATCTAGTATTAACTTCATAAAACTTATTATATGACTTAATACAAGCATTTCTCATTTTATCTTGTATTTCAGTAAGTGTTGCTTTTGTAAACAATTTACTTTTTCCTACTTGTTTTTTCATTCCTCTAGTACAATTTAGGGCTACTGGAACACCTACTATATGCATATGGGGAGATGTTTCATCAAAATGTATTGTTGCATTTGCTATTTTAAAAGTTGGCACAATTTTAGTTAATTCTTGTATCTGTTCATTATATACATCAACCATTTTAAATCTATATCTTTCGTCTTTGTCGTTCCAAAAGTCCATATCTCCAAGTTCTATTATTATTTCACAAGCTATATCGTTTTGTGATTCACATACTTTTGTAAAGTAATTATCTATTTTTCTATCATTTCTAGTCTGCTTATTGTTATATTCAATTCTAGCTTGTTCAAATTCTTCTAAATATACTTGTTTAACATCATTTACAATATCACTTGTCCCATATATAGTTCTAATTAGTTCTGTTTGATTATCATAATCTCTTAAATTATGTTTGTTAACATCTGATAAATCTTTTGCATTTTGAATTGCATTATTAGATAGAGAAGTTGTACCAGATACATTTTCTTTTGCAACTTTCTTTGCTAATTTACTTTTGTTTTTATCACTACCCAAGTGAAAAGAATATGCTAATTCTTGCTCCATAAAAGCACCTCCTTTGAAATTTCTTCGTAGCACAGGACTTCGTCTTGACGGAAGTCCTAACCCCCTATATGTTATGACATACTATCATAACATGGGGGCTCTGCGAGGCAATAAAATTTATTTTTAAGCAAATAAATTTTATTCAAATTAACTATCGCCTCGTCAAAGCAAACTTCACTTCACCAAAGGTCATATTGTCATCTGACCTTTTAGTTCGTTTCGTTGCTTTTCCTCTTTCCCAAAAAGCACTGCTTTTTGGGAGCCCTATTGCTATGTTAATTTGTTTCTTCTGTATTTTCTTCGCAGAATTTTACTGGCTTAACACCTACTGAAATAGGTATAGGCTCTTTTGTGTAAATTACACTATCATTTGTTTTATCTGGTATATAATCAAATGCTGTATCTATTTCTTGCATTTGGAATTTATCTTCCTCATTGATGTAGATTATTCCAAATCTATAAGTTTCCATTGTATTATATGGATCTAGTTTGTAATAATCTTCTAAAGGAAATACTCTAACAATAGCAAAGTTATCTTGAGCAAAGTTAAAATAAAACATTTGCTTATCAACGTAGTAGGTTGCCTCTGTGTAATGAACATCATAATACTGTCTCAATCTCATAATGATTTCTCCGACTTCTTCCTCTGATAAGTAATTACTATCTAACACTATCAAGTACATTGCCTAATATCATAGGCTTTATAGTGTCAATATAACCATTATCATATAATTCCTGACAAGGTAGGAGTAACTTTAGAAAACTCACATATAAATTCTAGTCGCTGTTTTAGACATTCCTCAAATTCCAGTTCTTGCTTAATTATCTTCATTTCAAACACCATCCTTTCATTTGGATGATTTTAATATTGTTTTTAAGCAACAAAAAAATCAACCAGATTTTATTTTCTGATTGATTTTGTATCTCTCTGTTCAATTTAGTTCGAACAGATACGTCGTTGGAGCCGACGAGCAGAATTGAACTGCTGACCTTTGAATTACGAATTCACTGCTCTACCAACTAAGCTACGCCGGCATATTTATAGTATATATTTTTAACTAATCTTATCATTAATTAGAAATAACTTCTTCTGTTACTTATCTAAAAGTATTTTACAGTATTCATTAGTATATCAAATTTCTATTAAATACTGTAAAACAAACCAATATTGACAAAAACTTCCTAATAATACAAATATGTGAAAAATCTCATGAAATCCAAAATATTTAATTTTAAAAGGAAATTTTTTTGTACCATAAATAATTCCACCTATAGTATAGAAAATTCCACCTGCTAAAAGCCAAAGTAATGAACTTAATTTACCAGCCTGCTTAAAAGTTTCTATTAAAGGGTATGCCATTACAATAACAAGCCACCCCATTCCTATATATAATGATGTACTTAACCATCTTGGAGCTTTTAACCATACAGATGTAAATATTATTCCAAGTACTGCCAATCCCCATACAACTCCAAAAATACTCCACCCCCATGGTCCTCTTAATGGTCCTAAACATATAGGAGTATACGTTGCTGCAATTAGAACATAAATCATTATATGGTCAAACTTTCTAAAAACTCTAGTTGCCTTTTCTCCCAAATTTAATAGATGATATAAAGAACTAAAAGTATAAAGCAAAATTAGACCTACACCAAATATAGTAAAACTAACTATATCCCAAGCTCCTTCGCCATACTTTGAAGCATATATTATTAAAAATACTAATCCTATTATTGAAGCAATTGCTCCTATACAATGACTAAAACCACTAACTGGATCTTTTACTTTTTTCAATTTAGTCCTCCTTTATATATCAAATAAATAAGATGCTTCCAAATCTGCCTCATGAGTTAATAAAGCTAATGGATACTTTTTATATGCTAGTCCTATACTATTATATAACTCTTTTGGCTCTGTAAATCCCATATGCCATCTTATTGAATATCTCTCTTCTGGAGTAAGTTTTATAAATTCTGAAATCATCATTACTGATTTTTCTCCATGCCCATATGGTATTGTATCTTCTACTGCATAATATGGCACCTTTTCCCATACTCCTAAAGCATTTTTTGCATTTCTATAATCAACTTTATAAAAATTCGTTTTACATATATCATGCAATAAAGCAATTATTCTAACAGAATCTGAGTCCCCATTTTTCCCTTTTAAAATTTCATATACCTTCATACTATGTTCCATAAGTCCACCTTTCCATGCTCCATGAAATTTAGTACTTGCTGGTGCTTCAAAAAAATCTGATGCTTCTAAAAATTCTATTAATTTATCTATTCCTTCTCTATTTATTTCCTTTAATAATTTTATAAATTCTTCTTTCATTATACCCTCCATTTGCTCTCTTTACTCTTTTTATTCATGTGTTTCTACACTTTTATTAAATACCCTAAAATAATATGGTTGTATATCTGGTAATAAATCTTTAAAAAATATTATATTTCCATTTACATCTGTAGTTTTTAAGTCTGGGAAGTTCTTTATTAATCTCTCATCTCCAAAATGTTTATATGTAATATTTGAAATGATTTCATTACTATATGCAAAATCATATACCTTCATTAGTAGTTCTTTATTTTCTACATTAAGATTATTTTGCGCTACCATTCTTGTTAGAAATAAACCTACTGCTATTGTTGATATTAACCAATCTATCGCTATTAATGAAATAGCTGTTCCTAGTACTGTTCTTCCTACTTTTGCTGTAAATCTATTTTTTAACCAATCTAATTGCTTATCTATAAATGGATTTACTATTAGCATTAATACTAATGCTAATATTCCCCATATTACTGAAAATAATAAACATACTCTTCCATTTATATTAAGTGGTAAATTTGAGTAGTCCCACCATTTAACTTGCAACATTATTTCTCCAAATAAACTTACTAAGTATTCTGTTACTGTTCCAACTATTACTCCACCTATAAATAATGATTTTTTGTTTTTGTCGAAATGTTTTAAAAATATTATCATTACTGCTGCACCAACACCATATATAGCACAAAATGGTCCATATAGAAAACTTTTTCTACTCTCTATTACTCCCTTTGTTACTAATCCAAATAATGTTTCTAATACATAACCTATGATGCTATATATTATAAAATATGCAAATACTCTCCATATACTTACTTTTAATAATTTTAATTTTGCTTTTTTTGGTACTAATTTCATTTCTTCTGAATTAGAGTTCTCTTCTGTTATTTCATCTTTTTCTTCTTTTTTTGGTTCCATAAATAGCCCTCCAATATCACTTGAAAGGATTATAACATAAACTTTTATTTTTGTATAGTTTTTTATAAAAAAATATTTATTCTACACTCAGAGCTACTTTATATAAAGTGTGGCACGACAACCTATGAAGCTATAACCGTTGTTAGGACTGTTGTAGTTGCTACTACGGCTACTAGCTGGATTGTTGTCCATACCTATACTGCTGAGATAGCAGTAACTACCACCACGACTATGCCTGCCGTTGGTATAGTATGCCTCCATCCCCCATTCCCTAACATTCCCTGCTAAATCATATATATTATTCGCTTTCGTCTGCTCACTTGAGCCTGTTGGGATTATTGTACTTTTATTGGCTGTTGTCTTTGCTACACTTCCACTACTTGTTACATACTCTACCTCATTATTATAATAATTTCCCCAATCTATCGAATCTTTACACACCTGCTCTTTTGTTTTATTTCCACTCTGTATTAACCACATTAGCAGTCTGTCTTGCTCACATCCCCATATTAACCCTGTTACTATATTTTCATTTGTTCCTGCTAATTCCTTACACTTTCCATACATTGTATACCATGTATACCTTGTTTGATCTGATATATTGGTATCTCCTTTTACTACTTTTGCTGTTCTATTTAACCCTCCTGTTTCATACCTTCCTATATAATACCCTCCATATTTTTCTATACTTTTTA
>CANRSN010000063.1 GCA_947642455.1 uncultured Clostridiaceae bacterium
ATTTCCAAAAGCAGGTGTTCCATATTATAAGTCATTAAATCCATATTATAAATAGCAAGTATTCTGTTACTAAAAACATCTAACTAAAATCTAAACAAAGTAAAAATAATTTACAAAATAGCCTAAAATTTTAGAAATATTCATACTACTAAAATTTATCAAAAAAATGTCAAAACTCATTGCGATTTCAAGACTTTAAAGTTACTTAACATACTCTAAAAAATCTTAAAAGATTTTTGAATGAAAACATGTGGAATGCGTAGCAGTGCTACAATTAAAACAAGACAGCTAATACTTGATTTTGATATGGTTTCAGATATTATAAGTTTTGAAGAAAAAGGCAGAAAGAAACTATTAATTTATTAAATTGGGAAGAAGTCGGAAAAAAACAAATAGAAGATGCAGTGAAATTAGCAAAGAAAGAAAATATAATAAAGTAAATGTAAATGGAGGAATAGAATATGTCAGTAAAAATTATTTATTTTGTACATGGAACAACTACAGATAATATAGAACACAAATCCACAGGATGGATACAAGGAGAATTATAATGGAAAAACTATAGCTTTAGTTGCACACAGAGCACCACAATTAGCTTTAGACGTAATTACAAAAAATATAACTTGGGAACAAGCCATTGAGCAAGATTGGAGAAAAACGAAAAATTGGCAACTTGGTTGAATTTATTAAATAGGAGGATAATGAATATGGAAAATGGTTTAACTATTAAAAGAAATATAATATTTGATATAGGAGGAGTATTACTTGACTACAATCCAAAAACATATTTAGACAAACTAAATATAGAAGAAAGTAAAAGAAAAGAATTAAACGATATAATTTTTCATAATCAGAAATGGAAAGATTGCTTAAATGGATTTATAACTAATAGTGAATTAATAGAATATTTAGTTAAGGAAAATCAAAAATATAAAAGTGAAATAGAACAGATACTTAGCAAAGAAAATTTAAAATATATGTTACCGCCAAAACAAGAAATGATAGAATACTATAAAAGTTTAAAGCAAAAGGAATATAAAATATATTTGTGTTCAAATATAACAAAAGATACTTATAACTATATTAAGGATAGTTTTGAAATAATACAAGTAGCAGATGGAGGAGTATTTTCTTGTTTTGAAAATATAAGTAAGCCTAATGTTGAAATTTATCAAAAGCTAATTGAAAAATATAATTTAGATATAGAGAAATCAATTTTAATAGATGATACTAAAAGAAATATAATAAGTGCTAATGATATTGGATTAAAGGGAGTATTATTCAATAATATTGAAGATATAAAGAAAATTTTGAAATAAAGGTGGAAGAGAAGATGGAATTTGAACTAGTAAGGGTAGAAGAAAAGGATAAAAGTATAATATATAATTTAATGCAATTATATACATATGAACTTAGTTTTTTTGAAGATGAAACTGCGACATTTACAATGCTAGATTCTGGATTATATGTAATAAATAAATATGTTGAAAGGTATTGGAAAGATGAAAATAGACATCCATATATATTAAAACATAATAATGAATTGTTAGGTTTTGTTTTACATAGATATAATGAAGAAGATATGAACGAAATAGCTGAATTTTTTGTTCTTAACAAGTATAGAAAAATCGGAGCAGGTACATTTATGGCAAGTAAAATGTTTGAGTTATATAAAGGGAAATGGGAAGTTAGAACATTAATAAAAAATGAAAGGGCTCAAAAATTTTGGAGAAAGATTATAAAAGATTTTACAAATAATAATTTTGAAGAAAAATTAATTAGAGAAAATTCAAGATTAGCATTTTACTTTGAAAATTAAATTTATAGCACGGATTTTATTATATATCCGTGCTATAAAATTTTATAAGATAGAAAAGAAATAATAGTATAAAAAAGTCCAATAACACAAAAAACAAATGTTTGACAGAAGACTAAAAATATTATATATACTTTATTTTTTTGTCATGTTATGATAGAATTTAGAAAAATAATTGCAGAAATGAAATAGTAAAAAAGGAACAATAAAAATGAAAAATAGTTTTTTAAACAGAACATTAAAAGGAACAAAATTTTATATAGTATTAACACTAATATTAAGTGTAATATATTCAAGACTTTTAGTTTTGATACCAATGTTCATACAATATGCACTTGATGGAATTATAATGGGAGATGAAAGTGTAATTCCAACTTTAATAAGAAAATTATTCTATTCAGATAGTAAAATATCAAAAATTATAATACTTGTTTTGGTGTTAATAATAGTAAATGTATTAGTATTTATAGTAAATTATTTAAAAAGTAAAATTAACACAAAATTCAATTTAAAAATAAATAGGAATGTTAAAGAAATAATATTAAAACATATACCAAAAATAGAATATATGCAGTTTAGCAGTATAGATAAATCTAATGTAATACAAAGAGTAAATAATGATGCTATAACTTATTCAGAATTCTTTAATTCTCAAATAAATCTATTTTTTGATACAATTTTTATTATTATATTTGCAGTTGCACAAACTTTAAAATTAAATAGTACAATAGGATTATTTATAGGCATAATTTGTTGTTTAATAGTCCTTTTATCAATATGGTATTTTAAGGTTTCAAAACCATTAGTTGAAGATATTGTTGATATGAATAGAGAAGTAATAAATAGAACGACAATAGGAATTGAAGAATCTAAGATGTTAAAAATCTTTAATAGAAAAGATAAAGAGATAGAAGATTTTTCAAAAATGAATAGTGAATACAAAAGAAAAGATATAAAATTAGCTAAAATAAAAGTATTATATGGAATAGGAACACATACTTTAAGAAACTTTAAAGAGCCATTTATATTATTATGGGGTGGAATTTTAGTTGTAAAGGGAGAACTCACACTTGCAACAATATCAATATTATTAACATATAGTACAAAAATATTAGAGTATGTATATAAATCAGTAGATAAATTAAAGGCAATCAATGAGTTTATAGTTGCATATAAAAAATTAGCAGAACTAATGAAATTAGAAGAAGATCAAGAAGTAAATCCTGATGTAAAACTTGATGGAGATATTGTTTTTGAAAATGTTTCTATAAAATTAAATAATAATACAATATTGCAAGATTTGAATTTTACAATAAAAAAGAATGAAAATATAGCAATTATCGGAGATAATGGTTCAGGGAAAACAATTATATCAAAAACAATGTTAGGATTTTATGATTATACAGGAAATATCTATATAGGAAAATACAATATAAAAGATATTAGTAAAAAAAGTTTAAGAAACTACATAGGAGTGGTTCTCCAAGATTCATATTTGTTTACAGATACAATTAAAAATAATATTAATGTAACGAATAAAAATATTGAAGACAAAAAGATATTAGAGGTATTAAAGTTAGCTGAAATATATGAAGATATAAAAGGATTTGGTAATACAATTAATTATATGATAGGTAATGGCGGAAACAATATTTCTGGAGGTCAAAAACAGAGAATAGCGATAGCAAGAAGCCTAATTAAAGAAAATGAAATTATTATTTTTGATGATTCATTGTCAAAACTTGATACAAAGACGAAAATTAATATATTAAATAATATTATAGAAATGAAAAAAGGAACCATCATTATTTCGCATGATTCAGAAGTTGTAAGAAAATGTGATAAAGTCTTATTTATTAATAATAAAACTATAGAAGAAGGTTCTCATGAAGAATTAATGAAAAACAATATGTTATATAAAGATATTATAGAAATAAGCAATAACAAAATATTAGAAGATGAGGAATTATAAATAATGATAAAGGAAATTTTTAAAAATTATAAAAAACAAGCAATTAAATTAGCAATTCGGCTGGTTTATTACTAGTGTTATGGTTGTAGCTTTTATAGCTTATACAATAATAATGGTAGAATATGCAATACCAAGTAAAAATATAAATTTAATACTAATATTAGGTATAAGCTATTTTGGAGTTAATATATTGAGGTCAATTGCAACATTTTTTGAAGATTTTAATGATGTAGGATTTGAAAAAGAATTACAAGCCGATTATCGTGAGAAAATTTATAAAAAATTACAAAATACTAAACAAAGTAATTTAGATAAAATAAGAGTAGGAGAAATATTAGAAAATATTATAAATGACACTAAAGAAATTTCTATGTGGTATGGAACTGGAATATGTAGATCATATTTTGCAGGAATAGCAAGATTAGTAGGAACATTATTGGTTTTAGCTTATTTAAATATTCCTATTGTTACAATAACATTCTTAATATATATAATAGGATTTTTTGTAACACATATTTTCAATAAAAAATCAATTCAATATACAAAGCTAAAAAGAGAAGCAAATGCTAAAATATTAAATTGGTCTAATGAACAAGTTCAAGGATATTCTACAATAAAAGCATTAGAAATTGAAGAAGAGAGATTAAAAGAATTAAAAGTGTTAATTTCACAATATGAAAAGTCTGCCAATAAATTAGAAAAAAATATTAGAATATATAGTTGCTTATATGATTTTATAGTTTCTTTTATAGGAGTAATCAATATACTAATAGGTTCTATTAGTGTAGAGCAAGGAATTATAACATATGGTGCTATGATAATACTTGCAAGATACATATCTTCGCCAGAAACATATGCTAGATGGGTAATAGAAGGATTTCAATATAGAAATGTTGGGAAAATATCGTATGAAAAAATAAATAACATTTTACAAAATGAAGAAGAAAACATCGATGTTGGAATTGAACTTAAAAAAGTAGAAAAAATTGAATTTAATAATGTTAGTTTTTCATACAATAGTGAAAAAAATGTATTAAATCATATATCATTTGAAACACAAAAAAATCAAAGTATTGCATTAATAGGAAGAACTGGTAGTGGAAAGACAAGTTTAGTAAATTTGCTATGTAGATTTTATGATGTAGATCAAGGAACGATTAAAATAAATGGAAAAGACTATAGAGAATATAGTATAAGAAGTTTAAGAAATAAAATAGGATATATAATGCAAAAAGTTGTAATATTTGATGGTACAATTTTAGAAAATATAAACTATGCAAACAAAGATATTTCAAAAGACGAAATAATTGGAATTTGTAAAAAATTAAATTTGCATGAAAAGATAATGAGCTTAAAAGATGGATATGAAACTAAAATTTCAAACGATACAGATATTTTTGGAGCAGGTGAAAAACAATTGTTGAATTTCACAAGAGTTATGGTAGAAGATCCAGAAATTATTATATTGGATGAAGCAACAGCATCACTTTCGTATAAATCGGAAATGATGGTAAGAAAAGCAATAGAGGAGATAACAAAAGGGAAGATAAGTTTTATTATAGCACATAGATTATCAACAATAAAAAATTGTGATAAAATATTACTTATGAAAGATGGAAAAATAATAGAAGAAGGAAATCACAATGAACTTATGGAAAAACAAGGAGAATATTATGA
>CANRSN010000064.1 GCA_947642455.1 uncultured Clostridiaceae bacterium
AAATTGGAGTAAAACTTGCAGAAAAAATGTGGAGTGAATATCAAGTAGTAGTTGCAACGCACTTCAATACTGGCACATATCATAATCATTTTGTAGTAAATTCAGTTAATATGTTTACAGGAAAGAAATTTAATTGCAATAAAGGAGCATATTATCATTTCAGAGAGTTATCAGATAAACTATGTAGAAAATATGGACTAACAGTTATTGAAAAGCCAACAGGGAAAACACCAAGAAGTATATATTTTGCAGAAAAACGAGGAGAGCCAACAAAATATAATGTAATAAGACAAACTATTGATGAAACAATGCAAATGTGTATCAATTATGGACAATTCAAAAAGATAATGCTTAAAAAAGGTTATATAATCAATGATGATTATAATAGAAAATATCCAACGATTCGTTCAATAAATGATAAACAAGCAGTAAGAATGTATCATTTAGGAGAACAATATTTGCCTAAAAATATTGCAAACAAAGTTGAACACAATCCGTATTATTATCAAAATAGATATATGGAATTTATACATCCTAAAAAGAAAAAACAAAAATACAAAGTTTATAAGTATAAAGGTAAATTCAAAGATATTAGCAAAATGAATGGAATTGATGTGCTATTTTTACTGTTATTTCATTTATTAGGATTACTACCAAAACGAGAAAAATATCAGCCATTATCTCCAGAAATGAAACAAGAAGTAAGAAAAATGGAACGATATTCTAATGAAATTAGACTTATAGTAACAGCAAAACTAAAAACGACAGAAGATGTAAAGAGATATATTGAACAAACTGAAAAAGATATTGAAAGTGTTACTAATTTTAGGCAAAAATACAGAAATAAGCTAAGAAATTGTACAAATGATAAGTTAATAGAAGAATACAAAGAAAAGCGAAATGAATGCACTACAATACTAAATAAGTATAGAAAAAATCTAAAAACAGCAAATTATATTCTAGAAGATACACCAAAGGTTAAAGAAGTTATAAAAATTGAAAGGCAAATGAAAAATTCAAAAGAAGATATTACTAAAATAAAGAAAAAAGATAGATATGCAAGATAAGAATATAACAAGATTATTATGTATAAAAGTAATGATCTTGTTATATTTTACAAAAAGAGCAGATAATACTAATTTTTATGGTAAATTAGCCACAATTTTGTATTGTGCAAAATATATAATTATGTTAAAATTTAAGTGATAGAATTAAAAATAGGAGAACATATGAAGAAATATAATCAAATAATAACTAAAGAATTAAATAGAATACTACCATATCATTTATTGGGAGTAGTTTTACATACCTTAGTAATATATATGGCTTTTAAAATTCCCAATAGTATAGGAAATATTTTAGATATGTTAACGCAAACAACTATAAACAAAGAGCAAATAATACAAGAAGCTCATTGGTTGATATTTTATTGTAGTTTTGTTTTTATACCAAGAACTTTATATAGAACATTATATTTTACTGTTTCAAGAAAATCAGATACATATTTAAGAAAAAGAGTAGTAGAACATTTACAAAAAGTAAAGCCAGAGTATTTTGAAAAAGAAAACAAAGGAGCATTTTTAGCATATTTATCAAAAGAGATCTTGTCGATTCATAAAGTTTTAGGAAATTTTTGGTTTTGGCTTACTAAAATGTGTATTACTCCAATTATGGGAATTGTTTTGATTTGGAAGCAGTTAAATAAAGAATTAGCTATATATTTAATACCTGCTTTTCCAATAGCAATTATAGCTATGTATTATTATTACAAAAAATTAAAGGAAAAAGTTGAAATATCAAGAAAAGTTTATGTAGAATTATCTAAGAATATAGAACAAAATACAGAAGGATTTTTATTAGTAAAATCATATAATAGACAAAATGAGCAAACAGAGAAATTCAAAAAAATAAATAGCCAAATGTATGATGCGGACTATCAAATAGGTGTATCTAAAAATAAGATTAGCAGTGTTATAAACTTATTGTGGGCATATTGTTATGTTGCAGGATTTGGCATAGGAATTGTATATATATTAAATGGAGCAGTTACAGTAGGAGGAATTGTAGCATTTATAGGATATATAGGACAAATTTTAGGAGATTTTGTATCAGCTATAAAAAGTATGTTACAAAGATTGCCTTATTTTAAACAATCTATAAATAGATTTAATTATTTTCTAAACCTAGAGGAGTTTCAAAAACAGGGTAAAAAATTAGAAAAGATAGATAAAATTGAAATACAACATTTATCATATTGGTACAATGATAATAAAAAACCAAGTTTAAATGATATAAATATGACAATCAAAAAAGGTGAAAAGATAGGAATTATAGGAGAAGTAGGTAGTGGAAAAACTACATTAATGAATATATTATGTGGCTTTTATGAAATACCAAATGAAATGATTTATATAAATGATCAAGATATTAATACATATCAAAGAAATACAATTTTTGAAAAATATAATTATGCAATTCAGTCAAACATCATATTAGATAATACAATAAAGGCAAATATCGATATTAAAGAAGACCTAGAAGATAAAGAATTAGAAACTATTATACAAAATGCAGAACTAAAAGAAGATATAGAAAAACTAGAAAATAAAGAAAATACTTTTGTTGGAGAAAAAGGTATTAAATTATCAGGAGGTCAAAAGCAAAGAATATCAATTGCAAGAAATTTAGGTAAAATTAGAGATATTAATATTTTTGATGACACTCTTTCAGCTTTAGATACTAAAACTGAAAAAAAGATAATAGATACCTTAATAAGAAAAGTTTCAAATAATACACTAATAGTAATTTCTAATAAAATATCTAATATAAAGCAATTAGATAAAATATATATTTTACTAAATGGACAAATACAAGATTGTGGTACACATGAAGAATTAATGAAAAGAAGTGAATTTTATAAAGAACTAGAGTACCTTGAAAGAAAGGAAGAAACAGATGAAATATATTCTAAAGAAGAATGCTAAAATATTACTTTTAGTTGGAATTTCTATAATTATAGTTAATATTTTAAGTGCCACACATCCCTTAGTTATGAAAAGAATATTGGACATTGATATAACAGCAAAAGATGCTTTAATAAGATTATTTTTAACATATTTTATAATACATATTATTTTAGTATTAGCAAAAAACACAAGAAATAGTATTATAAATAAGGCAATGTCAAAAATACTAAAAGATTTAAAAGAAAAATTATTTTGTCATATATTAAAATGGGATATGTCAACATATCAAAAATACAATTCTTCAGAAATTTATACAAGACTAACAGCAGATATAGATAATGTATCATCACTATTTTTAGGAACAATGCAAGTAGTATTAAATGATGTTGTTTATATTATAACTATGGTAATCTTTATGTTTTTTGCAAATATAAAATTAGCAATTATTGGAAGTGGTGCAATTTTATTAAATGCAATAGTTTCTTACATATTTACACATCAAGTAGCTAATTGTAATAAGATAATTTTAGATAAAAGGGATAAAGAAAATAAACAGTTTTCTGAAATGTATAATAAAAATAAATTAACCTTCTTATATGGATTGCAAAAAAAGAATGAAGATAGAATATGTCAAACATTAGATGAGGAGTTAATTTATAGAAAAAAGTGGATTTTTGATGAGAGTTTTATTTATCCACTTGCTGTAACAATACAAGCAATTGCGATTTATTTAATCTTGATTTATGTATTTCATATTAATATTACAATTTCTTTAGGAAGTATTTATCTTGTAATAAATTATATACAAAATTGTAGAAGTCCTTTAAATGAAATATTTACAGAATTAGAAGAAATACAATCTTCTAGTATGTCATTAAAAAGAATTAATAAATTATTAAAAGAGCAAGGAAAAGAAGACATAGAAACAGGAGAAATTGTAGAAGATTTAAAAGGTGATATTGAATTTGAAAATGTTTGTATGCAATATGGAGAGAATAAAGTACTGCATAATATATCATTTATTATAAAAGAAGGTAATAAAGTAACAATTGCAGGGAAAACAGGTGTAGGAAAAACAACACTTGCTAATATTCTTATGAGATTATATCCTATACAAAGTGGAAAAATATTAATTGGAGGAAGAAACATTCAAGAAATAAGAATACAAGATATAAGGAAAAATATTTCTTATATTTCACAAGCACCGTATATACTAAATGATACATTAAAAAATAATATTATATTGGGAGATAAAACAATTACAGATGAGCAAATAAGAATTGTTGCAAATGAAATAGGTTTTGAAAAAGTTTTAGATAAATTTACAGATGGATTAGAAGAAAAAATAGAAAAGAATAAATTATCATATGGACAACTTCAAATGATAGCCTTTTTAAGAGCAATTTTGCATAAAGCAAATATTTATATATTTGACGAACCAACTTCAAATATAGATTTGAAAACAGAGTATAGAATTCAAAAATTAATAGATAGAATAACAGAAGAAAGTACAGTAATTATAATAGCACACAGAAAATCTACTATTGAAAATTCTGATAAAATTATTTATTTAAAAGATGGAAAAGTAGATATGATAGTAAATAAAGAAAAAGTTTTTAATTAACTATACAATATAATCAATAATAGACTAATTAAAAACAAATTTTCGTATATATATTGCAATTCATTTGAATTTATAATAAAATGTAGATAATAAGAAATGGAGTTGATTTCAAATGAGTGAATTAGAAAAAGGAGAAAATTATAATAATGAAACTTTTGAAGATATAAAACATATTGATGAAAACGGAATTGAATTTTGGTATGCTAGAGAATTACAATCAGTTTTAAATTATAAAGAATGGCGAAAATTTGAAAATGTAATAAACAAAGCAAAAGAATCTTGTAAAAATAGTGATATTAATGTTTTTGACCATTTTGTCGATGTCGACAAAATGGTGCAAATAGGTTCAGGAGCACAAAGAAAACAAAAAGATTATAAATTAACACGTTATGCTTGTTATTTAATAGCACAAAATGGAGATACAAGAAAAAAAGTTATTGCTCTTGCACAAACATATTTTGCAATTCAAACTAGAAAACAAGAAATTAGCGAAAAAGAGTATACTTCATTAACAGAGGATGAAAAGAGATTTTATCAAAGAAACTTGACAAAGAAAGGCAATTATTCACTTAATCAAACTGCTAAAAATGCAGGAGTTAAAAATTTTGACAAATTTCATAATGCTGGATATAAAGGTCTATACAATGGAGAAACAGCTGATGATATTGCAAAAAGAAAAGGATTAAGATATAGAGAAGACATTTTAGACAATATGGGAAGTGAAGAACTTGCAGCTAATTTATTTCGTATAACACAAACAGAATCAAGATTAAAAAGAGATAAAATTGATACTGAAAAGAAAGCTTGCGATACTCATAATAAAATTGGAAAAATAGTTAGAAAAGCAATTAAACAAGCAGGAC
>CANRSN010000065.1 GCA_947642455.1 uncultured Clostridiaceae bacterium
AAAGGTTATCAATATTTAAGAGAAGCAATTATGATGGTAGTAAATGATATAGATGTAATAAATCAAATAACTAAACAATTATATCCAGAAATTGCAGAAAAGTATGGAACTACTCCTTCAAGAGTTGAAAGAGCAATTAGACATGCTATTGAAGTTGCTTGGGGAAGAGGTCAAACAGATACTGTAGAAAGTATTTTTGGTTATACAGTATCTGCAAGCAAAGGAAAGCCAACTAATTCAGAATTTATCGCCATGATAGCAGATAAATTAAGACTTGAATTAAAGAGTGCATAATAAAGTTACGAAAGTGCTATGAGAGTAAGAATACATAAAAATATGGAATTCGCACTTATTGCAATGAATATTAAAAAATGCTATTAGAATTATAAAAAATTCGTGTGCATTGCAATAAATAGTTTTAGCCTATTGCAATAAACTAAAAAATTTATTGGTTAAATTAAATGTAAAAATTTGAAAATGATTTTCCTCTTTATGTTTATGAAGAATAAATATAAGGAGGAATTTTTATATGAATAGAATTGATATTGAAATTGATGGTTTTGTAAATTATTATGATTACAAAGGGTTATCTAAAAAGACTTATGGAAGTTATGAGCAGACACTAAGATTAATGATTATTTATTTAAAGGAGAAGTTTGAAATAACCAAAACAGAGCAAATAAAGGAAAAGCATATCAAAGATTATATTGATAATCTAAAGGAGAGAGGAAAATATAGAGTTGTATATTGAAGCGTAGGATCTTATGAGAAATTCTTTTGGAAAAAATACAGAACATTAAAAATATTGTCGAACTATTGGAATTTATTAAACATTATGATAAAATGATCATATGAATGGGGATATTATTATGGCTTTTCAATCATATTGTTGGAATCTAGGAAATACAAGTTTTAGAGTATAAAACTTAAATTATAAAATAGAAAGACAATTACAAATGTTAAATGAACTCTGGAGTGACAAGAAAAATAAAACATGGGATTATTTCACGCAAGAAAAATATTATAATATAATGAATAAAAGTGAATTTGTAACAGGAGATGTTCAAAGAAAAGATAAGGATGCTAGACAAAAAACTTCATATTAGATTTAATAGTGTTGGGGAATTTAATATGCCAGTAGGAAAAAGAGACTTTAATGGCTCAATTAGAAAGAACTTATTAGCTTTTTGTGAAAAGTTAAAAAATAAGAATGTAGAATTTATTAATGAGGATTTTAAAAAGTTTAAAATAGATAACTTGACACCAGAAGATTTTTGTTATTTTGATCCACCTTATTTTTTAGGAGATGCAAGTTATAATGAAAATAATAATTGGACTGAAAATGATGAAAAAGATTTATTAAAATACGTAGATAAATTAAATGAAAAAAATATAAAATTTGCTCTTTCAAATGTTACTCAACATAGAGGAGAGAAAAATAACATTTTAATAGATTGGGCTATAGAAAATAAATATAATATTAATTATTTAGATTATAATTATAATAATTCAAATTATCATTCAAAAAGTAAAATGAATATAACTGAGGAAGTATTAATTACTAATTATAGTATATAAAATAGAAAAAATACAATAAGAGGAGATATTTTTATGAATAGTAAAAAATTGCTTAAAATATGAAAATATAATTGAAACAAAAAGTGTATATGATTTTGTTTTTTGTAAATATGAATCCTGTTATATTGATATAGGAAGTTATTATGCACATATAGGTATAAAACAATTTTACCAAGATAGTCAAAATTGTAGATGATGGAATAGAAGTTAAAGGTAATGTATAATAAAAATATATTACTTTATATTTTTAAAGGAATAACTATCATAAATCTTTTGGATATAGAACTTTTAAATAAAAAAAATAGTCATAAAATTTAATATCCTGCATATATATAATAATGAAGAATATAAATGGGGGTATTGTGTATGGAATATGCAAAGGATGTAGTTTTTAATATCAAATATGATAGTGACTCAAATATAATTAGGCTAAAAAGGGAAGGTGCATTTAAAAGATTTTTAACAAAATTATATGAAAATAAATTTATATTAACAATTCTAGGATTAACTGTAGTGTTAGTAGTAACAGATACAGTATTAGTAACAAGCTTTATAAAAATATTATCAGTATTAAAATAGGACAAGTTAGAGAAAGGGATAGGAGTAAAAATGAATATAGCAAATAAATGGAAAGATTATGAAATAATAGATATGGCAGATGGTGAAAAACTAGAAAGATGGAAAGATATAATATTAGTAAGACCAGATCCACAAATAATATGGAAGCAAAAATCATTTCCAAGTAAGTGGAAAGACATAAACGCAAAATATATAAGAAGTAATACTGGAGGGGGAAGATGGGAATATAAGAAGAAGATTCCAGACGAATGGCAAATAAAATATAGAGAATTAACTTTCAATATAAAGCCAATGGGATTTAAACATACAGGTTTATTCCCAGAACAGGCAGCAAATTGGGATTGGATGATAGACAAAATAAGGTCAGCAAAAAGAGAAATAAAAGTATTAAATTTATTTGCATATACAGGAGGAGCAACAGTTGCTTGCTTATATGCTGGGGCATCTGTATGTCATGTAGATAGTTCTAAAGGAATGGTTGCATGGGCAAAGCAAAATGTACAAGCTTCAAATTTACAAGAAAAACCAGTTAGATATATTGTTGATGATGTTATTAAGTTTGTAAATAGAGAAATTAGAAGAGGTAATAAATATGATGCTATAATAATGGATCCACCATCTTATGGAAGAGGAACGAATGGGGAAGTTTGGAAGTTTGAAGATAATATATGTGACTTAGTAGAATTATGTGAGAAAGTATTATCAGAAAATCCACTGTTTTTCTTAATTAATTCATATACTACAGGAATTTCAAGTAGAGTGTTAGAAAATTTATTAAACTTGAATATTGCCAAAAAATATGGAGGAAAATTGGATAATGGAGAAGTAGGACTTCCAATGTCAAATTCAAAATTAATTCTTCCTTGTGGAATTTATGGACGATGGGAAAGTGAAAATAAGAATTAGATTCTCGGAACAAATTTAAAATGACAGAAGATAGAAAAGAGTAAAAACAAAAATTAATCTTAGCAATTTTAAAATAGTGGATAACAAGAATTGAAATTTAAAGACAATTAGAGAATGAAATGGAGAAATAGATGAGAAAATTAAATATAATATACGAAGATAATCATATAATAGTAGTAGAAAAACTAGTGAATGTACCCTCTCAAGCAGACAAAACAGGAGATATAGATATGCTAACTATTATAAAACAATATATAAAAGAAAAGTATAACAAACCAGGAGATGTATATTTAGGATTAATACATAGACTAGACAGACCTGTTGGTGGTGTAATGGTATTTGCTAAAACATCAAAGGCTGCTTCAAGACTAAGTGAACAAGTGCGAGTAAAACAATTTAAAAAGAAGTATTTGGTAATATGTAATGGAAAAATGGAACAGGATAAAGGAGAACTACAAGATTATTTATTAAAAAACGAAAGAACAAATATAAGTAAAGTAGTTGTAAAAAATACAAAAAACAGTAAATTAGCAATATTAGATTATGAAGTACTTAAATATGATAAAGAATTAAATTTATCAGTTTTAAAAATAAATTTACATACTGGAAGGCATCATCAAATAAGAGTACAACTTGCAAGCAGAAATCATAGTATATATGGTGACAATAAATATGGTGGAAGGGGGCATGGTAAGCAAATTGCATTATGGGCATACGAGCTTTCAATAATTCATCCAATTACAAAAGAAGAAATTAATTTTAAAGTTATTCCAGAGAAGATAGGGAGTTGGAAAATTTTAGAGGATATAAATATTTGAATTATGTAAATTTTATGAAATGGTCAAAATCTTATACGAAAACAAAAAATACAGTTTTCGTATAAGATTTTTTGCTTTTCATATATAAAAATAAAATATGGCAAAAATCTATAGTATTATTTGTACAGTTAAGAAATGAGGTGAACACATGATAGATAAATTTTGTGAATACCTAACCAAAAAGATTAGACAGGAAATGCCAAATATAGATGATGAACAAGCAGAAGTTATTTTGTATGGAGTACAACTTATAGTAGGAGAAATTCCAAAAATATTTCTTATGTTTATACTAGGTTTTTTACTTGGATTATGGTGGCAAACATTATTAGCATTTTTTGTATTATTACCATATAAAGTCGCATCTGGGGGATTTCACTTAAAGACACATATAGGTTGCTTTTTATGTACAAATATAGTCTATTGTGGAAATGCTTTATTAAGTACAATATTTACATTTCCATCAGATTTAATAAAATATACAGTAATTGGTATAATTTATATTTTTGGAATAATAATGGTAAGTATATATGCACCAGCCGATACGGTAAATTTACCAATATTAACTAAAAAAGAAAGAAAAACTAAAAAGATATTATCTTATATTTTCTTAACAATAAATTTATTAGTGGCAGCATTTATACCAAATTCAGTTATATCTAATTTACTTATTTTTGGAACATTAGTACAGACATTTTCTATAACAAAATTAGCATACATAATTACTAAAAATGAATCAGGTTATGAATTGTATAAAAAAGAGCAAGAACAAATCGCATAATTGTAGGTAATAAAAGTATTTACCGGTGATACTTTTTTATAAATTTTATATTATAGGAGGAATTTATAATGTTAAAGTTATTAGCTAAAGTTGCAGAAAAATATGCTAAATCTACAAATACAGCATGTTGGTTATGGGGAATATGGCACCAACCAAAAATGCCAGCATCTTTAATAAAAAAAGATTAATAATGAACATAATATAAAATAAAACAAGATAGTTTAAATTCTATCTTGTTTTTAAATTAGTATATATTTCAAATTGCTGTATAAAGAACTCATTATTTTTTGTTGTAAATAAATTCAAATTATCATTTTTCTTTAAAATTTGTCTTATTTCCCATAATCCAAGTCCAGTATTTCCAGCTTTAGTAGAATAACCTTTTTCAAAGATTAAGTCAGTATTAATATCTTTATTTTTATATGTATTTTCAACAATAAGTAATTGCATATTTTTTCTGCTATCATAACGAAATGAAACATTAATAATTTTATTTTCGCATTCTGTTGCAGCTTCTATAGCATTATCCATTAATATTCCAAGGATTCTGGTAAATTCATAAATTTTCATTTGTAATTCATTCATATCTAAAAATGCTTCCAAATGAATTTTTATACCAAGATTATCTGCTTTGTGGTATTTTGTTGCTAAAACATTATAAATAGCAGGATTATTTACTACTTTTGGACTTAATGTTGTTAAATTATTAGTACTTTGAATATCTTCTACTAATTGTGAATAATATTTTCTTAAACCTTCCATATCATTTT
>CANRSN010000066.1 GCA_947642455.1 uncultured Clostridiaceae bacterium
ACAACAATAAGAACACAAAAAGAGCATTAATAAAGGATAATCAATTATTATCATTAGGAGTGAAAACTTATGAGAGAATTAATAAGTTATTCAAACGAATTAAATCATTATTCTGAAAGAGAATTTAAAATTGCTCAAGAAAAACTTAACAAACATATGAACCAAACTAATTTTTTTAGAAAAAAACAACACGATTTCAAAAAGGGGGATGTAATTACAAAAGATTTATCCACACAAAACATGAGAAGAGAATATTTTATGGATTGTGTTTTTTTTAACTCAAACCTTTCTGATATGGGTATGTCTGGTTCTATGTTTAAACAGGTAGGATTTGAAGATTGTATAATAAATAACACCAAGCTAGATTCTTGTGATTTTGAAGATTGTAACTTTAAATGTGCAAAACTCTCTGAAGATAATAAGCTTATAAACCTTAATTTAAGTAAAAGTAACATTATTAATTCGAGTTTTGTTAATTGCTTTTTATCTAGATCTAATTTTGCTGATGCAGTTTTTATTGATACAGAATTTAAAAACTGCACTTGGCAATCGTTAGCGTTAGAAAATACTATTTTTAAAAATACGGTTTTTGATTCTGTAAAATTAAGAAAACTTAATTTTGAATTTTCAGAATTTGATAAAATAAAAATGAATAATGTTACTTTACCATTTCCAACAATACCATTTATTTTTAATGGGTTACAATATATTATGAATACAAGCGATAATATATTTGTGACATCAACAAGTAATGATGATAGAAAAATATCAATAGAAGAATATTTATCTTTTATTAATGAATTAGAAGTTTTTTATACAAAAACTGAAAATTATTTTCCATTAGCAAATATTTATATTGCTTTTTCTAATTGGGATAAAGCCTATTCCGCTATAATGCTTGGTATCCAGCAATCAATAAAATTACATAGTTACAGAATGATATATTATTTTTGCAAACTATTATATATCAATAATGAATTTACAAAAGATCAAACTTTTAACACATATAAATTCATAACAAATAATATTTGTTCTAACGGGCACCACATTTTTGATGAATATAAAAATAATAAATATATGCAACCAATTAGAAATCTATTGCTTAATAAAGGATGTGCAATAACCACTATTGATATACAGACAAATATTGAAAGTAATGATTTTAGAAATCTGACAATATTTTTAGAAACCATCGAAAGTATTGTAGAATATACAAATAAGCAATATGATAAAGATGTAAAATATTCGATTGAATTAAGACATAATTGTCCATATACAGCACTTATTAAATTAATAGGAGATCCGCAAACTATTATATTACTATCAGGTGCCTTTCATTTTGTATTAACAGGAACGGTGTACCTTATAAAAAAAGCATGCGATATTTCAAATTTATATTTTGAAAGTAAAAAGAGTATATTAGAAGCTGAAACAGCAAAAGTTAATCTTGATACAGCAAGAATACAAAATTTAGAAGCACAAAAAAGACTAGATACAGCTAATGTTGAATATCAAAAGCAAAAAGCAGAATTAGATTTATTAAAACAAAAAACACAACATAAGGCTAAAAATAACCAATATAGCGACAAACTAAAAAAATTTCGTGAAACAATTAGTGATAATTCTATCAAAGTTGAATCAGGCTATCAATCCTACACCAACAGTTCATTAACTGAAGTTACTGGTGAGAACGAGTTTTATTTTGTTAATTATAATAAATAATCAAAATATCTCTGCGGCAAAGTAATCGTATTATTTTGACATTCCTCACAAGATGGTCCCAAATAAATGTTGTGTTCATCACAGATGGCTTTTGCTTTAAAAAACAGTTCACTAATATGTTTTACATTATCAGAAATATAATCTCTAAACTTTGAATTTGGCATTGGGCGAAGAGCGCTTAACATTGGAGAAACACCAATTGAAGCTAAAAGCTTTATGCCATCAAGAAGGGAATCATCTGGTTCAAATCCAATAATTAGCATACTTCTAACATTACCACTTTTCCCAAAGTATTTGATACTTTCGGTTAACATTTCAATATATTTTTCAAGAGGTATATTTCCTTTCCCAGGCATAACTGAATTCGCAATTTTTCTATCAAATATTTCAAGATTAAAAGCTACCTCCGTTACTCCTGATTCGTAATATAGCTTAATAGCTTCAATATTATCTGGAGGTAATGCCATTACATATATTGGTTTGTTATATTTATCTTTAATATAGGCTGCGATTTTAGCGATTTTTTTATATTCACTTTTTGGATTTCCAGAACCTCCTCCTATAAGATAATGTCTAAAATCAACCTTTTCCTCATAATTATCAATAACTTCGAATATGTCATCAAGAATGAGCTCATAGTGATTTTTCTTTTTATTTTCGCAAAACCCACAAGATTTTCCATTTTCTTTGAAATAACAAAATGAATTATGACGAATTCTTACTCTATCATTTGTTCTGAATGCAATTGCATTATAAGGAATTTTATGATTTGAAGTCTCTTTTGGAAGTTTATCCTCTATGTCGATAATTACTTTTGAAATAAACGAATTAAAATAATATAAGCATAAACCATTTAATTTGTTATATTTTATTGAAAACGGACTAATATCAACAAATGGTATTTTTACAGGGACATTTACTTTTAAACAATTAAATATTGTAATATCAATTGCATTAAAAGTTGCCTCTTTAATTGTTGAATCTTTGCAAATATACAATAATGCCTCTTTTTCTATTGTCAATCCTTGAACCAATAATGAAATTTTTAAATTAATCATATCATTAGCACTATTTATTGGCAATGAAAATATTCTTTGGTTTATAATATTTTCAACTATATTTAATTCATTATTGGAGTTTATACAACTAATATTCCTATTGAAAATAACTCTGTAAAGATATGCGTTTAAATGAGGGTAAATATCTTCATTATATCCATCATCTAATATAGAGTATTCATTATTATCCAAGAATTTTGAGTGTAAAAGTTTATAGCTCTCGTAATTATCAAAATTTTTAAAATACGCAAAACTATTATTTATGCTAACATTTTCATATGGACTTTTATTAATTTCTTTGCTGTTAAATGCATCACTGTTTAATTCATATACTGATTTTAACCCTGATTTAACTAAATTACTGTTTAGAAGCATTGTAGAGCCTTGAAATCTAGGATTTATTTCAACAAAAAGAATTTCATCATTACTATCAACCATTAAGTCTATCCCTAAAAATCCCAAATATCCTAACTTTTTAATTTCATTAGCAATAAAAATACATACTTCTTTTATTGAATTTCTAATATGATTAGAGATTGATTTTATAGAAATATAGTCTGCCCCCATGTATAACAGCCTATTATTTTTTTCTATTATTATTTGTATCGAACTAGGAAAAACTACAATATCATTTTTAAATATACATATATGTGTATTTATTGAATAAGAATTTTTCAATCTAGGAGATGCGATGAAAAGCGTATTTGATAATTCTGACTGCACATATTGATTGTTGTTTTTTGTTACAACAAATGTACCCGTTCCACCTGATGATTTATTTTCTTGAATAATAAACTCATTTGAATCCGGAAACTCATTGGTTAAATTGTTAAATGTACATTTATCTTTGACCGCCAATATAAATGGTGGAATTTTGCAAAAATTGGAAATCCATAATTTCGTGCGCGTTTTGTCATTAAGTAACGAAATTGTTGTTTTATCATTTAAGCAAATGATATAATCAACCATAATTGGTTTGCTTTCGATTACAGTATATGCCCAACTTTGACTATAAAACATAAATCTTGCTAGTGGATTTTTTCGAATAATATGTTCCATTGTATTTCCAACAAAATTTAAAAAGTTTGCTCTTAAACTAGCATCAATTCTTTCGTTAATTTCACAAAAAGCATAGTTATTATTTTGATTATTACCATAATATGTAATTGAGCCATCAAAATAATTTCCAATAATATCAGACTCGTATTTGCCAATCCAATATAATTTATTGCCCATTTTTTCACCTTCTTTTGTTAAAAATCTTTAAATGGAAGTATATGACTAGCTGCACAAGAGCCACACATTGTTTGTAATTCTAACGGATTTAAATTAAACTTGCTTAAAATATGTTTGTGTTCTAGTGCTAAATCATATATCCTTTTTGAAGAAGGTCTTGAAAACTTAGCAACATCTTTTATATTTGCATTAATTGAATCGTAAGGATAAAGTGTTGCAATGGCACCCATAGATGCAAGTTTATTAATTCCATAACTAATATCAGAATCAGTTTCACCAAGTCCAATAATAATATTTGATGAAACTTTATTTTCGCCAAAAATATCACATGCCACATTAATAGAATTATAAATTTCATTAATAGGCTTATTAGGCATTATGTTTTTTGCTAAATCCTCATTAGGAGTTTCAATATTTAATCTCAACTCATTTATTCCAACCTTTTTTAGCCTTTTTATATCATCAAAAGACGGTGAATTCATAGAAGCTCCGATTGGAATATAATTACCTAATTTTTCCCTTATCTTTTTCGTCAAAAAACATATTTCATCTACAATATCTGATGTTACCAAATATCGAGGGTTAGATGATGTTATTCCTATACTCTTAGGTATTTTATTATCATCTATTTTTCCAATAATATAGTTTGCTGAATGATGAGTGTTTTCGTCAGCATATGTTAATGGACAAAATTTGCAACCCCTTATACAACTCCGATATAGTGTGAAAAACATCTGTTCTGGTGCATGAACAATTGGTTCTTCAATTTCAATATGATCTGCAATAATTCTTTTATTTTTAGTATTAAAAATATAAAGTCCATCAATATTATTTTTATACAATACATAATCAGATTCATTTGAAATAACCATGCGAACTCTACTATTTTTATTCAATTTAATAAAAATCCATTTTTTTCTGAGCAAATTACCTGAATCGCCCATGTTTCTTGATTCCAAAACACTGCTATCTATTTTTATTTTTGATGAAGATAACAAATCTGATTTTATTTTTAAATTATCCATAAACACATCTTTCAATGATAATAATTGATTATCCTTTACTTAATAATATAATTTTTTCTTTTTTTAAT
>CANRSN010000067.1 GCA_947642455.1 uncultured Clostridiaceae bacterium
TTTAAAGATTTTTAAATTTTTAATAAAAAACGTGCAATTAATATTGCAATTTTCATAGATTGTTTAATAAAAATTAAAATTTGACATATAATAAAATTGATGTTATAATAACATTAGCTAGCAAAATCGTTTGAAGACACGATGTTGCACGAGATATGTTCCCGCATATCTCATTTTTTTGTTTTAAAAAAGAAAAGAGCAGAGTTCCCGCTCTGCTCACAAAGATTATTCTTTGTTTTTGTCTTGGTTTTCATTGTTATTATTGCTAAGCAATAATAAAACAATTAATCTCCAGATTAAATCAAATGAAGACACTTGTGTTGCACCCCCTTTCTGTAAGGGATTACCCCAAATGGGGTTGGTGCTAGTATATATTATTCTGAACAATTTGTCCAGCTACTGCCTTATTTATCTTCTCTATTAGACATTGCATATTCAATGCAATTAAGAATAAGGGTATTCATAGAAACATTATGCTTGTTTGAATAGTCTGCAATTTCTTTATGAAGTTCTTCTGGTAATCTTAAAGTAAATTTTATATCTACATTTTTATAATTTTCTGGTTTAAATTTTTCAAATTTCATTTTACTCACCCTTATATAATATAACCATTTTTTAACCTATATTAACACCATTAAAATGTGCCGTTGCCTTTTAAGGTCATAAATGATAAAATCATTGTAAGAGGTGAAAAAAATGTTGTATTTAGATTTAGTAATGTATATACATTCATTATCTGCAGAAACAAAAATAATAATATTTCAATTGTCTTTTCTTACTTTTGAAATAGCATATTTCTTTTGGTTAAGAAAATATTTTAATGAAGAAGAAAAAAGAATCAGAGAATATTATAGATAGAGCAGACAAAAAGAAACTATTACAATACCAGAGTGAATCGTAAAAAACCCTGGGGTGTTAGAAAAACTTAATCAGTAGCAAAAATAAAGAGGGGCAAAGCCCCTTTTTTTGTTATTATAATTTAGATATAGAAATAAAAAAGTCAAAAATGTTAATTTTTATTGATATGAATAGTGTTTTAGAGGTTTTGATTAGTGTCAATTACTTGACACTAAAAAATATCAGGTAGTTGACACTAATTTTTACAAAAAAAATTATAACATTTTCTGCAAATCATCTATCAAATTTTTTATATCTTCTTTTCTTAATTTTGTTACTTTTTTCTTTATTTTTGATAGTTCTAATTTACTGTCTTGATTTAATTCTTCTTCAAATTGTTCTTGATATAGTTCTGCAGCTTTATGTATTGGTCCTCTAAATAGTAAATTAACATTTAAAGTAAATCTATTTTTCTTGTTTGGCTTAACAAATATATATTTGTTATTAAGAAGATATTTTCTGTCAGTAAAAAATCTTTGTTTATTTTTTTCTCCATAACTTGATATAAATTTCTTATCAAAAGAAAATTCATTATTCCAATCCATTGTGTCAATAACATAAGCTAACATTGTATTTATAGCTCTTGTCTTGCTTTGTCTAGTAAGTCTTATTATTTCTTCTGGATCAGATATTCCAAAAGTTCCTTTAACTCTTTTCTTTTCAGAAGAATAAGTTGTTTCAGTAGATAAGATTTCTCCAGATTCTTGGTCTACAGATTGAGTTATTTTTGTTATTCCTTTTTTTTGATATTTTTGTAATTGTTCTTTTTCTTCTGCAGGTAATGATTCATTTGCTTTTTTAAAATCTTCGTTCATTAGTCTATTGCTCCTCCTTTTGTAGGAGATACAAAAAATACTACCCTCTGCAGGTAGTATTTAAAAAATTCTTTACAAATCGTAAAATTTTTATTTTTAAATATTGACACATCTTTATTTTTTCGCTATAATTGTATTAGCGAAAGGCAATTTGAATAGGTTATGCCTTTCAGATATGCCGAAGCTACCGTCAATAGCTGAGGCTTTATTTTTTTATCTCATTTTTATGATGTGATTATATACTTACTCAAGAATAAAGTCAATAAATTTTGTAATCTTTTTTCGTTTTAAAAGGTAATTTATCAAAATAGAGAAAATAATGCCTTAAAATCGAACCTCGTAAAAACAAGGGGTATTTGACAAGTGTTTTTTAATAATATATAATAGCAATACCAAAGAGAGGATAAGGAGCAACGCTGGGGAGCGACTCTGAACGGCTCAATGGTCGACGGTATTGTATATCAATACACAAGAGAGTAGGAAACTATTCTCTTTTTTTTGCAAACAAAAAGAAACCTCTTGCGAGATTCCTTTTTGTTTTTTGGGTTAATCATCTTTTTTCTTGTTGCTGGTACACAGGCACTGACCAAATGTCATAATCTGGTATGCTACATAGAAATCAACATTGAAAAGCTTTGTTGCTCCCCAAGTCGCAAACAATGTGATAGTAAGTGCTCCAACTGTAATCAGAATAGCCAGGAAAGAGATTCCGTTAGCCTCAGCTGCACAACCATCTGCAATGCCAGCAATCACAAAAATTGCAAGGACAATCAGTACAATGAGAACAGAAGTGCCGAGATTAATATACATGAACGCTTTTCCCTGTTCTGTCCAGCCCCAGCTTTCAACCAAAAAGCTCAACCCGAAGCAAATAAACCATAATGCAAATTTTTTAAACATAACATGTTCCTCCATTTATCTTTTATTGTTGTAATGTGTTATATGTAAAACCAAAAAGTTAGAGGTAAAATTCCTCCACTAATTAGTGTAAACAGGAATTAAATCTATATAAAACCTATATATATTATACTACAAATCAGCAAAACTTTCAAATTTCACTACATTTCTAGGTCAAAATTATCTCTTTCAATTTGTTTTTGTTCTCTAAAATAGCTTTCATCTCTAATCTCCAAACTATGATCTCGCCTATCTTGAATAATCTCTATTTGGTTTTTAGATTCTATATATAAATTATCTTGTAAAGATACTAATTTTTTGATTCTTTCAAGCATATTTGATATTTTATTTTTTAAAAACTCAATAACTTTTGGTTTGTCTTTTGTTTTGCTCTCTGGTTCATAATCATTTATAATTATCTCTTGAACTTTTTTCATACCATAATTACTACTATTATCTTGAAGATATCTAATATCTCTATTTATTTCATTATGCTGTTTTACATCATCTTTAACTCTTTGTTTGTATCTTACTTGTGTTTCTTCAACAAATCTATAAACCTTATATTCGTTTTCTTCAAAATTTCTTATTGAAAAATTTTTTACTCCATAACCTTTTTTAAAATCTTCTAAAGCATAACCTTTTTCTTGTTCAAATATAAAATTACTTGCATTACATACATTTTTTAACATTGATTTTAATTTATTGTTTTGTTTGATATATTCAGCTTTAGGGTTATTTTTTCCAATATGCTTTTCAGAAAGTTCCTTGTTTTGCTTTTCTGCTCTTAAAGACCAATCTATCTGCAGTAAGTTTTTTAAAAAAAGTTCTTTGCACTCATATACAAATTTTTGAGTTTTAAAGTGTTCGTTTTTATCTGAAAAATACCTAGTTGAACCCTTTTGTAGTATAGTTCCTTTTTTTACTGTCTTTACTGCTCCAGCTTTTTTACACTTTTTTCCCTTTTCATCATAATAATAAGTTCTTGATGCTCTTTTTTCTTCTACTATTTCTGGAGCATCTAATTTTATTCTTTCACTAAAAATTAAATGACAATGCTTATTTATGATTCCAGCTTTATTGTTTTGATGAATCGCACAAGAACACTCAACGCCATACTTGTTTTTAAAAGTATTACATATTTGTTCAGCAGTAATTGTAGTATTTTGAGGTATGCCTATTATTAATTCTCTTGCTTCACAACACTTTCCTCTAGCTTTTACTTGTCTGTGTCTTTCTTGGTTTTCTTTCGCTAACATCTTCCAAAATTCGTTATCTGCAGTATTAAAATAATCAACTATATTTTCTTGTTTGTCTTTGTTTGTTATATATTTTATTCTGCCTTTTACATTAGTTAATTTTCTACTGTCCAAATACCCTGCCATATATCTCACGCCCCTCTCTTTTTTCTTCTGAAGAATTATACCATACTTTGCTACTTTTGTAAAGTAGCGAAAAATCACCCATAGAACATTTGCTACGCAAATGCACTATGGATTTTTCGTTGGGGTACACCCCAAACCCCTGTCGCATATTTATAAATAAATACGCTTCACAATACCTATTTTAAAATAGGTATTGCAGGGGCTATCTCGCCCCTACGAAAGGCTTTCGCCATTTCTATCCTCGCCCTACCGCACTACATTGATAATATAAAATTATCAATTCCGTTTGGTTTTATTTCAGAACAACCTACGAAGTAATGGGTTTTTCTCGATATACTCTGGTATTGTCATTGTATAAGGCTTGTATTTTTTGGATTGTATCACAATGCTTTTTATTGACAAGTACATTTGTTTTATGATATAGTGTATAAAAATAATTACAAATGGTGGTGTTTTTATGGAAGAAAACAAGTATAGTGTAAAAGATTTATGTAGTATTTTTAATATAAATACAAATACTTTTCCTAGCATAGCAAAAAGATTAGAAATCAATACTGAAGAATATTGTAAAACTGAAATAAACGAATTTAATTCTCCCAAAAAATATTATAATGAATTAGCTTATAAAAAAATAGAAGAATATGCTTTATCTAAAGAAAAAAACAAAGTTGTTAAAGAAAAGGAAGTTTCAAAATATCTGCAGAAGATAGAAGATAAAGAAAAAACTATTGATGATCTTCGTAAACAATTAGACTTTACACAAAAATTGCTTGTAGCTGAAAAAGGAGAAAAGCAACAACTGCAGCAACAAGTTTTTCTTCTTTCTGAAGATAATAAAAAAATGTCTGAACTGGAAACTATAAACAAAACACTGTTATCTACAAATGAATCATACATGAAAGAAAATCACAACCTGCAGGGAGAAAAATATAAACTAGAACAAGAATTGGAAAGATTAAAAAATAGAGGATTCTTTGCTAGATTGTTTAATATGAATATTGTATAATTAAATGCACGTTGTAGACATAAAATTATAGACACATAA
>CANRSN010000068.1 GCA_947642455.1 uncultured Clostridiaceae bacterium
TTGGGACATTTTCTCATTTCTTTACTTAAGACATTATCACATTTCTTTCATAAATTTTGAATTTTGCTTGACTTTCTGCCATGGAATAGTTTATAATTAAATTAATAAAACATTAGTGTCCGTTCTGAAAAGAACGTAATCATTATAATCCGATAGCTCAAAAGGCTATCGTTTTTTATTGCATATAATTTGAAGTCTTTTCATATACTATTATTACATTAGTGTCCATAGCATTTATGCTATGTTAGTCATTAGTAGAAAAGAAACCCTGTTATAGACAGAGTTTCTTTCTTAATTTTACATCTTTTTTCTAAAATACATAGGATGTTTTACTATATGAAAGATTTTTTCACTAATATTTGCTCAAATTTTTTAGGCTTTTTCTTTATTTTTTCGGTACGATGTGAAAACAAATCGCCCTTTTCTAAAAAAATCGCCCTTTTTCTTGATTTTTTATTTGATTTATGATATATTTTGACTAAACATAGAAAGAGAGGGATTAAGCGTTGAAAAATAATGAAAAAGATGAAAAGCAAGAGTCATTGCTATATTATGTAACAAAGGAAAATGTAAATAAATTAATACAAGCGGTAAAGATGAAACCAGGAAATGAAAATGATATAAAAACAAGTTTTGGAAAGGGAAAATATTTGCAAGCCAAAAAGGCTTTAATCACATTAAAAATTTTAGATGATACTATGCAATTTACGGATATTGGAAGAGATATTGCATATGATAGTCCAAATGTACAAGAATTATGGTTTGAAATTATTATGAAATATAAACCTTATGAAAGTTATATTAATTCGTATATAATTAATCATAAAGGTACAAATGATGTTGATACAACTGATATTCAAAATTTTTGGGGACGTAATGGATTTGGTAATTCCGAACAAAATAGAAAGGATGCCACTCCAACTTTTGCTGCATTTTTAGAATTAGCAGGAATAGGTGAATTTACAATAGGCAGACGTGGAAATTCTTCTAGAATATTAATTAATTATACTAAATTAGATGAAAATATAAAAAAATTCAATAATTCTAATAATATTATTCAGAAAGATACTATGGAGAAAACTATAAAAGAAATAAATGAAACAGTCGATTTAAACTTATCAAACCAATCAAATATAACTAATACAGTAGAAGATAATATTAACAGTAATATCAGTAATCATAACAATTTTTCAAATGCTACTATTAACATAAATATTGATATGTCTACTTGGTCAGAAGAGAGTGTAATAAGAGCATTAGAAATTATAAAGGGGATTTAACTATGACACAATTACCAAGCCATAAAATACCTTTACTAAAAGTTTCTGAAATTATTGAATTATTGTATTACAAAAATAATGCAGATATATCTGAAATTAGTAAATATGCTAATATTGGGACTAGTTATACAAGAGCTGGAATAAAGGTAGGCATACTTTTAAACATAATTCAAGGAAATACAAAAGATTCGTACAAACTGGATCTGGATGTTGAAAACTATATAAGCAAATCAAGTGACAAAAATAATAGGCTTAATATGATGAAACATTATTTACAAAAGTGGAAACCATTTATTTCTTTTATGAACTTTTCTTTACAAGGATATTCACCAAAAGAGGCAATATCTAAAGTAAATGTTCTTTATGAATTAAATTGTGGTAATATTGAATTATTATTACAATTACTTATCGCTTGGGGAAAAGAATTAGAAATTTTTGAATTTTCTAGTGACAAAATACAATTAGTTCCAAAACTAGAAGCAGAATATGAAAATGCAAATGAAATTATTGTACTAGAAGATAATATTGCTACAAGATTATATATAATTAATAATTTAGGACAAGCTATTTTCAACTTTTTGCAAGATGATGAAATTAAATTATTAATTGAATCTTATTCCAAAATTCAAACTAATCCAAATGACAGTATACATACAACTGGAAAAGTTGTTGAGGATTTCTTAAGGGCAATATCTAAAAATACAGACGTAAATGTAAAAGATAAAAATGGTATAAATCAACTGGTAAATGCTCTATATAACTACCGAAATTCAATTGGAGCACAAGAAAATAAAATTCATTCTAAACAATATAATATTGGAGTTGCCATATCTGATATAAGAAATATGTGTGGGCATGATAAAGAAGCAAAAACAGAAAGAGCTTGGAATGTTTCTAAATTAGCTGCTATTTCATTTTTTAATTTATCTTTATGCACTATAAGAAGTATATATTTATATGTTTTTGAAAATAAATATGAATTTTAAGAAATAAACTATATATTGAAAGAGAAAGTCTAGTAATACTAATGTTCTCTCTCAATATGTAGTATTATTTTACAATATATATCATAATACTTAATCTAGCTCTAACTTATATAGTCCTTGTATTCTAGGGCTTTTTCTATAAGTATCAAAATCTGACACATACCTCCATCCAAATTTTTCATATAACCCATGATGTTTTGTATATAAATATATTTCATTAAAATCTAAATTTTTCTTTGCATTTTCTTTCACTGTTTCCATCATTTTTCTGCAAAGTCCTTTATTTCTATACGCCTCATCTATATATACATTTGCAAGCCAAGGGTATATATCTGGTCTAATGCTTATATCTTCATAGGCAAACTGGTACATTCCAACTATCTTACTATCTATAAATATACCATAAGTTTGTGGTAATCTGTTTTCTTGCAGACTATGCTTCATAAAACATTTAACCTCTTCAAATACATATCCATCTTCTTTTCCCCACCAATTATACATCCATTTTGTAATTACATCCAAAGTATCATTATCTATTTTGGTAATTTGTTTAATTTCTATATTATTCATTATCTTTTCCTCCAAATCTTTTCTCATAAATATATCCTATTTCACTTGATGTATTTCCACATTTATCAGGTTCGCCATTATTGATTACTTTCTCATATACTTTACTACAACCACAAGCTTCATAAAATTTGAAATTACAAGATTCATCTGTTAGTACTTGAATATTTTTCATGTTATCATTTTTAGCATATTCAAATACCTGTGAAAGCATTTTCTTTCCAATACCTTTACCACGATAATTGGAATTTAGAATTAATATGCTTATCTCTCCATCAAAATAATTTACTAATTCTTCTGGTGTATAGTCATAATCATTATTATATTTATAAATAGCCTTTTTATCTTTTACTAATGGACTCCATATAAGTATCGTTTTCAAAATATGGAAAAAATTTTTTCTAATCATGTATTTCTTTGAATTCCATTTTGCATATCCGCATATTCCAATAACTTTACCATTTTCCTTTTCAATAACCATTTTTTCAGTTTCTTCAAGTATTTCAAACAAATAAATCCAAGCACAAACCTTCCCTTTAGAATGCGAAGGTGTTTTTCCTAAATCCCATTCATTATAAAGCATATCTACTGATTGTTTCATTTCTACTAAATTCATTTCAATAAACCTCTTTTAATTTCTATATTCCATTTAACCACTCTACATATTCTTCATAAGTAACCTTGCCTTTATCAAGTTTATCACGCATTTTTCGATTATCTTTTTTAAAATTCTCAAACTCTTTTTCATATTGCATATTATCTGGATTTCTCCTTGTTCTCAATAATAGTTTTTGATAAACATTTCTATAAGTTCTTAAGTCATCATCATCATTAATCATTTTTTGTTTTACCTTAAAAGAGCCAATTTCTTTACAAGTTCTGCCATCTTCATAAATATTATTGCAATACAATTCATCAGTTCTTTTCTCTGGAACAAAATATTTTCCACAATTTTTGCACTTTTTAATTTCAAACTTGTCCATGCAAACAATTTCTTGAAGTTCGATAATCAGTAATTGACAAATATCATTACTTTCAAAAGTATATGGTATTGGTAAAATTCTATCTTTATTTACTTTAGCCATTTCTATTGCTTGATCTTCATCAATAATATTTAATGGTGTATTTAATCTTGATAAATCTCCAAGTGCGATATTTAATTTATCATTTTCAAAATATGATAAGCCTTTACTACTATTCTTACTCATAGTTAAAACATAAAATCTTTGTAATGGTGTTAAATCTTTTATTTCTTCTAATTGATTAATATTAAATAAGTAATTTACATCAGAAATAAAATCTTCTTTTATACATTCTAATTTATCTCCAGATTTTTCTACTAATTCATTTATTAACTTTTCATACTCATTTGCAGTATAGGTATTTTTTAATTGCATTTTTGTTATTTCCGCAAATAGAGTTAAACTATATTCTTGTACAAAATTTCTAATACTCTGGCTTGCTTTAAAATCGCAATTTAAGAAGTTACAAAGCAAAGTACCTATACGATTATCTTTTTGAACTAAAATAGCTTCAAAATCGCTTTTAATCTTTTTATAACTCATATAAGTAAGATATTCTTTTCTTAAATTTCTATATACATATAATCTAATTGCATTACTAATTTTTCTATTTTTAATAAAATCAATAGCATCTTTATTTGAGTTTTTCATAAGTTCACCTAACCTTTTATATAATATAGTTATTTTTTTATATTATTTTATCACAAACTATTGACTCTTGCAAGTATATATGTTATTATTAAGTTAGTTTTAGATATTTTTATAATTGATAATAACAAGAAAGTAACCACACATTGACAATTTCATATTACATAACCCAAATAAAAAAAGGGTAAATAGATTAAAGGAGGTACACATGAACAATTTAGACAACTATCATTTAATGTTTAATAACTATCCAGATGTAGTAAA
>CANRSN010000069.1 GCA_947642455.1 uncultured Clostridiaceae bacterium
TATTTCCTCCGCTTTTTATTATCTAGTTATTAGTATAGCACAAATTATTTGTATTGACTATATTTTGCAAAAAAACAATGACTAAAATTATCTCTTTTTAATTTTAATCATTGTTTTTATTCTACTCCCCATAGGCTATCTCTCTATAATTTTTCACCTTTTAAATTTATGGGCATTAAGGATTTAGGAGTATGATTTCCTATTGTATGACCATCATCTATCATTTTTTGTACTAATTCTGCATTCGTATTCACATAATGTGCTGTTATAAAAAAAGTGGCTTTTACATCATTTTGTTTTAATACTTCTAATATTTTCTCTGTATAACCTGCCTCATATCCTTCATCAAATGTTAGATAAACTTGTTTTGATTCTTTATTTCCCATTGCTATCCCTTTATTTGCATCTATTATCTGTTTATTTAGTTTTCCTAAATCTGGCTGCTCATGATTATCATTTCTTTTTATTCCCCATTCTATTTTTTTTGTACTTAATGCTTGTGAACTTGCACTTATAGTTTTATTATCTTCTAGTGCAATAAGGCTAAATGTAAATATAAATATTATCACTAAGCCTATTACTAACATGTACTTGCTTTTAAACTTTCTTATCATTTTTACCTCCATTTACTTTTTGTTTAATTTTATGATTTTTTTATAATATTATTACTATTTGTTATGCTTTTCTAGTATAGAACAAAAGAGGCATGATTAAAATATTCAGACCTTTTAGATTACTTTTCATGCCTCGTCTTTGTTCGCCCGCCAAAATTGCTTTAGCAATTTTGTGTGGAATGTTTGCGAAGCTTTTATATACTAGGAAATTATAACAAATTGTTATAATTTCCTAGTATATGAAAAAAGCCACTATATCTAGTGGCTTTGAAAGGTTTATTCTCAATCTTCCTTTATCATTCTAAAATTATCAGTATGATACCCGATTTCCATATCCGGAAATCTCTTCGCATTTTCTATACGATTTTTGAAAAATGGAATTGGCTTTCGCCAACCAGAACTCTCTAGCATTTCATGAGTTAGTGAAGTTTCTTTCTTCACTTTTTCTAATACATTAAGCTCAGGTGTATATTTGTATAAACCTTTTTCATTAATTTCTAATACACCTATTTGTGTCTGTTTGTAAAAAATACTATACTTTTCCATTGGCATCCCACCTTTCTTTATACAATTAATTTATTAGTGCATTTTTTATTATACCATATTATGTAAAATTTGTCTAGTTTTTTTATATTCTTTCTTCTTGTATTGTTCTATCCATATTTATAAATGGATTTATTAATAAATTATTTTCTAAATTCATTTCCATATTAATTAATTCATTTGCTCTAATTTTTTCTTGTTTAACACCTCTACTTATTAATGCATCAAGTATTGTGTTTTTATCTAGTAAGTTAGAATTTTGTTGTTCTATTTCTCCATCTATAACTTTTACCATATCTTCATTCCTACAGTTGTATGAATATTTAGCTATAAGTTTAACTTCTTCTGGTAACTTTGCTTTTATTCTTTTTTCAACTTTTTCAAAAATACTATCCATATCGATCTGTTCTCTTAATACATCACTACAATAATAATACACTTCATCATCTTCACATAGTTCTTCTAATGAATCCATCCAAAATGAATTAAAACCATCTTCTTCAACGCTTTTTATTGTCCCAATTCTTGGATGTGCTCTATTTACACTTTCTTTAAGTACATAATAATTGTCTAACAGTTTTTTTATAACTGTTATTTCATTATCTAATAGCAGAGCAGATTCACTATCTATATTTGGACTTATTTCAATTTCATCTTTTCCATTATTTTTTCTTTTTATAAAAGCTATATTTTCAGGATATTTGTCTGTATCTATTACTGCCATAATAAAAGCTAACCTTTTGTTATAATCATTAATTACGTTTTCTACTTGTTCTTGTGTATATCCATCATGTAATAAATTTTTTCTTAGTTCTGTTATTGTAAATTCATATGTTGTAGTATCTATAAAATCTCTTTCTTGTTCTGGCTCATCGCCAATTATATCATACAAATTTACTAACTGCTCTCCTTTTTCTAAGTCTATAACTGACTCTGACAAAACTCCTAAAATAGTGTTTCCATCGTCATTTTGCATTTTTATCAAATCATAATGTGCTGCTTTTTGACCTACACATTTTGCCATTTCTTCTACTATTAATTCAGCATATATTCCATAATTTTGTTCTTCATCTAATATTGCTTCTCCTTTTATTAACGCTTTTTTTCCATTAAAATTTACCCAATTTTTTATTCTATTTGGGTTTCCTATTATTTCTCTTGATTCTTCTGTTAAATTCACTCCTGCTGCCGATAAATCAATAAAACCTTTTTCATCTCTAAATTGTTCTAAATCTTGTATTGAATACTCACATTTTATAAATTTCTTGTCGATTTCCATTTGTTTTTCCTTTCTCAATGAAATATTTTTCTAAAAAATATTCTTATTTTTTCTATAATAGATGGTTTTACTTCTTGCAAGCTCACTTGTATTGTACTTTCTTTTTCTTTATCTTTTTTTAGCCATCCATCTTTTTTATATACATTGATTTTTTGTTGATATTCAATTTCATTATTATTGTATTGTTTTCTTAGTTCTACTATTTTTTGAGAATCTTTTTCCCAATATTTCAAATTTAAAACACTTATTATAATTAGTGCTGTTCTACTTATATTGTTGATTTGCTTATCTATTTTATGATTAGTATTTTGATTTTCTTTAAATAACTTTCTTAATTTATATGGTACTTTTCTTTTATACTCATTTCCTAATATATCTAATATTTGATACACTTCTGCATATGCGTTTTTTAATATATTATCCATAATATGACCTTTCTCTAAATTTTTCTTCCTATTTTATAATAACATACTTTTTATTTTTATTCAATATATCTGATTTTTAATTTTCTCTATCTATAATGTTGTTTCCATTTTTACTTTGTTTTACCTAGACGTATACTTTTATCTATTTATTATTCTTTGTTCAACTTACTCTCCCAATATTTTGCAAGTTTCGACATTTTTTTGTTTTTTATATCTATTTTCTACTTGACAATATAAAATTTTTGAATTATGATGTTATTGAATTGGAAAATTAAGGTAATATTTCTTTGCCTATTAGACTTTTCTTTTTACGTGGGGGATAAATAAATGTTAAATTTTGTTTTATGTGATGATAATAAGGCTGTATTGGATAGACTTTCAAAGATGATGGATTCTATTTTTATTGAAAATGAAATTGATGCTATAATTTCTCTATCTACTACTAAACCTGAAGACGTTCTTTCATATCTTGAATTTAATACAGTTAATGCACTATTTTTAGATATTGACTTACATTCTGATATATCAGGTCTTGATCTAGCCGATATTGTAAGAAAGAAAAATAAACGAATTTATATAATTTTTACCAGTGCTCATCTTGAATATATTTTAGTTGCATATAAATATAAAACTTTTGATTTTTTGCCTAAACCTATCTCTACTGAAAGACTTAAGGAAACTATAGATAGATTGGTTGATGATATTTCTAATGATAAAGAAAAGATTACTTTTATTAATATTGATAATAAAAATACTATTATTAATGAAAATAATATTAAATATATAAAAAAGGATGGTATGAAATTGCTTTTTTATACTGATTCTAAAATATATGAATCTTATAGCTCTTTTAGTAAAATTTCTGAAAAATTGCCTAGCAATTTTGTAAGATGCCATAAATCTTATATTGCTAATATTAATAATATTACTAATATTAAGATTAGCGATAATATTATTAATTTCGATGATACTGGCGAATTTCAATGTTTTATTGGTCCTAAATATAAAAATAAATTTATGGAGGTTTTTAATAATGATGGAAACGTTACAAATGATTTGGAATAATTTGAATAGTGAAAATGTATTTTTAACTAATATAGTGGGAATTCCTTCTATAGTTATTGAAGCTTTTATCTCAATGCTTATATTTACTACTATTCTTAATTTAACTGTTAATAGAAAACAAAAATTTTTATACATTCTAGTTGTTGGTGTATTTGGTATTATAAGTAGTTTATTTGTTGTAAAACCATTTAATACATTTTTAAATGTTGCAGTATTTTTGCTTTCTAATATATTTATTTTGAAGTCCAGTGTATTCAAAAGTATATTATCTTTAATAATTCCTTTTATTACTGCTGCTTTACTTGAATCTGTTATTGCTAAAATTTATTTCTCAGTCTTTGAGATTGACTATTTAGTAGGTAGTAATATTCCTATTCATCGTTTCTTTGGTACTCTAATAGTATATTTCTGTATGTTTTTAATATATTTGCTATTAAAATATTTAAAAATTAATTTTGGAAAGTTACAAATTACAGATAAAAAAAGAAAATTCTTAGTAATATTTAATGCTATTTTAGGTATTATAATAATTGGTCTTCAATTATATGTTACCTATTTTTACTCTGCTGTACTACCTTTTCATATTGTCTTATTAAGTCTTGTAGGTTTACTAATTTATGTACTAACTAGTTTATATACTATTTTTACTATCTCAAAATTAGAAATTACTTCCACAGATTTAGAAGAAGCTAAACTATATAATAAAACTTTGGAAATTCTTCAAGATAATACTAGAGCTTTTAGACACGATTTTTCTAATATTATACAGGGAATGATGGGATATATAGACAAAAATGATATGGAAGGTTTAAGAAAATAT
>CANRSN010000070.1 GCA_947642455.1 uncultured Clostridiaceae bacterium
GTAATTTTATAGTTACCTATTATTTTTTCATTATTGTATTCAAACTATTTATAAACTCTTTTCTTCTCACAATGGTTGCAATTATAACAAACAAAGAATATATCAAGTTTCCTATAAATGGTTGTGCATTAAATTCTGTTGTCAAAGAAGCACTAATGCAAAAGAATATAATAGCCAATGCTAATACTATCCAGTTTGAATTTTTTATCCTATTTATATACAAATAGCCTAATGGTATATATATAATACCTACTAATAATTTTACAATATAATCTGGAATATTTGGTACACCAAATATCATATTGAGTCCACTACCATTAAATATCAATGACAACAATACAATAATTCCTCCAAATATATAAAATCCTCCTATAAATGTTATGACTTTTGATTCTTTCATATTTTCTTTCTCCAATCTAAACAAAAAATTACTAGTTGTCTTTCTAGTTTTATATGGATTATAACATATAAAAGATTCAAATAATATAAAATTTTAATATTTTTTACTATTTAATTTCTGTTATAGTTTTAAATATGTTATTTTCAATTTCTCTAGCATACTTTTCATATTTCATAGCAAAATCTTTGCAAGATATTTCTATAACATCATCTCCTAAGCATATCTTTACATTATCTAATTGAACCTTTTTTGACATTCCTATCATTACTATTAAAAAGCAACATTTATTAACTACTTCTTTGCCAAAATCAACTAAATTCGCTCCATTGTTTTCTTTTGAAATTTCCTTTATGAACTTACAATATAGTTCATCTCCTAATAAATTGTTTGCCATATTAGCATAATTAACATTTTCCATAATCTTGTACCTCCATTTTCTTTTTATTGACAATATTGTAATACCTTCTTACTCCGTTTTTCAATTTCAAAAAAAATTTTCTTTAAATTACACTTAAACATAGAAAAATACACTGTTTGATGTACTTTTCTATGTTTAAGTTTTTTCAAAAAATTTAATAAAAAATCAGAAATAGGAGTTTTTTATTCTCCTATTCCTAAACTTTATGCTGCACTTAATACTTCATTTTCCCATTTATTCAAAAATCTTTTTTGACTATTATTGGGGATTCCATTATTTTTTGTCCTACTTTGTACTATTTTCCTTTCCCTTACTTCTATTGTTACAAGTGATTTATTAGGTGTATTAGTTTCTCTCATAAAATATATATCACATTTTCCTTTTGCATATTTTTCAGCATAATTTCTTATACAATGATTTTGTTGTGTACTTTCATCTTCCAATGATATAAAACTTTCTGCTGGCATCACAATATACTTTTTATTACTATAGGTATTTTGCTTTAATTGTTTATATCTTTTATTTATTGCTCTGTTTACCTTTGCATTGTTTTTTATAAGTATTTGTCTTGAATATTCATCATGTTTCTTTTTTAGATTTTCTGGAAATAGATATCTTTTATTTTTCAAATCCATTTTTAATTTTTCTAAAAATTCTAAATAATCTATATACATCTGTATATCAAAATTTCTTTTCTTTTTTGCATATTCTGCAAACTTTTCGAGTGAAACATATTTTTTAACTTTTTCTAAATCAGATATATAAAATTTACTTAAAACTTTTATATTTTCAATATTAGTTTTTTTATACATTTTTAAGATGTTTAATTCATTCCTATCTATGTTATTTTTCTTCATAAATTCGTAATAGCTTTTGTCTACTCCAAATCTTTCTTTAAAACTTTTACCCTCATAAAAATCTCCAGAACATACTGCTAACTTATACAATCCCATTTTTGCTAATAGTTCTGTGCCAGGAAAATTATTTAGTAAATGATATTTAATATCTATTTCATCATTTTCCTTTGCTATTTTCCACAATTGAGAATATTTAAACTCTGTATTTTTTAATAATTCTTGTAAGTTTTTATCATATACTTTGCCATATGTATTTAATGATCTATAATATCGATTATACCATCTCCACCTTTTTCCTTTTCTTGTGTGGTTAATAAATAATTCTCCCCACATAGTACTTACTGCTCTATCATTAGCAAATTCCATTACGTTTTTCATTTCCTTATTAATAACTATTCTTCCATATTCTACTGCTTTAGAATGATATATTTCATTTTTAGTATATCTAGTAAATATTTCAAACAATCGTATTACCCATTTATCGTCTAATTTATCAAGCAAAACTAATACATCTTCAAATATATGGAAACTATAATTACTTTGCTTTATTAAATAAGTATTATGACATTTAGGGCATTTCTCATATTCATTAATTTTTTTATTTGATTCAAATTCTGTATTACAATTTTTACAAGTACATTTTCCATTTGTTTTTATAATAAAATTTTGTTTTTCTTTCTGTTTCTTAACAAAAAAATACCAACCTCGTGGCATTTTTAATTCCTTATCCATTCTCTCCATTAATATTCTGTATTCTTTCTTTAAATAAGCCATATATATTATCACTTTCCTTTCATTTATTATGCTACCTTTAGTATGTTCTTTTCCCATAAATTTAAGAAATCTCTTTCTTCTTTATTAATTGCTGTATTTCGCTTTTCATATTTCTGTCTTATCTTTCCATCTAATACTTCAACTGTTACTAATGATTTATTTGGATTTTTTAACTTCCTTAAAAAATATATATCAGTATTACCATTAGCATATTTTTCACTATAATTACTATATACACAATTGTTTTGTTGTTCTGATTCATCTTTCATATCATTCAAAGTTTTCGCTGGTCTAATACAAAATTTATTATCTTCATATTTGTTTCTTTTTAATTCTTCATATCTCTTTCTTATCTTGTCATCTAATAACTTGTTTTCAACAATTTTAACTTTTTTTATACTCATATCATGTGCTTCAGAAAAATTTGTTGGTAATAGTTTCTTTTTAGTAAGTGGTATTCCTATTCTTATTAGGTTATCTATATAGTCTAAGTAACTTTGAATCGAAAACCTATTTTGTTTCTTTGAATATTCTACAAATTTAACTAAACTTATATAGTTATTTGCTTTTTCTAAATCATTTAAATTAGAAAATGATATTCTTAAAAGACTTCTTATCATCTCTATGTTAGGTCTTTGAATCAGTTTTAGTACATATAATTCCTCATATGATATATCATGTTTCTTCATAAAATTATAAAAATTCTTTTTTACTCCAAACCTTTTTTCAAAACTTCCTTTTTCAAAGAACCATCCAGCATGATTTAATGCTAAATTATATAATTCTGCTTTTAGTAATAGTTCAAAACTTTCATATTTTGCCTTTTCAAATATGTTATAAAAATTTTTATATCTAACATCTTCTAAATGATTAATAGCATCACCTAAAGGTATATATTGATAAATAGTTCCTTTTTTCTTTTCATCTATATCTTTAAGATAAATAGCATCATATTCTTTATGCTTATAATATTCTCCTGCAAATACTCTCCATTTTTTTATTTCTTCATCATGATATATATTTATTCCTTTCGGACATCTGTTATTTAATAAAGTAATATCATATTCAGGTACATATCTAGCAAATTCTGCAATACTATCTATGAATCTTCTAATTCTATTATTATAATATCTATATACTTGAAAATATCTTATAACTAACTTGTTATTAATATTATCAACTATTGCTACATTATATAGGAAGAAGTAATTTTTTAGATTACTTCTTCTTATTTCATATAGTGAATTGTAAAAGTAAAATGTAGTTTGTAAAACTAAAATAAATTGTAAGATT
>CANRSN010000071.1 GCA_947642455.1 uncultured Clostridiaceae bacterium
TATTATATTGCATTATTGTATTTTAGTTTATGATAAATGGATTTAAGAGATGTCAACGGTACTCGTATTGTACTTTGATGTCTCTTTTTGTTTTATAAGGAGGAGTGAAAATTGAACGAAGAAAAGAAAAAATGTGGCTTGTATATGAGAGTTTCAACAGAGGATCAAGCAAGGGAACGGCTTTAGTCTTCCAGAACAAAGAGAAAGATTAGAAACTTTTTGTAAGTTTAAGGGGTATGATATAGTAGATTATTACGAAGATGCTGGAATAAGTGCTAAAACTGGTAATTATAGACCAGAGTTTGAAAGATTAAAAGCTGATATTAAAGCTAAAAAGATAAATACTATTGTTGCTCTAAAACTAGACAGAATAACCAGAAGTATATGTGACTGGGAAAAACTAATAACTTTTTTAGACGAAAATAATGCTTATCTTGACTGTGCAAATGATGAAATAAATACTACAACTGCAAATGGTAAAATGATTTCAAGACTTTTAATGAGTGTTAGTCAAAACGAAATTGAGAGAACTAGCGAAAGGACAAAAGTAGGACTAGCAGGAGCAATAAAGTCAGGACATATTCCCCACGTTGCACCATTAGGCTATAAACACGAAGATAAAAGATTAGTAATAGATTATACTACTAAAGATATTGTAGTTAGAATATTTGACTTATATTATAATGGTTACTCTTATCAAAAAATAAGTAATCTATTTAACGAAGAAAAAGTATTAGAAAAAGATAACTGGCGAGATTCAACTATACAAACTATTATTGAAAACGAAATATATAAAGGAGATTTTGTTCACGGAAAAAGAACAAAACACCCAACTTATTATGAAGATGTTGTTGAGCCTATTATCTCAAAAGAAATGTGGGCAGATTGTCAAGTACAGAAAAAGAAAAATTCTAGGAGCTACCAAAGAACATTAACTTATTTATATTTGCAAAAGTTAAGATGTCCTAAATGTAATAGGATTTTAGGTGGAAAAGCAACTACAAAGAAAAATGGCAATGCTTACTTCTACTACTATTGTAATGATTGCAAAATTGAATTTAAAGAGAAAGTTATCAATGACTATTTCAATCAGTTTATTAGTGAATTAGTAGAGTATGACTCTGTTGTAAATCAATTCTTCTTGCCTATGATAAAGCAAAAATTTGATGAGCCTAAAGAACAATTAGAAAAAGAAATAAAAGAACAAATGAGCAAACTTGAAAGAATTAAAAAAGCATATATCAATGGAGTATTTGAACTAAAAGAATATAACGAAGAAAAGAAAATAGTTGAAAATGCTATAAGTGAATTACAAAACAAACTAGAAACTACTGATTGCACCGAAGAACTAAAATTTACACCAAAAGATATTTTACTAAAAAGAGATATTGATTTTATTAACAAGGTTAAGCTAGAAAAGGAATATAAAGCAAGAACTAAAACTTGGAAAGATTATACAAGAACAGAACAAGCAGAACTTATAATGAAATATGTTGATAATATAGAACTTACTTTAATTGGTAATGAAGTAGTTGTAACACAAATTAATTTTAGAGACTCAATTTGCAAACCTTGTCAAGAATTATATGATAACGGTTATATAGATACAACAAAGCCTATGATATTGGGTAATGTTCTTGGTAGTGTCAGATTTAGTAATTACTTACCAGAGGAAGAAGTCGGCGAAATAATAATGAGATTAAGACAGTATTATGATGTTCATTATACAGAGGCAACTTACTATGTAGATAAGCAAATGTTTTATTTCAACTTTGCTGAAGACAATAGTGCTATTGTTAGGGTGTTCCCTTTAGAAGATTACTACAAGCTAGATCCAGATAATAAAATGGAAACTTATAGATTTGGAATACTCTACATCAATGAAGAAGATAAATTTCAAATGAAAGAAATTGATACTGCATTTGACTATATACCAGACGAAACAAACACAAGTGTAATTTACACAAAAGAGCCTACCCCTATTTCAGTAGGTGTAAAGCCAGTAAAATTCTGCGAAGAAAATACAGAAGAAACAAATTAACGTGGCACGTTTTGTTTTTGTGATAACAAAAATGAAAGTGGCGATAGTTAATTTGAATAAATTTTATCCCTTATGGGAGAAAATTTATTGCCTCGCAGAGCCCCATGTTATGACAGCATGTCATAACATATAGGGGAGAATGCTTTAGTTAAGTACACAAAATAATTCTCCCCATAAAATGCTTTAAATTAAGCTGATATTTTTTTATTTATCATTTTTTCAATTACCATTGTCATATCGGTCTGACTTACTGGAAAAGAAATAATACCAACACCTCTATAATATATATCTATTTCTTGAACTTTCTTACTATTAACTTTTTCTGCTTGATGAACTAATATTTTTTCAATTAGCTCATTTAAGATTTCTGGTGTTAGTTTAGTTATCTCAGTATATTTCTTTACATTAGATATAAATTGTGTTAAATCAGTTGTTTTCTTTTCAGTATTGTCTATTTCCTTTGATAATTGTTCAATCTTTGTTTTTAACTCTTTTTGTTCTTTATCATAATTAAAAGATAAGTTTCTAAATCTTTCATCTGTTATCTTTCCAGATATATTATCTTCGTAAATGTGCATAAATAAGTTATCAATTTCAACAATTCTTTTCTTTGCTTGTTCAAGTTCTTTCTTGTTTTTAGAGATTTGTTTTAGCTCATCTTGTGTAGATTTTGCTAGTTGTTCTTTTATAAATAAATCTTCAAAATTTTTCATATAAGCAACTACTCTTTGAATATTCTCTAAAACAATAACTTGTAATACTTTATCTGAAATATAATGAGATGTGCATACAGAAGTGTCATTCTTATAACTTGAACATCTATAATGGTCTTTGGCTTTTAAATCTATGACAGGAGATTGAAAATACATTTTTTTGCCACAATCATTGCAGAATAACAATCCTGAAAATATACTTTTCTTGCCTGATCTTGTAGGCTTTTTTCTGTTATTTCTTAATTGCTTTGCAATATTCCAAGTATATTCATCAATAATTTGCTCATGAGTATTTTTAAATATTTTTCTATCTTCTTTTGGAAGAGTAACTTTAGTTTTGTCTTTATAAGAACGAGTAGTACATTTAAAATTTACTGTATCTCCAATATATTCTTGTCTATCTAAAATCCCAGCTACAGTAGTTCCACACCATTTATATTGATATTCTTGATTATTTGAGTTTGTAGTAATGCTTGCATTATATTCTGATGGCGTTAATATTTTTCTTTCTCTTAAAATTCTAGCTATTTCAAAAGTTCCATGTCCTTGAATAAATAAGTTATATATTTCTTTTACAACTTCTGCTGATGGCTCATCAATAACCCATTTTGTTTTATCATTTTCATCTTTTTTATAACCATAAGGCACATTATTTGCAAGTGAAATTCCAGATTCGCCTTTGCTTTTGAGAACTGCTCTAACTTTTTGACTTGTATTTTTGGCATGCATTTCATTAAACCAATCTTGAATAGGCAAGAAGTCATTTAGCCCTTTACGGCTATCAATATTGTCCATTATTGCAATATATCTAATATTAAGCCTTACAAAATCTTCTTCAAGAAGTTGTCCTACAA
>CANRSN010000072.1 GCA_947642455.1 uncultured Clostridiaceae bacterium
CAGTTTCCGTGTGGTGTTAGTCCCATAAGTGACTTTGTTCCTTGATACTTGATAAGAAAATTGTAATAAATATAGAGGCATGGGCTAATTATACTAGAACATTTTCATTATTAGAAAGCCCGTGCAAAAGCATCATAAAATACACGCATGAGCGTATGAAATTAATATAGATATATCTTTCGTAAATGAATTACGAAAATGATATATATTGAGGATTAAACTGTTACTACTCTAACTTTGTGAACTCGTCTAACCCAGTATTCAAACGTGGTCGGTAATTACAACAATGGCACGAATGCAGGTAGTTTTGCTTTCAACAACAACACAGGAGATGCTAACAGCAACAACAGTTTCCGTGTGGTGTTAGTCCCACTTCGATACTTCATTTTAGATATATTTTATATAGTCTAAAAAGTCCAGAGGGGTGTATCTTCAAGGAGAACACCGAGTGATTTAGTATCAAAGAAGTTTAATTCTTTTGGTATAGACTTGTTTCTATATCATAAACACATAAACAGTAATTCTCGAGTTAGTAGTAAAATGGCGAATATTCGAGATTATGAAAGACAGTATTTTACAAAAGAATACTGTCTTTAAAAATTATAATAATCTTTTAATAAATCTTCATAAATTTTATTTCTAGCATTTTCAGTATATAAAAAATCACAAGAATTTAAAATCTTATTTTGTAGTTTATAAGAATTACAATGACTTGAATGACCGTAGCCAAGAATTTATGCTCATGATAGCTTGTTTAGTATTAAGTTTATTTAAGTGCCACAATTTATTCCATTTTTTAACATTGTTCTTGATTTTAGTCTTACTAGAAACACGAAGTAATCTATGAGTAGTAAAGGTTCGGTAGCCACAAAAATTGACTCCCATTGAATAAGGATAATACCTAGATTTATCATTTAACTTTAATTCTAAATGAGAATCTATAAATTTTTCTATCAATTTCTTTATTTCAATACATTCTTGTTTTGTTTTCAATAAAATTATAAAGTCATCCATATAACGAACATAATATTTGCATTTTAAGATATGTTTTACATACTGATCTAATTCATTCATATAGATATTGGCGAAAAATTGTGAAGTATAATTTCCTATTGGTATTCCTTTTTTATTCATATTATCTGTACCATCAAATATAAGTAAATGTGTAAAATCTAATAATTTCTTATCAGCAATATATTTGGATAGAATATCAAATAATATATTCTTATCGATATTATAAAAGAATTTACTTATATCACATTTTAAAATCCAAAAATCCCCATAATTTCGTTTAAAGATTCTCATATAATTTTGTAATTGTTCTACTGCTTTATGAGTACCCTTATTTTCTAAACAAGCAAAGTTAGTATTAATAAAACGCGGTAATATATAAGGTTTAATAAATTCTTCAACATACCATTGGTGTACTATTCTATCTTTATAGGGTAATGCTTGTATAATTCTTTCTTTTGGTTCATATATTTTAAATTCTTTATATTTTCCAACTCTATAAGTATGATTAGCAATATCATTAAGTAGAAAAGTTAAATTTCGTTCTAAATCAATTTCAAATTCTACAACATCAGATTTATAGGTTTTATGATTTCTCGCTCTTTTATGTGCTAAATATAGTTTTTCAAAAGTTAAATTTTTATAAAATGTATTTTTTATTTTTTTAGGCATGAAGAAATCCACCCACCTAACATTTTACATACTTCTGTAAGCTTATCGCTCCAAGTAGAATAATTTTGCATAGAAATATATTTATATTTAAAAGAAATTCTAATATGTACTTGTAAAAGTTTTAGACAAGCATCTAATTCATTCAAATATTTTAATTTTTCTTGTTTGTTATAAATTTTTAATGCGTAAACTAAAAGTCTAAGACCACTATATAACGTACGTTTAATTTCTTCTACTAAAACAAATCGTTCACTTTTAGGATATTTTCTAACTAAGTCATTTGAATAGTAGATTAAATCTAAATATTTTTGATAAATAATTGGTTCGTCATTTGTTTTCATATTCGTTTTTATCTCCTAATATTTTTTTAAAATTAGATAATATATTAAATGCTTGAATTGGTGAAGTTTTATTTATATCCATATTTTTAATTTTGTTTATCATGTTTACTATTTCTATGTTACTTAAATAATTAGAAGTAGAGGTAACAATAGAAGATTTTTCATCAATAATTGAAAACTCAAAGCCTCTTTCTTTTAGTAAATTAGAATACTTTTCAAAACTATTAATAGGAAAACCACATTTTACAATATTATCATTTAATTTTGTTAATTTTAAATTTAGTTCATTAGATATTAATTTAGCATCATTATCTAAAAAAATAAAAAACATACCAGATTTAAATAAATATAATTGGTTGTCATTAGTAGCTTTTAATTCATTATATCTTTTGTATAGCTTACTCATATATACACTCTCCTCATATAAAAATTTTTCAAATTTATTATACAACAAAAACAAACGACAGTAAAGTATTGTCGAAAATTTTAAAAAGTGATATGATAAAGAAAATGGTTGAGATAGGAGGTGAAATAAGATGAACAATGATAAAAGTCTTACAAGACAAGACATAGAACTATTTATGATGGCTCAATTTATAGATGTAATAAATGTGTTTGAAAAATATGAAACAATTGATGAAGTAAAAAAAGATGTAAAAGCTAGAAAGCAGATATATTTGAATTATATAAAACAAATTCAAGAACCTATGGAATTTGTAACATTAAATTTATATGATAAAAATATAGATGATAAACTAAAAAAATGTGAAGATGCATATTCAGATAGTACAGAATATAAAATAGCAATACAAAAATTAAAAGTTGCAAGTAATACATTAATTGAAAAATTAGATGATACAGAAAAAGAAAAACTAAAAGAAATAAATAATCTAATATATGAAATATGTGATTTTAAAACACATTTAGCATATAAAATTCGGTCTAATAGATGGTATCAAGATCAAAGAAAAATGTACTTAATTAAGCAGTTGGTATAGCAAAACTATTACCATTTTTCGGAACTTAATTAAGTACAAAATCAAAAACTAAAATTAACTAAAATCATTAACATCTTTGTAGAAGTCTGCAATAGGTCTATTAAAAACGATGGAAAATGCTAATAATTCATAATCTTTTACACAACGTTTATTATGCTCAATAGCATATATATCAGCTTTATATAAATTAAGACCAATCAATTCTAATTTTTCGCATAAAACTTTTTGAGAAAATCCACTTTCAGCACGGAATTTCTTGAAGTTTTCAGATATGACATTTAATTTATTATTAATTCCTCTACGGCGATTCATAGTAAAAACACTCCTTATATTCTAATAAATACATTCTACAATAAAAGTGAGGG
>CANRSN010000073.1 GCA_947642455.1 uncultured Clostridiaceae bacterium
TGGGATAGCGAATTGTATTTTTCTTATTTAAAAGAGTTTGATTTACCAGACAACAAACCATTAAAATCAATGTCAAAAGGAATGAGAAAAAAGTTAGAAATAGTAGTAGCTATTTCTCATAAACCAAAACTATTAATATTAGATGAGCCAACAAGTGGATTAGATCCAGTTGTTAGATCCGAAGTATTAGAGATATTCCAAAAATTTATAGAAGATGAAGAACATTCTATATTATTATCAACACACATAACAAGCGATTTAGAGCATATAGCAGATGAAATTATATTTATTGATAAAGGAAAGAAAGTGTTACAAAAGTCAAGAGATGAAATAATTGATAACTATGGAATTTTAAAATGTGATATTGATTATTTTTCAAATATTGATAAAAAAGATATTATCGCATATAAGAAAACAAAATATGCTTATGAGATATTAGTTAATGATAAAAAACAGGCAAGTAAAAAATATCATAGTTGTGTAATAGATAAAATTACACTAGAAGATTTAATGGTATTAGTAATTAAGGGGGAAAAGATATGTTAGGTTTAATAAAAAAGGACTTTTTACTTATAAAAGCAAATTTAAAATCAATGATAATTATATTTGTAATATATATAATGTTAGCATTTCAAGGCACATTTGATGTTACATTTATAGTTCCACTAATTGGAATAATGTTATTTATATCAACATTTAGTTATGATGATTTTAACAATTGGAACTCTTATGCAGTAATCTTGCCAAATGGGAGAAAAAATGTAGTTAGAGCTAAATATATAGCTTCCATAATTTTAACAGTTATTTTAGGAGTTATTGCTTTGGCTATAGGGGTAGGAATCAGCTATATGAAAACAAATAGTATAAATTTAGATGAGATTATATCATCCTTAATAGGAACAATACTATCAAGCGTTATTATAATTTCTTTACTTTATCCAATTGTGTTCAAATTTGGTGCTACAAATGGAAGAATTATATTATTTGCAGTAGTATTTGGTGTTGCTGGGATAGTAGCTTTAATTGCCCAATTTATAGATATGACAACTATTATAAATATAATAAATGGATTAGACAACTATTCACTTATAGCAATTCCAATAATTTCTGCAATATTGTTAGGTATCTCATATCTAATATCAAACAAAATATATCAAAATAAAGAATTTTAAGAATATAACATACGAAAGTAGTTTATATATAGAAACGGTTCTTGCAGAATAACAAGGCTATACAGTCGGAGTTGGGCAGAACAAGATAACGCAAGATTCAGAGAGATATAGCACTTGGATTCAAGTGCTATATCTCATATCTTACAAAATTGTAAGATTCATGTAAGGAACATCGATAGGAATAATGGCTAAAATGGGTTATAATAATGTTAGATTGAAAGGAGTTTTTTATTATGGAAAAAGTATTAGAGGTAAACAACATAGAGAAATACTATGGAAACAAATCAAATCTAACAAAAGCAATAGCGGGTATTAGTTTTACAGTAGAAAAGGGAGAATTTGTAGGAATTATGGGGGCGAGTGGCTCCGGCAAAAGTACACTTTTAAATGTAATTTCAACAATAGACAGAGTAACAGCAGGACATATTATTGTTAATGGCGAAGATATTACAAAACTAAAAGGAAACAAATTAAATAAGTTTAGGAGAGAAGAATTAGGTTTTATTTTTCAAGACTTTAATTTATTAGATACTCTTACAGCTTATGAAAATATAGCTTTAGCACTAACAATTCAAAAAGTAAATGCAAGAGAAATTGATAAAAGAGTAAATGCAATTGCAGAAAAGTTAGGAATTAAAGAAATTCTTAAAAAGTATCCTTATCAAGTATCTGGAGGACAAAAGCAAAGAATTGCATCAGCAAGAGCCATTATAACAAATCCTAAATTAGTATTAGCAGATGAGCCAACAGGAGCATTAGATTCAAAATCTAGCCGCCAATTATTAGAGAACTTTGAGTTTTTAAATCAAAAAATGAGTGCGACTATTTTAATGGTTACACATGATGCCTTTACAGCCTCTTATGCAAATAGAATTTTATTTATTAAAGATGGAAAAATCTTTAATGAAATAATCAAAGGTAATGACACAAGAAAACAATTCTTTGAAAAGATAATTGAGGTGCAAACACTTCTTGGAGGTGATTTGAACGATGTTATTTAAGTTATCTTGGAATAATATGAAAAAAAGTATAAAAGACTATGCTATCTATTTTTTAACATTAGTATTAGGTGTAGCAATTTTTTATATGTTCAATTCAATAGATAGTCAACAAGCTATGCTACAGGTATCACAATCACAAAGAGATATAATAAAAATGATGATTTCGATGCTTGGTTTTGTATCAGTATTTGTAGCAGTTATATTAGGATTGCTAATTGTATATGCTAATAATTTCTTAATTAACCGAAGAAAAAAAGAATTTGGAGTGTATATGACACTTGGAATGGGTAGAAGGCAAATATCAAAAATTATACTAATGGAAACAATATTTGTTGGAATCATTTCACTTGTCATAGGAATAGTTGTAGGTGTATTTGCATCACAATTTATGTCTGTATTAGTTGCAAAAATGTTTGAAGCAGATATGAGTGAATTTCAGTTTGTATTTTCAAAGGATGCTTGTGTTAAAACTTGTATTTACTTTGCAGTAATGTATGTTGCAGTAATGTTATTCAATACATATACAGTTTCAAAATATAAATTGATTAACTTATTAAATGCAAGTAAGAAAAATGAAAAAGTGAAAATAAAGAATCCTTTTATTTGCATAATTATATTTTTAGCAGCTTCAAGTTTATTGGGGTATGCTTATTGGAAAGTAACAGTGGATAGCAGTAGTTTAAATACATTTGATAAACTATTACCACCAATACTTATGGGAATAGTTAGTACAATATTAATATTCTGGTCTTTATCAGGTTTTATAATACAAATAGTTCAAAAAATGAAAAATACATATTTAAAAGGTACAAATATGTTTGTATTAAGGCAAATTAACAATAAAATTAACACAATGGTAGCAAGTATGAGTGTTATATGCTTAATGCTATTTATGACAATATCAATACTTTCTTCAAGTTTAGCATTAAGAAATACAATGGGAAGAGAATTAGTAGAAATGACACCAGTAGACTTAAACTTATATAAAACAGCAAATTTACCAGAAACTTATGTAGAATATGGAAAAGAGAAAAAGTCCACAAAACAACAAAGAGATGACTCAAAAATACCAATAGAACAAACATTAAAAAATAATGGATTAGATATGAATGTATTAAAAGA
>CANRSN010000074.1 GCA_947642455.1 uncultured Clostridiaceae bacterium
AGGAACAGAAATACGATTAGTATTTCCTAAAAGTAGTTATATAGATATAAAATAAGATTGCTATCCTGTGATATTTACAGGATAGTTTTTTAAATAAAAAAGAAACCTTACAAAAATGTAAGAATCGTGTAAGGAAAATCGATAGGAATAATGACTAAAATGGGTTTATAATAATGTTAGATTGAAAGGAGTTTTTTATATGGAAAAAGTATTAGAGGTAAAAAACATAGAGAAATACTATGGAAACAAATCAAATCTAACAAAAGCAATAGACAACATTAGCTTTACAGTAGAAAAGGGAGAATTTGTTGGAATTATGGGTGCAAGTGGATCAGGAAAAAGTACACTTTTAAATGTAATTTCAACAATAGACAGAGTAACAGCAGGACATATTATTGTTAATGGCGAAGATATTACAAAACTAAAAGGAAACAAATTAAATAAGTTTAGGAGAGAAGAATTAGGTTTTATTTTTCAAGACTTTAATTTATTAGATACTCTTACAGCTTATGAAAATATAGCTTTAGCACTAACAATTCAAAAAGTAAATGCAAGAGAAATTGATAAAAGAGTAAATGCAATTGCAGAAAAGTTAGGAATTAAAGAAATTCTTAAAAAGTATCCTTATCAAGTATCTGGAGGACAAAAGCAAAGAATTGCATCAGCAAGAGCCATTATAACAAATCCTAAATTAGTATTAGCAGATGAGCCAACAGGAGCATTAGATTCAAAATCTAGCCGCCAATTATTAGAGAACTTTGAGTTTTTAAATCAAAAAATGAGTGCGACTATTTTAATGGTTACACATGATGCCTTTACAGCCTCTTATGCAAATAGAATTTTATTTATTAAAGATGGAAAAATCTTTAATGAAATAATCAAAGGTAATGACACAAGAAAACAATTCTTTGAAAAGATAATTGAGGTGCAAACACTTCTTGGAGGTGATTTGAACGATGTTATTTAAGTTATCTTGGAATAATATGAAAAAAAGTATAAAAGACTATGCTATCTATTTTTTAACATTAGTATTAGGTGTAGCAATTTTTTATATGTTCAATTCAATAGATAGTCAACAAGCTATGCTACAGGTATCACAATCACAAAGAGATATAATAAAAATGATGATTTCGATGCTTGGTTTTGTATCAGTATTTGTAGCAGTTATATTAGGATTGCTAATTGTATATGCTAATAATTTCTTAATTAACCGAAGAAAAAAAGAATTTGGAGTGTATATGACACTTGGAATGGGTAGAAGGCAAATATCAAAAATTATACTAATGGAAACAATATTTGTTGGAATCATTTCACTTGTCATAGGAATAGTTGTAGGTATATTTGCATCACAATTCATGTCAATATTAGTTGCTAAAATGTTTGAAGCAGACATGAGCGAATTTCAATTTGTATTTTCAAAAGATGCTTGTATTAAAACTTGTATTTACTTTGCAGTAATGTATATTGCTGTGATGATATTTAATACATTTACAATATCAAGATACAAATTAATTAACTTATTAAATGCAACAAAAAAGAATGAATCTATAAAAATAAAAAATCCTATAATTTCAATATTGGTTTTCTTATTTGGAGCAGGAATATTAGGATATGCTTATTGGAAAGTAACAGGAGATGTTAATTCTCTTACAACAGCAGATAAAATATTACCACCAATTTTAATGGGAATTGTAGGTACAATTTCAATATTTTGGTCCTTATCAGGCTTTATAATACAAATAGTTCAAAAAATGAAAAAGACTTATTTAAAAGATACAAATATGTTTGTATTAAGACAAATTAATAATAAGATAAATACAACAATTGTTAGTATGAGTGTTATATGTCTAATGCTATTTATGACGATCAGTATTTTATCAGTTAGTTTATCATTAAGAAACACAATGCAAAGAGAATTAATAGATATGACACCAGTAGACTTAAATTTATATAAAATAGCTAATTTACCAGAAAGTTATACTAACAGACAAGGTAAAGTAATCAATTATACAAAAGAGCAAATAGAAGATTCTAAAATATCTATTGAAGAAACTTTAAAAAATAATGGATTAGATATGAGTGTATTAAAGGATGTGGTAGAAATACCAATATATGCTTCAAATGATTTAACCTGGAAAGATTTTTTTGGAGAAGATTATGGGAAAGTAAAAGCACAATTTTCAATGCTTAACTATGGTGCATCAGAAGAAATCGTGAAAATATCAGATTATAATAAAGTAGCAAAATTATATGGAACAGAGCAATATGAACTAAAAGATGATGAATATATAGTTCTTTGCAATTATGATAATATGGCAGAAATAAGAAATCAAGTATTAAGAGAGGGAGAACATGAATTAACAATAGCAGGAAAAGAATATAAATCTAAATATGCGAAATGTAAAAATGGATATATAGAAATGGCAGCAAGCCATATCAATACAGGTATTATTTTAGTTCCAGATAATTGCCAATTAACAGAAGATATGAAAGAAGAAACTTTTTTAGCAGCAAATTACAATGTAGAAACAGAGAAAGAAAAAGAAGAAATTGAAAAAATTTTTACGGATAATGATAACTCTATCCTTTTACAAAATTTAAACAACAAAGGATTAGACATGGATGGTATTACAAAAATTGTTATTATACAATCAAGTGTAGGAGTGGCAACAATAGTAACTTTTATAGCAATTTATTTAGGAGTAATATTCTTAATTGCAAGTGCTGCTATTTTGGCATTAAAACAATTAACAGAAAGTTCAGATAATAAACAGAGATATTTGGTTTTAAGGAAAATTGGTTGTGATGAAAAAATGATAAATAAAGCATTATTTAGTCAAATAGCAATATTCTTTGGATTACCATTAATTTTAGCAATTATTCACTCAATATTTGGAATACAATTTGCTATGACAATGATGCAAGGACTAGCAAAATCAGAAGATTTATTACCATCTATTGTGGCAACTGTTATTATTATCGGTATAATTTATGGTGCATATTTCTTGTCTACCTACTTTGGAAGTAAAAATATCATTAAGGAGGAATAGATATGTTTGGAATC
>CANRSN010000075.1 GCA_947642455.1 uncultured Clostridiaceae bacterium
TATATAATAACATCTGACAAGCAATTTTTTGAAGAAATAGGTCAAGAAGAAACAAAACGATATTTTAAAACAGCATATCAATTTGTAGCTAAATATAAAGATTTAGGCGAACAATATATTTTATCTGCACAAGTGCATAATGATGAGGAAACTCCACATTTGCACTTGATTTTTTTGCCTGTTGTTCACAAGAAAGATAAAAACGGCAATAATATTGATAAATTAGCTTGTAGTGAGTTTTGGAAAGAAAAAGACAGTTATAGAAGATTACAAAATGCCTTTTATGATTATATGGTATCACATAATTTCAAACTAGAAAGAGGTTTGCCCAAGGAAGAAACTAACAGACAACATTTAGATTTAAAGGAATTTAAGCAAATAACTAATTTTGAAAATACAAAGGAAACACTAAAAAATATTAAATTAGAATTGCCAGAAGTACCAGATATAAAAGACTTTAAAAGATTATCTTTCAATAGAGATGAAAAGATTTTAGAAAAAATTATAAAACCAAAGGATAAGGTTATAGAAAAATTATATCAAGCTAATGTTACTTTACAAGAAAAATTATCAAGACAAGCTAATATTATTGATGAGGCTGAAAAGTACCAAAAAGAAAGAAATTCTATACTTGCTGATAATAGAGAACTTCATAATCAAGTGAATAATATTAAAGCAGAATATAAGGAAAAGGAATTTGATATTGAATGGAAATATAAAAGTAAAATTAAGTCTTTAGAAAAAGAAAACACTCATTTACACAAAATTATAGATAAATTCTATGAAACTGTTGATAAATTTATAGTTTGGATTTGCCATAAATTTGGTATTGGCGAATCTAAAGAATTAGTTAGAGATTTTGAAAAAGAAACTTGTACTTTTATTGATCCAGTAAAGCAACTTAAACACGAAGAAAGAGAAAAACAATGGGATTTAGAAAAGTAGTAACATTAATTCTATTAAAATTTACCAAAACAGAGCTCTCCTACTAAAAAGAGAGCTCTGTATTAGTCTTGAATTTTGATTACATTTTTTTACAGTTCAGTATTGATAATCTCCAACATTATAGACTTTTGTCCTTCATTAAGTACAGAAATAGAAAATTTATCGCCTGCTAAATGTTGTATCTCATAAAGAGATGTACTAAATGAATCCCCTCCTAATTGATTACCACAATTTATTTCGCCAAACCCAATATATGATGGATTACAAGACAAAATAAAATATGCTTCAGCAAGATCACGATTTCCTATTGGAATAGGGTTATCACAAATTATCACACCTGAAGAATCTTTACAACATGAATATCTCACTTTTGAAATTTGCAATATACTCCTTTGGTGGTTTTCCAAATGTTTAAGCAGTTCATCAGAGACTTTAAGATGAGCATCTTCAACAGCATCTTCAATCCACCAACATTCGCTTATTTCAGTCCTATTCTTCACTAAAATTTCATTAGTAGATAAAACTGTTATTGTAGATTTGCATTTTTCAAAGAATGACTCCAATCTGTGAAGATTTACTGAAACTGGATACTTACCCAAAGGCACAAATTCTTGATGACTAATCTCTTTCTCTTGATCATCACACTGCTCATACCCAAGACTGATGGTTGTCGAAATATCATCGAAGATTAACTTAATATATGGATAATCTCCAGACAACCGTGATACATAGTGAATAAATAAATCCTCTACATTGTATTCTTGTAAATTCATGAATACACCTCCTAAAAATGAAACGTGTCAGTATGTTACTGTAGTATTATAGCATATATTATAAAATAAGTCTATAACTACAAATTTTTATTGCATAATGTTCTTGTTTTCTATACACTAAAATTTTATATTTGTCTGTATTCTATATTTTAATTGGTTCAATTTTCTTTAATTATCATTTATGCTCTATGCCACTTTTATCCCTGTGTCTATTACTTCCTGTACAAAAGGAGTTTCCACACTGTCATAATCAGCAGTTTCAATTAAATGTGGCTCTATACGATAATCAATATTTCTTCGTAATTTTTTTAAATTTAATTGTTCATCAAAAATATCATTACATTTTATATCATCAGTAATAATAGCAATATCTATATCACTATCTTCATGATTTGTTCCTTTAGCATATGAACCAAATAAAATAATAGCTTTTACTTTATAATTTGCTAAAATTACTTGGACATATTTATTTACAATATCCATTATTTCTCTATCAATAATTCTTTCACCCATTCTCTCAACTCCTTAATATTTTCTATCCAGATATTAGTATATTCATCTGTACATTTTAATTCAAATGTATATTTATAATCTCCATATCTTGCTTCCATATTGAAATCTGAAATAGTTTCAAGTAAATCTTCTTGTCTTTCTGTTAATTCCATATTCATTTTATGTGCTAAATAAGCTAATTCATGTGTTTTAGGTGCATACGGAGCATTCTTATTTATTTTAGCATAATATGCTTTTAATAGTTTTTCTATAAGTAATTGTCCAAAAAATAGACAATATGTATTTCTGTTTTTCTCTTTTAAATCAAGCATAACATCATAATCTTTATCAGAACTTTTAATCCAATAATTCATTAAATCTATATTATTCATAAACTTCCTCGCTTTCAATACATTATTATTATACCATTAAAACTAAAATTTTACTATATTTTATTGACAATATTTTTTCATTATTACTTATTTTCTTGTAACCACTCATAAACCTCATCTTCAGTAAGTTCTCCATGTTTTAGTTTTGTAATTTTTTCTTTTGCTCGTTTTTTCCATATTTCAAATTCTTTCTTTAATTTTTTGTCATCTTTGTTTTTATTAACAACACCGAATTTTTGTTGATATGTTTTTCTATATTCCGTGTAAGCTGATTTTTCTTGTAATCTCTTGTTATAAGATAGTATTGCTCCTTTCTCTCTACAAGTTTTTCCATTTTCTTTTGGATAATCACAATAAATCTCATCTAATCTTGAGTTTGGTATAAAGTACATTCCACAATTTTGACATTTCTTTATTGGGTAGTTATCTGTTTTTGATAATTCTTCTAATATAG
>CANRSN010000076.1 GCA_947642455.1 uncultured Clostridiaceae bacterium
TTTTTTGATTATATTACAAGAAAGGAATGATAGTATGTTAAAATTAGTAAAATTAGAAGAAAAATATAAAGAACAATTATTTGAAATGATGGATGAATGGAGTAATTCAGGAGAAAAAATTATTCCATATGCTATTAGAAAGGCAGACTATCATAATTTTGATTTATATAGAGAAAGTATAGAAGTAAAAGAAGAAACTGAAAATAGTGTTCTAGATTCTACATATTTTGCTTTAGATATAGAAAGAAATATATTTGTTGGAGCAGTAAATATAAGACATTATTTAAATAATCAATTATTAAAAAACGGTGGACATATTGGAGATGGTGTAAGACCATCAGAAAGAAGAAAAGGATATGCAACAGAGATGATTAGACTAGCATTAGAAGAATGTAAAAAAATAGGTATAGATAGAGTATTGATGGTTTGCTATAAAGATAATATTGGATCAAGAAAAAGCATTATAAATAATGGTGGAGTTTTAGAAAATGAACTACCAGCTGAAGATGGAAAAATAGACCAAAGATATTGGATAAGTTTAAATAAAAGATATGCAGATAGGCATGTAGGTAGAAAAGCAAATAAAACAAAACAGAAAGTAATATCAGTAAAAGAAAAATATTTTACAGGAGACATATATTTCTATAATTTTATTGAAGTTGAAGACAAGATTGTGATACCAAATGGTAAGTGCATAATGGATAATAATTATAAATGGTTAGAATTCTATGATTATAATTCAAAAGTAAAATTAACAGCAATTTATAATGAAAATAATAAAATAATAGAATGGTATTTTGATATAGCAAGAGAAATTGGCAAAGAAAAAGATGTACCTTATGAAGATGATTTATATCTTGATGTTGTCGTAACATCCACAGGAGAAATAATATTACTTGATGAAGAAGAATTAAAAGATGCTTTAAATAGAATGGAAATAACCAATATAGAATATGAAAATGCTTATAAAGAAGCTAATCAATTGATAGATAAACTAAGTAATCGAAAAGAAAAATTACAAGAATTTACAGATAAATATTTAAAATTAATGATAGGAGTTGGTAAAAATGAAATATTTTAAAAAGTTAATAGGAGAAAGAATTTATTTATCACCACGAAATAATGAAGATATAGAAAAATTTACAGAATGGTTGAATGATTTTGAAACAACAGATTATATTGGAAGAAGTGCATACATAACAACATTAGAAAGCGAAAAACAATATTTTGAGGAAAATTTAAACAAAAATTATAACTTTTTTATAATAACATTAAAAGAAGATAAACTAATAGGTACAGTAGGATTGGAAAATTATGATTCTATTAATAGAACAGCTACTTTAGGAATATTTATAGGAGATAAAAATTACAGGAATGAGGGATATGGAACAGAAGCAATCAAAATGTTATTAGATTATGGATTTAACTATTTGAATTTAAATAATATAAAACTAGATTTAATGAGCTTTAATGAAAGAGCATTAAAGTGCTACACAAAATGCGGATTCAAAGAATACGGAAGGAGAAGAAATTGCAAATATATTAATGGTAGATATTATGATAGTATTGAAATGGATATATTAGCAAATGAGTTTAAAGGTGATTATATAAGAAATAAAAAATTATATGATGGAGGTAACAATGATAATAGAGAGTAAAAGATTAATTCTAAGAAATTGGAGAGATGAAGATGTAGATGATTTAGTTGAAGGACTTAATAATATAAATGTTTCAAAATGGATGGCAGGAGTTCCTTTTCCATATACTAAAAATGATGCTAAAAGTTTTATCGAAATAGCTAAAAATCAAGATGAAAAAGTTAAAATATCTTTAGCGATAACATTAAAAGAGAATAATAAGGTAATAGGTGGAACTGAATTAAGAAATATAAATAAGAAAGATGGGACTGTTGGTGGTGGTATATGGTTAAATGAAAAATATCAAAAAAATGGATATGGTACAGAAGCTTTTTCTGCTAGAATAAAATATGCTTTTGATGTATTAGGGCTAAGAAGAATAGAAAATGGATATTTCGTTAATAATGAAAAATCAAAGAGAATGCAAGAAAAACTTGGATATAAAAATGAGGGGCTAAGAAGAAAGAAATATCTATGTTTGGCAACTAATGAATATGTAGATGAATGTATTACAGGGTTATTAAAAGAGGAATTTATAGAATGGAAAGAAAATAATTAAATCCTCTACAAAAATTTTAATGTGCTTTATAAAATAAAGTCAAGGTTAAAATGAATGTGCTATTACACAACCTTGACTTAATTTTAAAAGCACATTATTTTTCAACTAAGAGGATTTAAGGATAAGTATATTTAATTAAGTAAACATAAATACCATTAAAATGAAAAATACCTCATTGAAAATGAGGGCAGGAAAACGAAATTAACATATCGCCTGTACACATTGAAGGACAAGCCTTCAAGAGTTAATAAAGAAACAAAAATTTTAAGTAAATATGATGCAAAAATTCACTCGGTGAACTGGCTCAAACCCGCTATTCTTCGTTGAAATTAAAAATAGTGAACTGAAAATTTGAAAAAGTTCACCGAGTGTACTCGATTTTTATAGAATATTTTAGATTTAGTTCACCAAGTGTACCTAATTTTTAGAAAAAAGTTCATTTAGTGAATGTGAAGAAAAAATAAAATTTTCAAGTACACTTAGTGAACCTTTGTTATATTTTTCTAGTACACCAAGTGAACTTGCAATTTTAAATTATATTGTTATTAGTTCACTTAGTGTACTTTATATAAAAATCATATTAAAAATAGAAAAGAGGGAATAAAAAGGGAATTGATTTTATAAAAACACGATAATATAATGGTAGCATGAAAAAGTGAGAGCGAGAAAAGTTAGAATTAAAAACTAATTTTTCTTAGCTCTTTTTTCTTTTTCAAATTTAAAGAAAAGGAGCAATTTCATGCTACATAATTATGAAATAAAAGTAGATGATCCTAAACAATTAAAAGATAATACTATGCTAAATTGTAGCATGGAATTATCACTCTTAAATAATTTGTTTAGAGAAAACTTAATAAC
>CANRSN010000077.1 GCA_947642455.1 uncultured Clostridiaceae bacterium
TTATTCCAATCCTTCTAATCTCTTCTTTATCTCTTCTGGTGAAGGTAATAAATTCCTCATTTGTTCTGGTAAAGTATCTCTTATTTGATATGTAGAAACTCCTATTGGCTTATCACTATCACTTAATGCATATTCTACTACTGTTCTATTTTTGCTTTTGCATATTATAATTCCTATTGACGGATTTTCATGTTTCATTTTTACTTGTTTGTCTAGTGCAGTTAAGTAAAATTGAAGTTGTCCAACAAATTCAGGTTTAAATTCTCCTATCTTTAATTCTATTGCAATTAAACTTTTTAAACTTCTATGATATAGTAATAAATCTATATAAAAATCATCTCCACCTACATTTAAATGATATTGACTTCCCATGAAAGCAAAATTCCCACCCATTTCTTCTAGAAATGCTCTCATATTATTTACTAAGCTTTCTTCTAACTCTCTTTCTAAATGTTGTTCAGATAATTCCATAAAGTCAAAAATATATTCATCTTTGACAGCTAATTTTGCCTGATTAATGTACTTATCAGGCAGTGTTTCATCAAAGTTAGTTTGATTTAATAGATATTTTTCATAAGTCCTATTCTCTATATTGTTTATTAAAACATCTTTAGTCCAACCATACTTTTTTGTCATTTTTATATAAAATTCTCTTTCAAGTGGATCTTTGCATTTTTCCATTATTGTTACATTTTTGCTCCAACTTATTTCTGCCACTAATGGTGGCAGAATTTCATTATCTTTATATTCAACATATAAATTTCGCATTCTCCATAGATTTCTTGCAGAAAAACCTTGAACATCTGGAAATTCTTTTTTTTAACTCTTTTGCTAATAGCTCAACAATCGATTTTCCCCAACCTTTTTCTTGTTGCTGATTATATATTTCTTGTCCAATCCCCCAATATAAATTAATTAAAGTCTTATTAACTGCTCTCATTGCCTCATATTGGCTATTTCTAATTTTATTCTTGATTTCTCCTATAAAATCCCTATAATCTTCATTAATTAGATTATTTTCCACTAAACTTCCTCCATTTTTAATTTTGCAACATTATGCTGCAAAATTGATATTTTTTAAATTTGCAACGCTGTGTTGCAAATTTCATATTTTACTTATTTATACCATAAAATTAATATAAATACAATTGTTTCCAATATATTCATTTTAAAAATTATAAAAAGGCTGTTACTTTTGTGTGCAACAACCTTTTATAATTTTATCTTCCTAAATATCTATCTTTTTTCTTTGCTTTCGTAATATCTTCTTGTCCATTTTTCATTTGCATTTCAATTTTTATAACTTCTTTAACATTTGGTATATCTTCTAAAATATAATTTGCTGTTTTTAGATTTTTTCTATACTTATTTAGAATTGTAGTGCATTCATTTCGCTTTTCTTTGTATTCTTCTATTAATTTACCATCTGTGCAATTTCTTAACTTATTTCTGCATTTTTGCCTTAAATTAGTAACATCTTCAATATCTTTTTCAGTTCGTGAAATACAATCTTTTACATCTTCTGTTGTTTTTAATTTTTTGCTTACAATAAGTCTACTTTCATTAGAATATCGTTCCATTTTTCTTACTTCTTGTTTCATTTCTGGAGATAGTGGCTGATAGTTTTCTCGTTTTGGTAGTAATCCTAATATATGAAATAGTAAGAGAAAAAGCACATCAATTCCACTCATTTTACTAATATCTCTAAATTTTCCTTTATATTTATAAACTTTGTATTTTTGTTTTTTCTTTTTAGGGTGTATAAATTCCATATATCTATTTTGATAATAATATGGATTGTGTTCAATTTTGTTTGCTATATTCTTTGGCAAATATTGTTCGCCTAAATGATACATCCTTACTGCTTTTTTATCGTTTATTGAACGAATTGTTGGATATTTTCTGTTATAATTATCATTGATTATATAACCTTTTTTTAGCATTATCTTTTTAAATTGTCCATAGTTTATACACATTTCTATTGCTTCATCAATAGCTTGTCTTATTACATTATACTTTGTTGGCTCTCCTCGTTTTTCTGCAAAGTATATACTTCTTGGTGTTTTTCCCTTTGGATTTTCTATGACTATTAGATTATTTTCTCTACATAGTCTATCTGAAATTTCTCTAAATTTATAATATGCACCTTTATTACAATTAAATTTCTTCCCTGTAAACATATTAACTGAATTTACTACAAAATGATTATGATAAGTTCCTGTATTAAAATGTGTGGCAACTACTACTTGATATTCACTCCACATCTTTTCTGCTAGTTCTACTCCAATTTTGTGTGCAAGTTCTGGTGATACTTCTCCTGTTTTAAAACTTTGGTATGCATGATATGCTATATTTCCTGTGCATTTATCGAATCTATTTTGTACTGCCCTCATTTCTTCATAAGCTGTTTCTTCTTTACAATTTACATCTGTTATATACATAGTTTTTTCGTTTTTATCAATAGTTTTCTCATCATTTTCTGCATATTTTAATACTTGTTTTAAATCTACAAATGTTGTTTTGTCTGGATTCTTTGCATAACTTATTACTCTAGATATACTATCTTTAATTGCCCATATTTTCGTTGTTGCAACTCACATCATCTCCGTTTTTATAATTATATATATCAAGAAAATCACTTTGCATTGTTGTTATTTTCTCTTTTATTTCTTCATCACTCATATAAGGAAATTCATTTTTTAGTTCAACAATTCCATTGTAAACTTTACGAAGTTCTTCATCTGGTATTGAATAAATTTCTTTTTGCAATCCTGCTTTTCTTAAATAAGATGATAAATTTAAGTTACTCTTTTTAGCATTTCTTTGTAGTTTTTTCTTCTCATTTTCATTTACTCTAACATTAATTCCTATTGTTCTATTTCTCATAATTTTTCACTTCCTTTTTC
>CANRSN010000078.1 GCA_947642455.1 uncultured Clostridiaceae bacterium
AATTACAAAATTGTTTTTGGATGAAATTATCTCAGCTAAATTTTTAATTGGAGTTTCTTTAGCATCTTCTTTTTCATCACTTTCTATATCATCTTTTCTCTTTACAATATTAGGCATCACAAAAATTTCAGAAAGTGACTTAGGTGCTTGGGAAGCAGTGTTATAACTTAATAAATGTTCGTTAAGGAGAGATAATTCTTCTTTTATATCTAATATAACGCACTGCATTTGCATTTTTTTCTGTGCTTCTTCACCTACTGGTATATTAATTTCCCATACTCCATTTTTCCCTATTTCTTTATTGATTCGAAAATTGGACGAATATTCTTGAATATAAAATGTAGAAGTTGCTTTAGCTTCTTCTAAGTTGTAATCAATTAAAGAAAATCCATTTTTATAATCATTTAAAGCTGTGAGCTTATTTTTAGAAAGTACACCTGGAGCTACAAATGTGAATAGCTTTCCGTCTGGCTTTATACAATATTCCGCTTGGTTGCTATGAGTATGACCACAAAAATATATGTCGAAGTGTATGTTTAGTAATTTATCAATTATTGTATTTTCAAATTCAGCTAACCAACCGTAATGGTGGTGTGATATTGCAATTTTAACATCGCAGTCCTTTAAAAAATTATAAGAGTTAGTTATTTGTCTTTCTCCGATTAGAATTCTTCCTTTATCTTTTTCTGAATCATAACACCTCCAAGCTGAATTTAAGCATGCAACGCCTATCTTTAAGCCATCTATATATAGTTTATAGCAGGATTCATAGTTAGATTGATAGTAATCATTCTCGGAAAATACTTTATTATAAAATTTTTTTTCGAACAGTTTGTACGGCAATACTCTTTTTATTCCTTCTTCAGACTTTGATTCATAAAAAGAAATAACTTCTTCTTCTGTTGTTAAAGTCTGTGATAGCCCCATTTCAACATACTTGCTATCTGCATTTCTATCTATATCATGATTTCCTATCGTAAATAGAAAGTTATTTTTAGGAAGATTGAGTGTTTTAAGTATTTTATCTATAAATATAAGTTCAAATCCTTTAAATGCCGTGCCTATACTATCGTAAGAGCTACCTCCGGTATTTATCATATCTCCAGAATATAGGATTAGATCAATCTTTTTTTCGTTATTTATGGACTTTAAGGTTTCGGACAGCATACTTGCGATTGTAGCTGAATCATTAGCAGATTTTTTATCTAAATGGTAATCTGATATATGTATTATTCTCATGATTTTATTCTTTTCTTTCATGCAAATATACATTATTTTATTTTTTAGGTGGAATTTTCCGCCTCTTTTATTGTCTCTAAATGACTATTTTATAATTAAATTCTAGCTTAAAAACAATATTCTATAAAGGGTTGTTCAGAGTTTTCCTAAAAAAGGAAAATCTTATTAAGCAGAGTGTTTTTGTCTAATGATTCTGCATAGTAGTAATGTTAACGCATATTGTAAAGTTTGTAATAAAGGGAATTGTAGGATTTTGAACACTTGAAAAATGAATGGGGTACAGCAAACGGCTCTTTTACTTATACTAGAACTACGAGTAAAACTATCACAGTTCATCAAATTATTCATTCTACGTTATTGTAAATAAGTTCAAGTGCTAACCTCTCCATACGCCAAGATAGTTCCAATTTTCAGGGAATCCCATATCTTTTAATGATAACAATTTACCGCCTTCTGCTATTAGTCCTTTCAGATTCTTATGAAAGTCATTATTAGGACTGATTATATCCAAAATGTATTTGATACAACATAGATATGCAAATAACTTGTTTCTTTTAGTCCTTGCAATAGTATCTCTATCCAAGAACAGACGGTCTGCATTGGTTGGAAGCAAGATATTTACAATAAAACGCCTGTTCCAAACTCTACTATGATGTGCGCAACAATTTCGTAAATTAGATAGTGCATGCATCCAGTTTTCCAATATATCAACCTTGTTTAAACCTAATAGTTTGGCTACAGTCTTTTTGTTATCATCTTTATTTAATAATTCATACAAACGGCTTAGAGTACCAAAAGAGATAACTTCCAAAGTCATCCATGCAGGTGGAGTATTAGGATTGGAATACTTACTTTTATAGTGTTTGATGAAATCCTCGTTGCTTCTGTCTATTTCGTGTGTTATGTCGTCTAAAAGAGTGTCGTAAGCAAAAATCTCCTCACCATTAACTATACGTTTATTGTCCTTAAACAAAGATTCATCTTCGTACCAATGGCTATTCTTGGTGTCTTCACTATATGTTTGAACGATTTTAGTCCGAAGAGCGACCTCTATTTTTTCGATTGCATTAAATATCAGAGAACGCAAACGCCTGTCGAAACAATATAAATCAATGATGTCTTTAAAATGAATGTCTGTTCGTAAAAAGCTGTGGTCAGCTTCTGAATCCGTATTATTTTGAAAAGGATAAGTATATGCACGTAAACGATAGTAGCTGATGTTAGACAAATAGTCACCAGCTAAATTTTCATCATCTATGATTAAACCTCTTTTTTCAAGTTTTGCAACTTGTGTCTTAATTGATAAAGGCCTCTTTGTATAGGGTACTTTCTCTTCAAAATCCTCAATCATGCATATTTCTCAATGTATAGAAACTCGAAGACCTCCCCGGGTGCGCTGTTCAAATGGGAAGCGTGGGAGGTCATATTGAGTGCAAAAATAAGACTAATTTTTGGATTAACAAGCAGATAATCGGAAATAAATAGTCTGTTATATAACATTTTAACAATAAAAGTGAGCAAAAGTTTAATCAGTTAGTTAAAAACGGGATTGTATCTACATTATTATATACTTCAATTTGTATGCAGTTTTATTCTATTTTCTATGTTTATTTTGTGCTCGGAATCTTCAAACATAATTTGAAA
>CANRSN010000079.1 GCA_947642455.1 uncultured Clostridiaceae bacterium
TAACCCACTATGACACTTTCAAAACTTCGTTTTGGAAAGATGTCAGTGGGCTCCTAGCGGAGGACTCATAAATTATCTAATCTTGCGATAGATAATTTATGTTTGGCTTCGCCAAAGCAAAAGAATATATTTAATACCGTTCATATATTCTTTTGCTTATCTTAACAATTTATTTACATACCAAAAATAAATTGTTAAGCTCTTTTTGTTTCTGTATAAATAGAGAGGGCAGAAAATTATACATACAAAAAGACCATAAGCGATATACCAATACTCTATTTACCTACTACGAATACAAATTTAATAAGCTCAAACAAAATTTGAGTTTTCAATATGTACTCATTTTTTAGTGTGTATGTAAATAGAATATTGAATTTTGCACTCATGGCTTCCTAATTACTTCTAAATACTGGACAAGTTTACTATTATTATTTTAAAAATTTTCACACTTTCTAATAACCAGCTCGCAATCCTATATGCGACTCGTTTTCGCCTGGCATCTGAGGAATGTAAAATTCCAAAGAAGACATCAATATTCTTGTATTCCTAATTAGAATACACATAATATATATCACGAATTATGTTGAAAGTCAAGAAAATTATGTAAATTTTGTCAAATATCATTGAAAATATAGGGATTTTATGTTACAATTATAGTGTAACATTAGTTACTTAAAAATTTAATGTTGGAGGTACATGTTATGAAACAACAACGGAAAGATTTACAGCCATTTGATATGGCACGCCTCGAGGAAATTCGCAAGTTAAGAAGCGAAATGTATTGTGGAGGTGACAACAAACTTTTCTGGGATGAACTGGAAGCGATTATCACAAGCGAAGGTTATACCCAAAGTGACGAATGGGAACGGATGGACAACGATGAAGTTGTACTCGGCGAGGTGTGGAGTCAGCCAATTGGAGAGTTTTACTACAATAATACTGTGCATAGGTTTGCGTATTTGTATGTAGAATCTCAAGGTTTGGCAATTGGAGAGCATGGACATTCGGAGCCAGTTCACAATGGTGAACAGTACAGGCAGATTAAAGAATGGTATGTCTTTCCTGATGGCAAAATGGAATTGTGCAGAAAATACCTCACGCACAAACTGGTGAACAACTTTGGCAAGCCTATCTATGTCCTTTCAATCAAAATCGGTAGCAACGGAACCACTTAATCCAGCATATTGGAAAAAACAATCCAATTCAAGACTGCATTCTAAGACAGATTTGTCAAAGAATGCAGTTTTGGTATTGAAATAAATCTTTAATTATTCTATTTAGCAATATATTAATTCTTTAAATACAATTTCTTCAGCACAATGTTTATAATTATTTATAAGCCCAGTCCATTTTAAAGGGTCAGTATTTTTCAAGTTTTCATTAATAGGATTTTTTTCTAGCATTTGTTTCATAAGTATTTCAAATCTACTTTTAGCTTGTTTATCAGTTTCAACAATATGTTTTCTCAAAGTCTTGTTCATAAACATTATTATATATTCAGCTTTCTTATGCTTTTTCAAATATTTCAATCTTAAATGTCCATATTTTCCAATAATATAATCATTTTCGTAATTTTCTTTTTCCAAATATAAGTCAGGAACGAAAAAATCCCCTTCTTTGTGATAAGTTATCTCTACCATAATAAAAACCTCCTAAAATTTAACTTCACTACTTTTAGAACTATAATTTTATATCTACTAAAGCTGTCTATAAATACAAATTTTTATAAAGTGTACTTAACTTAAGTCTACTGGGTTAGGACTTCCGTCAAGACGAAGTCCTGTGCTACGAAGAAATTTCAAAGGAGGTGCTTTTATGGAGCAAGAATTAGCATATTCTTTTCACTTGGGTAGTGATAAAAACAAAAGTAAATTAGCAAAGAAAGTTGCAAAAGAAAATGTATCTGGTACAACTTCTCTATCTAATAATGCAATTCAAAATGCAAAAGATTTATCAGATGTTAACAAACATAATTTAAGAGATTATGATAATCAAACAGAACTAATTAGAACTATATATGGGACAAGTGATATTGTAAATGATGTTAAACAAGTATATTTAGAAGAATTTGAACAAGCTAGAATTGAATATAACAATAAGCAGACTAGAAATGATAGAAAAATAGATAATTACTTTACAAAAGTATGTGAATCTCAAAATGATATTGCGTGTGAAATTATAATAGAACTTGGAGATATGGACTTTTGGAAGGATAAAGATGAGAGATATAGATTTAAAATGGTTGATGTATATAATGAGCAAATTAAAGATTTAATAAAAATTATTCCAGATTTTAAGATAGCAAATGCAACCATACATTTTGATGAGGTTTCTCCCCATATGCATATTGTAGGTGTTCCAGTAGCCTTAAATTGTACTAGAGGAATGAAAAAACAAGTTGGAAAGAGTAAATTATTTACAAAAGCAACACTTACTGAAATACAAGACAAAATGAGAAATGCTTGTATTAAGTCATATAACAAGTTTTATGAAGTCAATACTAGATTAAAGGAAAAGCAAAAAGGCAGAAATCAAGACATCAATGTTAATGAAATGGGTAATTATAGAGAAATCAAGAAACAGCTAAAACAGAAAGAGCAAAAACTTGAAAAAGCTAATACTCAAACGAAAATACTTGATAATTCTAGTAATTATATAAACGAAATTTTAAATAGCCTAAAACCTACTAAACTAAACAAAAATAATATGGTTATTTCAAACGAGGATGTCCAGAAAATCAAAAATTATACAGAAGATGTAAAAGATATAACCCAGACAGTAAGAAGTGTAAATGACCTAAATTTAGCAATTAAAGATTTTGAGCATTATGCTTTTGAA
>CANRSN010000080.1 GCA_947642455.1 uncultured Clostridiaceae bacterium
CAACCATTGTGAGAAGAAAAGAATTTATAAATAGTTTGAATACAATAATGAAAAAATAATAGGTAACTATAAAATTACAATGTGAAAGTGAGATGAGAATATGAATAATGAAATTAAAAAAGTTATTGAGAAATTTAAAGAAGTAAAGAATATATTAAAAGATTTTTCTACTAAAGATGAAGCAATAGAATATCTTGTTAATGAAACAAAACTATCAAAAGAAGAATGTTTTGTTGCATACGATATTATTATGAAAATCGAAGATTAAATTACAATATATCACTAGGAATGGGGGAATAATAAATGAACTTTAAAGAATATGGAGATAATAATAAAGATACAATAATGTTATTACATGGTGGTGGTCTTTCTTGGTGGAATTATAGAGAAGAAGCAGAAAAATTAAAAAATAGTTATCATATTATTCTTCCAATATTAGATGGTCATTCGGAAAGCGATAGAAATTTTACAAGTATAGAAGATAATGCACAAGAAATTGTAGAGTATATAATTAATAATTATAATGGTCATATTCGCTTAATGGGAGGATTATCATTAGGAGGACAGATTCTTTTAGAAATTTTATCAAGGAAAAATGATATTTGTGATTGTGCTATTATTGAAAGTGCATTAGCAATTCCTATGAAAGCAACATATAAAATGATTAGACCAGCTTTTTCTATGAGTTATGGGCTAATATCGAAAAAATGGTTTTCACAAATGCAATTTAAGTCTTTAAAAATAAGAGAAGATTTATTTAATGAATATTATAGAGATACTTGTAAAATTAGTAAGGAAGATATGATTGCTTTTATGGAAGCAAACTCAAAATATGAAATTAAAGATTCTTTATCAAGTACAAAAGCAAAAGTTTTAGTAGTTGTAGGAGATAAAGAAAGACCAATAATGAAAAAATCAGCGAGTATAATTCATCAAAAGATAAATGGAAGTAGAATTGAAATATTACCTAATTATTATCATGGAGATTTTAGCATAAATAATCCACAACAATATGTTATGGCAATTAACGAGCTTATTGCTAATAGAAATAGAAACTTGAAAAGCAAATCATTTGATAATACTAAAACAAAATCTGAAAATGAACAAAGACAATTAGAAGAAAGAAATAGAACAAATACCAAGTTTTTAGATGAAAGATAAATTACAATCTGTCTAGGAGGTAAAAAATAATGGATAAGAAAAAAATAATGAACTGGATAATAGCAATAATAGTTGCTATTGTATATTTAACAGTAAGTATTGTATTTAAGGCTTGGGCATATTCTTGGTTTATATGGGTTGCTTATGCAATTTATAGATTTATTGTAAAATAACTAATTAGGAGTGCGAAAAATGTTTTATAATGCAAAAAATAATAATATAAAAATAGGACAAAATGATATTGAATATATAAGTTTTGGAAAAGGAAATAAAAATCTTATTATAATACCAGGACTTGGAGATGGATTAAGAACTGTTAAAGGTATGGCTATTCCACTTGCATTGATGTATAAAAAGTTTGCAAAAGAATATACAGTATATATATTTAGTAGGAGAAATAATCTAACAAATGGCTTTACAACGCAAGATATGGCACAAGATATAGCTCAAGCAATGAATTTACTTAATATATCAAATGCTGATATATTAGGAGTTTCTCAAGGTGGAATGATAGCACAATGTATGGCAATTAACAATCCAGAAAAAGTAAATAAATTAGTTTTAGCAGTAACATCTTCAAAGTCTAATGAAATGATAAATAATGTTGTTGGAAACTGGATTCAGTTAGCAAAGAAGGAAGATTTTAAAAATATATTCATAGATACAGCCGAAAAATCTTATAGCGAAAAGTATTTAAAGAAATATAGAAAATATTATAATATTCTATGGAGAGTTAGCAAACCAAAAGATTATAAAAGATTTATTATTCAAGCTAATTCATGTTTAACACATAATGTATATGATGATTTAGATAAAATTAAATGTCATACTTTAATAATTGGAGGAAAACAAGATAGTATTGTAGGAGTAAATTCTTCAAAAGAAATAGCAGATAGAATTAGTAATAGTGAATTATATTTATATGAAGATTATGGACATGCAGTGTATGAAGAAGCAAAAGATTTTAATGAAAAAGTCTTAAATTATCTAAAAAGATAAATTACAATCTGAAAGTGAGATGAGAATGTGGGATTTGATTTAGGTCATACAATTAGTTCAGTATCAAAACTTGCTTTACGAACTAAAAGAAGAATTGATAAAAATAACGAGTCAAATATAAAAGTTTATGAATTATGGTTAGATCATACTTATAGAACTTATGAAACTTTAACAAAAGATGGCTACAAAACTTATGAATTTGAAGGTAATAAAGTAGAAAATCGAAAATTTGATTTAATTTGTCCAAGTAAATATAAAGATGAAATAGATAAACCTATTGGAGATGTGTTTAGTATTACTCCTAGTTCATATATTATGAATGAAAAAGCATATAAAATTTTATATCCATATTTGAAAAGCCATTCTCAAATGTTTAAAATAAATAATAATGGTACAATATTTTATGTAATAAATGTAACAGATTTAATTGATTGTCTTGATTATGATAATTCAGAAATAAAGCGTTTTCCATCTTCTGGTAGAGTTATGAGAGTAATTAAATATGTTTTTAAAATTGAAAAATTAAAGAATGTAACTATTTTTAAGTTACCAGAATTTCCAAAGGCAATATCTTATGTTACAGAGGGATTTAAAAATGTTGTAGAAGAAAATAATATAAAAGGTTTTAAGTTTAAAGAACTATAATT
>CANRSN010000081.1 GCA_947642455.1 uncultured Clostridiaceae bacterium
ATAGTAAAAACACTCCTTATATTCTAATAAATACATTCTACAATAAAAGTGAGGGACAGAAGGCAATATATTATTGCCTTCTGTCCCTCTATCTGTTAAGTAAAAAATTAAAATATAAGGATAAGAGTAGAAGTTATTTATTCTTTAAAATCCACTCATAAACCTCGTTTTCAGTAAGTTTGCCCTTTTTCATAAGATTAATTTTTTCTTTAGCTTGTTTTTTCCAAGTGTCGAAGTTTTTAGAAATTTCTTTATTTTCCTTATCTTTTCTAACTTGCATAAATTTTTGCTGATAAGTTCTTCTATATTCGCCCATAGCTTTATTTTGCTTTAATCTTTCAGTATAAGACTGAAAAGCACCTAAATCTCTACAAGTTTTTGAATTTTCTTTTGGATAGTCGCAATAAATTTCATCTACTTTTGAAGTTGGAATAAAGTACATTCCACAATTTTGACATTTTTTAATAGGATAGTTAGGTGTTTTTGAAAGTTCATCAAGTATAGCATAGCAAATACTTGATAAATCATTACTTTTATGTGTATCACTCATCGAAAGAAACATATTTTTAGTATGTAAAGATTCTAGTATGTCATATTCGTTTTTATTACTAAATTCTTGATATTTCTTTGAATAACTATCTCTCATAATAAAGTCATTTTTATAGTATGTATGTAATTTTCCCATTCTTTTTATTAAATAAACGGCATATCGCTCAGCATATGTATATTTCTCTAATTTACTATTACTATTTAAGTTATAAATATATGTAACTGCTTTTATTAGTTCTTGTTGTAAATCAATTAGATTTTCATGTAAATCTTCAAATATTTTAGTAGTTGCCTTTAGATAATCTTCATTACTACCATAATTATTACTTAATTCAAATTTATAATCCTTATCTAAATTCCTTAATATCTCAAAACCATAAGCATAAAAGAAAGTTTTATTAGCCATTTCATAGTTAGATAAGTCTGCATTTAAAAATCGTAATAACATTAGTCCAAATTTTTCGTGAAATGGAAAGTATAAAGAGGCAGGATGTTTTAATCCGTTATCTGTTTTTTCAGTTTCTTTATAATATACATCTCTTAATTTATTTTCAGTATCTAAATGGAAATCAGCTTTATAAAAATATAAAGGTGTAGCATAATATTCTTTTTTAGTTTCAGTATTAAACCAAAAGTAGAAGTCATTAAAAAAGGTTACTTCTGGTAGTTCCATACAAATTTATCTCCCTTCTAAAAATCAAATTTTATAAAAAACAGTAAACAATTTAATAAAAATAATAAATTGTTATTGACATTCTATATTTATTATACTATAATACTAATATAATTACAATACTTTTTTCAAAACTAATTGCTAAAAGCTGTAGAATAAAAATTCACTAAATTTTGAGAAATGATTGTAATAACAATGTGTTTAAGATTTTAAACAGACTATTAACAACACAGTGAAGTAATTGATTTATATATTTTTGTTTTTTATTTGTAGGTGTGAAATTGTAGTTTGTTGGAATAGAGAATCTAAAAAAGGAAGAGGGTGAGAAAGATAAAACACAAATTAGATAGCAGAGGCACAAAAGATAAAATAATTGAATTATTTTTTGAAAAACATTTAAGACCAACAGAGATAGCAAAGAAATTAAAAATTGGTATGCCATATATAACAAAGATAATTCAAAAAGATTCAAGATATATTCGAGAGAAAGAAAACAGAAAGCAAGAAAACAAAGAAAAAAGTAAAACTCAAAAACGAATATATGCACAAAACAGAAGAAAAAAGGAAAAAGAGGAAAAGCAAGAATATCAAAAACTATTAGTACAGATAAATAGAGATAACGAATATTTATCTACTAAAAAGAAAGAAAATGATTTACAATTTGTAAACTGTAATAGAAGTGCTTATGATTATGACAAAAATAGTAGTGATTTAGTATTAAAAGATAATATAAATGCAGGATATGCAGTTCCTAAAAGAGTTAGCAATATTGTAAATCCAAATATGATAAAGAGTAATAGAATATATATTTAATTTGTATGCTTTGAAATAATCAAAGTATTATTTTTTGCTCTAAATTGAAAAGGAGAAACAAGTAAGATGATTTTATTTATCAAGAATTTAGAAAAGATGTTGAATAGCAATAGGTTGATAAGTTTTGATAACTGAATAAATAACCATAAATAGCTATTCAAGGAAAGGAATAGGTATTTATATATGAAAAACGAATATAAAATTGTAGAAGTGTTTGATAAAAAATCAAAAACTCTAGAAGAAAAATTAAAAGATGTATTTATAAGTTTCTTAATTGAAAAAATAAATAAATAGTTAAAAGGTTAGTTTATATATGTTTAGGCATATTGAACTAGCCTAAATTTTTTAAATACCAGTTGCAATTTTTATATAGTAATTGTATAATTCAGTTATAAATTGGATTGGAGGAAACCTATTGTTATTGGAAAGAGAGGTTTAAATGATAACAATAGCAAATCCTGAAAAATATGTAGCAGGATTATATGAAAGATTATCCAATGAAAATATTGAAGTTGGTAATGGCGAAGTAATAGAAACAAAAGAAGATGAACAAGAAAGTGGAAGTATCAGCACACAAAAACTATTTTTAAGAAACTTTTGTAAAGATAACAACATACAAGTATATGATGACTATACAGATGACGGAGTTTCTGGAGCAACATTCGACAGACCAGACTTTAATAGAATGA
>CANRSN010000082.1 GCA_947642455.1 uncultured Clostridiaceae bacterium
TCATATTTGCTTTTCTCCTCGTATAATATCTTTTATGATTTCATAAACTCTTCATGTTCTTTTTTTCTATATTCTTCATATTCTTCTATTCCATGAAATGGTTTTAATTTAGATTTAGATTCATTCATTAACCAATCAGCTGTTTCTTTATCTATTTGTGCCATAGGAATAAAATGAAATAATTTTGTTTGGTTTTCATCTGTTATTTCTATTATATTTTGTTCACTTTGTTGAATCATATATAGTGTAAATTTATTCTTTATTATAGTATATCCTAATCCTACTGGGTAGCCAAGCCATTCCCCTCTTAACTCTTCTCTGTATCCACTCATTCTATGTCCTCCTAATCTTTTATTAATATAATATACTATTTTACTTTATACAAGTGCAACGATTTCTTGATATTCAGTATAAATATGTTAGCCTATTAGCTTTAGGTAAGCCATTAAATTTTCAATGCTGCCCCTAATGACCATGAAACATATTTATGGCGGCTCAATGTCAAGAATGTATAATGTAAAATATCTATTTATCTTTTCTTTTTATTACTATACTTTGACCATCTATCTTTATTTCGGCATCTCTATTTTCAGCATTGATTCCTATTCGTTCAAACATGTCTTTTGGAATGGCTATTGTTGGAGTTGTATTTTTATGAAATTGTACCTTTCTGTTTATTGTCTTCTTTCCGATTCTTTTAGCCTTTCTTATTTTATGATTACTGTTTGCATTGAGTATAGCATTTACACTTTGTCTACTAATATTTAATAGTGAACTAATCTCTTTTTGGGTTAAATTTTCTTCATAATATGAGAAGTTTACCCTACTTTTTAACTCTTCCTTTTTATTCATAAAATCCACCTAACCTATATAAAATAAGGCTTTACTGCATTTTCAATTATTTCAAATAAGCTGAAATTATTATAGCATTTTGTACTACTGTTTGTCAACTTTTTACTTGTAAAAAACACAAGACATACTTGTTTTTAGTTTTTTTGCTAAAATTATTAATTATTTTGCACTAATTTTTATTAAATATAACAAGTTGTACTTGTATAAATTATTTCTTTAGCAGCAGTTGATTGTACAAATTTTTGTGTGTAAAATAAGTTTGTCTTTTGTTTTATGTAATCATTATCTCGTACAACTGTGATTAGTATATAAACTTCCTAAACTCATTGATTTTTCAATAATATTAAAAATTATATTTGCCATTTTTTGAGTTTATTTTTACAATTTTTAGCATAAAAAAATAGTCAATAGGGGAGTATTTTTCACTCCGAAATTGACTGTTTTTTATCTCATTTTTTATCTATTTTACCCAAATTTGTTGAAATTAGTAGAAATGATTGCACCAAAATTGCTCCAAAATTGATTTCACAAATTACCCCTGCCTTGTGGCTCTAAGGTTTAAGGAAATTATGTTGTGCCATTTACTGTGTCCGACTCATATCTTTCTCCTCCTTTTAATTTTTTGTCTATTTTCAAGGTTCTAAATACTCTAACCTATAATTTTCGTTTTTTATTGTATCATATTATTTTTTATTTGTGTAGTATTTTTATAAATATCTTGATATCTAATGTTAAATTAACCATTTTACTTTCTATACTACTCTTGCTCCAAAAGGTGCTAAAGATAATTTAGCAATTTTAAAGAATTGAACTCCAAATGGAATGCCAACTATTGTTATGCACCATATACAACCAAATAAAAAGTTTTCAAGTGCCATTGGAATCCCAAAGAATATAATCCATATTACATTTGCAATTACTGATGGTATTCCTCCTCCATATTCGACATCTTTGCCAAATGGTGCAAATGATAAAGCTGCAAATTTAAAACATTGTTTTCCATAGGGAATTCCTACTATAGTAATACACCAAAGTAGACCTGATACACACCAAGAAAGTCCACTCAAAAAACCTCCAAAGATAAACCATAAGATATTACCTAAAATGCTCATGTTCATTACTCCTTTCGTTTTACTAACATTAATTACTCATTGTGCATTTGGTATTCCTGCAAGCATAATTGCTTCATAAATTGTTGATATACCAAGAAATAATAGGCTACTCCACATAGTGCTATTGCTACAATAACCGCTATTATCATTGTATTTTTTCTTTTATACTATCCATCTTAAATCCCTCCTATTCTGATATAATATCAATATTTCCTTTAAAATTATCTAATTTAATAGTTAAGTAATAGCTAACTCCTTCAACATAAATATTATCTTCATATTCTCCTGTATCATTTATTAAAGTAGTATCATTATTTCCTAGTTTAGCAATTACACCTATATTACCACTTTCTTTTTCTATTTTTATTTTTACCTTTATATGATCTCCATTCTTCCTGTTTAATGCAGTTCCACCAAATATTGTTTCTTCTCCTGAATAGTTATCATAATTTGCTATATATGTTCCAACATATTTATCTACTCCATATTTTCTTTTGCCTTTTAATTTCCAATTACTTGTTAAACCTACTGTATCAAAACTCTGAATAAATGAATCATAAGTGTTTATCATTTTGTCTTTTGCATTTTCTCCTGTTCCTATATTAAAAATTGTAATCCATAGTATTATTACTAATACTATGATTCCTAAAAATATCATTTTAAAGATTCCAAACATATTTATTCCTCCTTAATGATATTTTTACTTCCAAAGTAGGTAGCCAAGAAATATGCTC
>CANRSN010000083.1 GCA_947642455.1 uncultured Clostridiaceae bacterium
TTTTCTATTATTATTTGCAAATTTATAGCAGACAAAAGTGATGCAAAAAATATGAAATACCCTAGCATTCTCCATGGATATTGTAATTTACACATTAAATTTGGCATGTAACTCCAAGGAAAGAATTTTGTACACATTATTATTGAAACTATTGAAAATATTAAAAATACTATATAAACTTCTTTCCATTTTTTATTTACTTTAAACATTCCATATATACTAAAAATAAATAATAATAACATTGGTAGCCCTATTATAAATGTTGTTCCATTTTCTTCCCCTATGTCTTGTATAAACTGAGAAAATTGTATTGTATTTTCTGAAGTATATACCCCATTTGTTCCCATTATATTATCTACCATTATTGAATATTTGGCTGTTTGTGTTGCTTCAAACATTGGCAATAAAAACATTATTGACATTAATAATGTAAAAATTGTATTTATTGCACACTTTTTTATTACTTCTTTTTCTTTTAATTTTTTCACAAAAAATAATATATATATTATACAAAATATTGCTGTATACAATGTTGAAATTGTATGTGACAATAATAAACCTGTTGCCCCTATTGCTATATAATAATGCTTTTTCCCATCTTTATTAAATAAATTATATATTCCTAAAAAGACTAGTGGAATAAATATTGCTGCTATGAATTCTCCTATTGCATACCTTATATATACATTTGCTAATTTGTATGGTGCTATAATATATAAAATTGCAGTAAATAGTGCTACCACTTTTTTATTTGTAACTTCACTTGCAAATTTGTACATTGTTATACCTGATAATATAATACATATTACTCCAAACACCTTTAATGCTATTGCATATGTTGGCGTAAATATTTTTATTAATAATGGCATATATGTTGCAAGCCCTGGGTAAAATAGGTTCATTGCATAACCTGCTGCATTACAATAATTTTGAGCTATTATTGGTGGTATTTGACCTATTTGTATTGCATCATCTGTTCCTATTAAACGTAATAAATGTAAAAAACCATCATGTGTATTTCGTATGTTTATTTGAAATAAAGGTATACTTACTATAAGCCCTATAAGCATTATTATTAAATAATGTATCCACTTATTGCTTTTTAACTCCTCTATTATTTTTTCCATATACTCCCCTTTTGTTTTATTGTTATATAGTTTTCTAAAAAAATAACAGCCACTTTTTTTGCTGTTACCTTCTACTTTTATTGATTTATGCTTCTTTTTTTGCTACTACTTGTTTTCCATTGTAGTATCCACAGTTTGAACATACTCTATGTTGCATCATCATTTCATGACAATGTGGGCATGCTACTAAGTTTTTGTTTTCTAATTTCCATGTTGACCTTTTTAAGCCTGTTCTTGCTTTTGACCATCTTCTTTTTGGTTGTGCCATTTTTATCCCTCCCTCGCATTTTTCTTTTTGTATATATTTAACATAATTTGCTATTTTTATTACTTAACTATTATACCTATATTTGCTAAAGTTGTCAATAGTTAGGCTAAGATTTTTATGAATAACTGGTTTGACAAGCTCTCAAGGCTATCTTATATAAAGTGTGGCACGACAGCCTAAGCGGTAATTGCCGTTGCCAGTCGGATAGCTGCGGCCACGAAAATTTGCTGGATAGTAGTTGCTATTGTATTTGCAATCGCCCCCACCAAACCTCCTGCTGTTGGTGGAGTATACCGCCATCCCCCATTCCTCGACGTTTCCTGCTAAATCATAGATATTGTTCGCTTTCGTCTGCTCACTTGACCCTGTTGGGATTCTTATATTAAATCCTGCTGTTGTTGTTGTTGCACTTCCACTACTTGTTACATATTCTACTACATTATTACTATAATTTCCCCAGTCTTTCGAATTCTCACACACCTGCTCTTTTGTCTTATTTCCACTCTCTATTAACCACATTAGTACTCTATCTTGCTCACATTCCCAAATCAAACCTGTTTCTACATTTCTATTTGCTCCAGCTAATTCTTTACATTTTTTATACATTGTATACCATGTTTGATTTTCTATATCTGTATCTCCTTTTACTATTTTCGCTGTTCCATTTAATCCTCCTGTTTCATACCTTCCTATATAATATCCTCCATATTTTTCTATACTTTTTATTGCTTTTATAAATTCTCTTTCCATTTCCATTTTAAACTCATGCATTGTCTTTACTCCTAACCCTAACGTCTTTAATTGTGAATCTTTGTCATAATCTCTTAATGTATCTGGCTCTCTGCCTCCTGTTGCATCTTTTATTGTCATTATTCCATTACTTTCACTCCAATTATCTGGGCTTGTACCTGTTACTTCATCTCCCCCTGTTGTACTAAACTTATATAGCTTTCCCCATTTCTTTCCTTTGCTATCAGTTCCATATATTTTACTTGCATCTGGTACTGGCACCCATACATACTGGTTTCTTGTTTTTCTTGCTTCTGCTAAATTTGCTTCTGTTATAGGTTCTTCTCCTTCATATATTACATAACCTGTGTTTATTCTATTTTCTTCGTTTTCTCCCCCTACACTACTTCCCACATATCCATTTGGCACTGGTACTTTTTTTCCTTCAGCATCTATTTCTACATGCATATATTCATTATCTGCTAACACTATTTGTCTTTCTTCTGCTTTTATTTTTTCTCCTTGCTCTGTTTTATTACTCTCTTCTTTT
>CANRSN010000084.1 GCA_947642455.1 uncultured Clostridiaceae bacterium
TAATCCAAACATTCTTAAATGAAATGGAAGAAATTATACAAGAAGAAAGTAATGAAAGTTCTATTAAAAGATTAGAGGAAGAAAAACAAATTTTAAAAGAAAAGATAGACAAGCTGATTGATTTAAACTTAAATGGAACAATAACATTAGAAACTCTGCAAGAAAAGAAAGCAAAACTACAAAACAAAATAAATAGCATAGAGAAAGAACAAGAGCATTTACAACTAGAATTAGAAGATGGGATTAGTTTAAATCAAGGATTAAACAAATTTAAAACATTGTTTAAAGACAACGAAATTATGCTAGAATTTGATAAAGATGTTTTTGAACTAATGATAGAAAAAGTTATTATAGGAGAAAGAAAAGAAAATGGAAATACAAATCCAAGAGTAATAACATTTATTCTAAAATCTGGAAACGAAATCAAATGCAAAGATAATGAAAAAGAAGAAAAAAATCAACAGTCATCATACGAGGTAAGCCAAAACTATCTACAGTCTATATGTGAGCCACGTGGAGTGTTGCTCGGTGCTATATCTAAAGAATTAGACAAAATAGTTGAATTTACTGCTTTTGAAGATTTTATTAGTTTTGAGAGAAAAGGTAAAAATAAGATTAAACGAGTTAAAAATCATAAAATTAAGGTAACGATAGAAGTAGACGTGGTGTGAGGAGTAGTATAATTTGATAATAAAAATTAAGAATGTTTAGAGATAAAACTTGAATTAGGAATAAGGTGTTAATAGCATCTTATTTTTTATTTAAAAAACTTAAAAAATTTGTTCGTATGTATTGAAGAATGTAAAAAAAGATGATATAATGCAAATGTCCTATGAAATTTGTTATAGGAGATATAATTGAAACAATTGCAAGTGCTAAACAAGAAATATTTACAATAATATTCTCATAATTAGTGCAATTCAATGCAATTGTAAGCACTTTGAATATATCTGTTAAGATTGTGTTCATCGTTGCACCCTCCTTTATAATATACCATATAATTCCTATGGAGAGGAAAAAAAGATAGATTATAATATAAGAAGAGAGTCATCGTTTTTATATTATAAGGAAGGTACAGGTCTGTCAGTCAATTAGATATCTATCGGTCTAGACTGACAGGCGTTGGATTTTATATGAAAAAAGAAAAAGTATTTAAAGTAAAAAATTATCCTCATTTTGATAATAAAAAGAATAATTATAGAAAATATATTCCATATGTAATCAACAAAGAATCTGTAGAAAAACATCCTTTTTTTCCATTCATACATTATACAGATAAAAGAAGAAAATATAATGGAGAAGAATGCCAATATAAAGAAAGAGAAATATATTATGCTTCTCATATAGATAGATATATTTATCAATATTATAGTTATTTATTAAATGAAAGATATAATAGAAAAGTTAAAAAGCTAGGATTAAATAGAGCAGTAATAGCATACAGAACCAATCTTCATAAAAGTAATATTCATTTTGCTCATGAAGTAATGATGTATTTAAAAGAACAAAAAGAAGCATTTCTTATTGTTTCGGATTTTTCAAACTTTTTTGATACATTAAATCATGAATATTTAAAGCAAAATATTAAATATGTACTTGAAAAAGATAGAATACCAATAGATTTATACAAAGTATTAAAAAATGTATGCAAATTTTCATATATAAAGTTAGAGGATATCTTAAAAGAAATTAATATAGAAGAAAAAGAATTAAGCAAAATTAATAGATTCTTTGAAATAAAAGAGTTTAGAAAAATAAAGAAGAAATTATTGAATAATAATAAAGAAGATTTTGGAATTGCACAAGGTTCTCCAATAAGTGCTGTACTATCAAATATTTATATGATTAAATTTGATAGTTTAATTAATAATTTAATAACATCGCATAATGGAATATATAGAAGATATTCAGATGATATATTTATAGCAATTCCTAATATTGAACAAGGAAAACAAATTTGCAATCAAATAAGAATCTTGGTAAATAGTATTCCTAATTTAAAACTAAGTGAAAAGAAAACAAAATATTTTGTGAAATGCAATGCTGGTATAGCTGAATTAAATAAAGAAAATTTAGAAATAATAAATAAAAATGCAAAAATTAATTATTTAGGATTTAGCTATGATGGAAATAAGATAAAGATTATAGAAAAGACAGTTTCAAAATTTTATACGAAAATGTATGCTAGAGTAAAGACAATAAATAGATATAGCAATAAACTGAATAGGAATATTGGAAGAAGAAAGATTTATAAACAATATTCTCATTTAGGAGCAAATACAAAAAAGATAAAAGAAGGAAATTTTTTATCATATGTGAATAGGGCAAAAAATATTTTTAAAGAAGATGCAGAGTTTGATAGACAGGTAAGAAATGCATGGAAAAATCTTAATAAAAGATTAGATAATGTAAATAGTAAAAGAGGTGAGTAAATGGGAAATCTACAAGCAGAAGAATATGAAAATTTTGAAGAAATAAAAAAGATTAGAGAAGATGGGACAGAATATTGGAATGC
>CANRSN010000085.1 GCA_947642455.1 uncultured Clostridiaceae bacterium
ACACAAATAAAAAAGAAGGGATTATATGAGCAGAAAAAAGAAAATTAAAATATTTAAAATATTATTAATGGCAGTAGTTTTAACATTATTTATAGGAATAACAGTATATCTATTTCCAGTAATGAAAAATTTATCTACAGTAGAAGGACAAGTAGCTTTTAAAGAAAAAGTTGATAATTCTGGTATGATGGGAATGTTATCACTATTTGGACTTCAAATAGCACAAATATTTTTAATTATAGTACCAGGAGAGCCAATAGAAATTTTGGCAGGAATGTGTTATGGAGGACTTGGGGGAACAGTATTTATTATGGTATCAGCTGCTATTATATCAATAACGATATACTTGTTAGTTAGAAAATTTGGAAGAAAATTCGTATACGATTTTTGTGATGAAAAGAAAGTTTCCAAAATAGAGAATAGCAAATTATTTCAGAATCCAAAAAAGATTGAACTAATAATGCTTATATTATTTTTAATACCAGGTACACCAAAAGATCTATTAGTATATGTAGCAGGATTACTACCAATAAAGCCGATAAAGTTTATATTAATTTCGACATTTGCTAGATTTCCATCTGTTATTACTTCTACATTAGCAGGAGATAGACTTGCTATTGGAGATTGGAAAATGAGCATTATATTATATGTAGCAATACTAATATTGGTAGCAATAGTGGTATTAATTATAAACAAGTTTGACAAAGATAAGATCACAAAAGATGCGATAAATAGTATTAAATAAACTTTTAAATACTCTATACAGTAACCTTACAGAAATGTAAGGTTATTTTCATAAAAGTATGATATAATAATTTCGGAGGTATTATAAAATGCAAAAAATACTAATAGTTGAAGATGATGAAAAGTTGCGATGCGAATTAGAAATATTTTTAAATAATAATGGCTATCAAGCAGAATGTTTAAAAAAATTTGACAATACTATACATGATATTTTAGAAATAAATCCAAACCTTATTTTATTAGATATAAATTTGCCAGGAGTAGATGGAGAATATATTTGCAAAGAGATTAGAAAACAATCTAATATGGGAATTATTATAGTAACAAGTAGAGATAATGAATTAGATGAGTTGGTTTCAATAAATTATGGAGCAGATCATTATATTACAAAGCCATTTAATATCCATATACTACTTGCAAAAGTAAATTCACTATTAAGAAGAACAAATAGTAATAGTGAACCAAAAAATAAAATTGATGCAAAAGATTTTATTTTAAATATATCAAATAGTACAATAATAAAAGATGATAAAATTATTGATTTAACTAAAAATGAATATAAAATTCTAAAATATTTAATTGAAAATAGAGAAAAAATTGTTTCAAGAGAAGATATAATGGATGTACTTTGGGAAAATGATTGTTTTGTTGATGATAATACTTTAAGTGTTAATATTACTAGATTAAGAAGTAAATTAGAAGAATTAGGACTAAAAGATATTATTGAAACCAAAAGAGGACAAGGCTATATGCTAAAGGGAGAGAACTGATATGAATTTTAAAAGTTTTATAAAAGATAAAATACTTTTGACTGTATTACTATTATCTGGAATCGCTACTATAGAAATCTTTTTAATTCCATACCCATTTGTAAATTTCATAAAAATATATATTCCAGTTACTATAATATTTTTATATATAATAGGACTTTCTATAGAATATTTTATAAAGCAAAGATTTTATAAAGATTTAGAAGATACTTTAAATAACTTAGATGACAAATACTTAATTAGTGAGATTATAAAAGTACCAAGTTTTATGGAAGGTAAAATATTAAAAGACTTATTAGAGCAAATAAATAAATCAATGGTGGAAAATGTAAATAGATATAAATATAAACAAGAAGATTATAAAGAGTACATAGAATTATGGATTCACGAGATAAAAATACCAATAGCAGCAAGTAAATTGATAATAGAAAACAATAAAAATGAAGTTACAAAAAGTATAGATGAAGAATTAAACAAAGTAGAAAATTACATAGAACAGGCTTTATATTATGCAAGAAGTAATACTGTAGAAAAAGATTACTATGTAAAAAAAGTTAATTTAAAAGATATTGTAAATGAGAGTATAAAGAAGAATAAAAATATTTTAATACATGAAAGAATATCTATTAATGTTCACGATTTAGATTTAGAAGTAAATACAGACAATAAATGGATAGTATTTATATTGAATCAAATTATTCAAAATAGTATAAAGTATAAAAAGCAAGATAGAAATTTAGAGATTGAAATATATTCAAAGCAAGGAAAAGAAAATGTGATACTTTATATTAAAGATAATGGAATAGGAATAAAAAAAGGAGAAATAACAAGAGTATTTGAAAAAGGATTTACAGGAACAAATGGAAGGTTGATAGGTAAAAAATCTACAGGAATCGGATTGTATCTATGTAAAAACCTATGCAATAAATTAGGAATAGCAATAGAGCTAAATTCAGTTCAAAATGAAGGAACAGAAATACGATTAGTATTTCC